>CALWHD010000075.1 GCA_944380235.1 uncultured Blautia sp.
GTCTGTAAAAATATTTTTTATATCCATTGATTAAATTATAAAAATTTACATTTCTAAAAGTTTATTTTGCCTATTTTTATAGTAATCCCACGGCTTTTAAGTATGCTGATTTGTATACGGGTATCTCTAAAAATTTTTTCATTCACGGTATTCTCCATTAAATTTTATCATTAAATATTTTTATTATAATTCAAATAGAAAAAATTACAAAGGAAATGAACCACATATAAAAAATAGACACCTGGGTAAAAAAAGGTTACTGTAGCGGATCAATTCCTGACTTTATAATAAAACCATAAATTATGGAGCTCAGGGAGGAAAAAATATGGAGTATAAACTTTCTGATACAGAATTTTATCTGGAAAATCCAGAAGAATTTAATTATTTATATATGCCGCTGGTAAATGAATGTATTATGGATTGTATCACGCCGGACGGTCATGGGGACAGCAAGATATCTAATGACTGTTTTCTTCTGGAACCTGTGAGTGTGGAGAATCTTCACAGCAGCATGGTTTCCCGAATTTTCTGGTGTATTCTGGAAGAAAAAGGGGCATGGTCTGCTACAGGATATTCTGCTGCACAGCTGGGCAGGGGAAAAGAAGAAAAGAGCAGGATCACAGCAGGACCCTACTGGCAGAAAACAGAGAGAGAAAACAGAGAAACAGGAATCGGAGCAACGGTTCTTTCTTTTTGTCCGGCAGCAGAGGAACGTGCAGAAATCATGGTGGTAACTCTGGAAAACAGGGGAGATGAGGTTCTGGAACTTATTCCTGTGGCGGCAGTGCCTATCTATGGCAGAGGAGCGGACCATCTCAGGGATCACAGGCATGTGACCTCTCTCTTGAACAGAATTGAAGTAAAGGAAGACGGGGTTGTTGTCACTCCTTCCATGGCTTTTGATGAGAGAGGACATCATAAAAATAAGATATCATACGGTGTCTTTGCAAGGGATGAATATGGAGAAAAGCCGGAAGGTGCAATTCCTTTTGTGGAAGATTTTATTGGTGAAGGAGGGACATTGATTCAGCCAAAGGGCCTGACAGATGGAAAAAGAAATCTGAAAAAAGCAGGATATCAGTGTGAAGGATATGAAGCAGCAGGAGTTCTCTGGTTCCGAAAGATTTCTTTGGTTCCGGGAGAAAAGCACAGCTATATTATTGTTTTAAGCTATATGGAAGAAGGTCTTTCCTACCTGGATATTATAAAAACTAGGAAAGCATTTGATAAAATGAAGGATTTTTGGAAGTCCCAGAGACTGATCACCTGTAATTCTTCAGGTAAAGAGTATGACAGCTGGATCAGTCTTCAGCCTCATTTAAGGAGGATTTACGGATGTTCCTTCCTGCCTTATCACGACTATGGAAGAGGCGGCAGAGGGTGGAGAGATTTATGGCAGGACTGTCTGTCTCTGATTCTGATGGATCCGGACTCTGTAAGGGAAGATTTAGGAAACTTCTTTGCAGGTGTCAGAGTGGATGGAACCAATGCAACCATCATTGGAAGTAAGCCGGGAGAATTTATTGCAGACAGAAATTCCATTGTGAGAGTCTGGTCAGATCATGCTTACTGGTGTTTCAGGACTGTGGAGCTTTACCTGGAACAGACAGGAGATTATGATTTCCTCTTGGAAGAAAAGCCTTATTTCAGAGACCGGATTTTATCCAGGGGAGAGGTATTGGAAGAAAATACGACAGAGACGGAAAGAAATACACTGAAAACGGCACAGGGACAGGAATATTTCGGAACCGTTATAGAACATTTGATGCTTCAGAACCTGGCACAGTTTTATGAGGTAGGAGAGCATAATCATATGCGGCTGCGGGGAGCTGACTGGAACGACGCACTGGATATGGCTTCCCGGCGGGGCGAAACTGTGGCATTTACAGCAGCATACAGCGGAAATTTTAAAGAAATGGCAGAATTGTTCCTGGTTCTGTATGAACGGGGGATTCACAGTCTGAAGATATTTAAAGAACTGAAAATGCTTCTTTGTGACGATGAGAGCATATATGAGGATCAGGAAGAGAAAAGGAGGATTCTTCGGAAATACTGTGAAATCTGCCAGCCGGAGATATCAGGAGAAAAGGTGGAAATAGACACCAGGGAACTGGCATCTATTTTCACAAAAATGGGCGAGTGGATCAGCAGCCACATCAGGAGAACAGAGCTGACAGGAGATCAGAAAGGAGAAGTCTGGTTTAACGGATATTATGATGACCTGGGAAGACAGGTTGAGGGCGTGAGAAAGGAGCAGGTGAGGATGATGCTCACCAGCCAGGTATTTACCATTCTGTCAGGAACAGCAACAGATGAACAGGTAGAGAAAATCACAAAGTCGGCAGAAAAATATCTGTTTTGCAGGGAAGCGGGAGGATACCGGCTGAATACTGATTTCCGGGAGAATGACATGAGTCTGGGAAGAATGTTTGGATTTGCTTATGGACATAAGGAAAATGGAGCAGTTTTCTGTCATATGACGGTGATGTATGCCTATGCTCTGTACAGCAGAAATTTTGTAAAGGAAGGCTATCATGCCATCAAAGCTCTGGCAGACAAGAGCCTGGATTTTGAAACCAGCTGTATGTATCCGGGAATTCCGGAATATTTCAGCCCAAGGGGGAGAGGTATGTATCCCTTCCTTACCGGTGCAGGAAGCTGGCTGATTCTTACAGTCCTGACTCAGATGTTTGGTGTGTCGGGGTACAGAGGAAATTTAAAATTTTCTCCGAAACTTCTGGATGAGCAGTTTGGAGAAGAGGGAATTGCAGAAGTGAAATGCCGGTTTGCAGGACGCAGGCTGAATATAAGCTATATCAATAAACTGCATAAGGATATTGGAGATTATGAAGTGGAAAGTATTTATGTAAATGGAAAAGAATATTGTTTTGAACATGGAAATCCTGTGATTGACCGGGCATATATTATGAAGATATTTAAAAGTATCTGTGGAATATCACCTTCCGAATACAGGAAGAATCAGGAAATTAATCAAAGAAAACACTAAAAGCTGAAAAATAAATTTAGTCAAGGAGATCCGACGGATGTATAAAAAATGTCCGGTGGTTCTCTTTTTTTAGAGAATTTTCCTCTATATAAAAAATAAAAATGATAAAAAAATAACGAAATAAACAATAAAAAAGTAAAAAAAGTAAAAAAATATTGCATTTTGCACAAATATAGAGTATTATATATACTATAAAAATAAAATAAAAGGATTGCGTGAGAGAAAGGAGAAGAGCAAGACTTGGGTATCAGCAGAATGGCTGACAGCCTGTCTTGTTTTTTTTGTATAAGATTAGCAGCATTTTAGGTTAAAGAAAATTTTTCATAAAATGAAGTTGTTCTGTAAGATTTCTTTTCTCTGCCGGATAAAAAACAGGAGGGGAAAAATGAAAATATTTGCACACCGTGGGTTCAGCGGAGAATATCCGGAAAATACTATGCTGGCATTTAAAAAAGCTGCAGAAACGGGATGTGAAGGGATTGAACTGGATGTCCAGCTGACAAAAGATCTGGTACCAGTGATTATTCATGATGAAAGGATAGACAGGACCAGCAGCGGAAGAGGGCGGGTATGTGATTACACTTTTGATGAGCTGAGAAGCTTCAGTTTCGGGTACCCGGATAAATTCGGCGATAAGTTTTCTGATGAGAAAATTCCCTGCCTGGAAGAATATCTGGAGTGGCTGGCAGAGGAAGCCTCTCAAATCATTACAAATATTGAATTAAAAAACAGTGTTTATTACTACGGCGGAATGGAACAGATGGTCATTGATATGGTACGGAAATATAACTTACTGGAAAGAGTTATTATCTCATCTTTTAATAATGCATCTGTTCTGAAATGCAAAGAAATGGAAGCTTCTCTAAAAACGGGTTTTCTTTTGGAGGGAGCTATAGGAAATCCAGGGGTTTATACCAGGGAGTTTGGAGTGGATTATTATCATCCCAGTATGGAGTTTCTTACAGAAGAACATGTGAAAAATTGTTCTGAAAACGGAATAGGAGTTAATGTCTGGACAGTAAATGAAAAAGACGAATTTCTGAAAATGAAGAAATGGGGAGTCAGCCTTGTTTTTACAAATTATCCGGACAGAGGAAAAAAGGCAGTAAGAGGAGTGTTATAAAAAGAAAGGGAGGAGAAATATATGAACCAAAGACACAAGATTTTCAAAACAATTGAGCCGTATTTATATCTGGTGCCGGCACTGGTATTTTTTGCTCTGTTTGTGTTCTGGCCATTTGGAAAAACACTCAGGCTCAGCTTTGCTATGACAACGCCTTTAGGAGAAGTAGCAAAGTATGTGGGAATTGACAATTACATACAGATTTTTTCCGATAAGGAATTTTTGAAGAGTCTTTTGATTTCTTTTGAGTTTGCTGCCATGATGGTAGTATTTTCCATGGTTATTGGCTTTGTTCTGGCAATTGTAAGCAATGAAAAGATTCGCGGAAAGAGTCTGTTCCGTACGGTCTACGCACTGCCTATGGCGATTTCAGCAGCAGCGGCATCGGTTGTGTTCATGTTTATCTTTCACAGTTCTCTGGGAATCCTGAATAAGACTTTGGGAACGACTATTGGCTGGCTGACAGATC
Source organism: uncultured Blautia sp. (assembly GCA_944380235.1). Classification (GTDB taxonomy): domain Bacteria; phylum Bacillota; class Clostridia; order Lachnospirales; family Lachnospiraceae; genus Blautia. The sequence goes on from CALWHD010000075.1 coordinate 4,600, forward strand.
CCAAATGGGCGCTTATTTCAGTTACAATTGTCAGTGTATGGATGAACATCGGAATGAATTATATTTATCTGACAGCAGCTTTGCAGGGGGTTCCCCAGGAATTATACGAAAGTGCGGCAATGGAAGGAGCCGGATTTTTTCAAAAACACAAAAATGTGACAATTCCCTGTATTTCCCCAACTTTGTTTTTCCTATTGATCATCAATGTAATTAACGCGCTCCAGGCTTACGCTCAGTTTAAAATGATGACACAGGGAGGACCTTCCAACAGTACTAATGTTATTGTATATGAAATATATCAGGAAGCATTTATTAACAGCCGGTTTGGTGTGGCATGTGCCGAATCTATTGTGTTGTTTGTAATATTAATCATTCTCACTGCTTTGCAGTTTAAGTTAGAAAAGAAGGTGACATACTAATGAAACACAGTAAAAAATATATCGCTGTAATGACATTTTTAAACATTGTATTTGCTGTTATTATCTTAATTCCGATCCTTTACTGTTTCAATGTTAGTATGATGGATATGAAGGAAATCTATTCCGGAAGTTTCTGGCCAAGTGGACTTAGTCTTGAAAATTACAAAAAGGCTCTGGAGCTGGCACCTTTTTTTACATTTATTAAAAACTCTCTGATTGTTTCTATTGCGACGACCGCAGGTCAGGTTATTACAGGGGCCCTAGCTGCTTATGCGTTTTCCATGATGAAATTCCGGGGGAAAAATATTCTGTTCATGATCATGCTGGCAACCATGATGATACCTAGCCAGGCGATCATCATAGCAAACTATCTGACGATTGCTCAGTGGGGTCTGAAAGATACTTATGCAGCACTCATCCTGCCTAATGTAGCGGCAGCATTTGCGGTATTTAATATGCGCCAGGCATTTCTTCAGCTTCCTATGGAAATAAAAGAAGCGGCGGATATAGATGGCTGTACAAATTTCAAGTTTTTTTATAAGGTGGCTCTGCCTCTTATAAAACCTTCCATCGGAGCACTGGGAATCTATGTATTCCTTCAGAGCTGGAACTATTATTTATGGCCTTTATTGGTAACAGATACTGTAAATATGAGGACGGTTCAGATTGGTCTTGGTATGCTCCAGGGAGCAGAATCAACAGACTTCCGTCCGGTTATGGCAGGATCCATGATTATTCTGCTTCCCTCCATCATTGCATTTATTGCAGGCCAGAAACAGCTGATCAGCGGATTGACGTCAGGTTCTGTAAAAGGATAAGAAATTTGTAAAAACAATAAAAATATTAAAGTAAAGGAGAGATACTATGAAGAAGTACAAAAAAATTTTAGCAGTTTTGCTGGGCAGTGCTATGGCAGTATCTATGGCAGCGTGCGGAGGATCTGGGGGAAGTTCAGACAGCTCTTCGGATGACAGCAGTTCCGGGGATAAGGTATCCATCACCTTCTGGCATGCAATGGGCGGTGTCAATGGGGAGGCCACTCAGAAATTGGTTGACGATTTTAATGCATCTCAGGATGAAATTGAAGTGCACGCGGAATATCAGGGAACTTATGATGATACGATCACAAAATTAAAAGCAGCTATGCAGTCCGGAAATATGCCGGATGTCTGCCAGATGTACGATGTGGGAACAAAGTTTATGGTGGACAGCGGCTATATTGTACCTGTTGAGGATATGTTTGAGACAACAGGATATGATAAGAGTACTGTTATGGATGTAATTACAAGTTATTATTCTGTAGAGGGCAAACAGTATTCCATGCCTTTTAATGTATCCACACCTATGTTGTATTATAACAAAGATGTATTTGAAAAAGCAGGACTGGACCCAGACACACCGCCTACTACATATGAGGAAGTAATGGAATATTCCAAACAGATTGTGGAGAGCGGCGCAGCGCCGGTGGGTTATTCCCAGGCTATCTATGGATGGTTCTTTGAACAGCAGCTTGCTGGGCTGGGAGCTTATTACGGAAATAATGAAAATGGACGTGCCGGGGATGTAACAGCGGTAGAGTTTGATCAGAACGGTGCCGGACTGAAGGTATTTCAGCTGTGGAAAGACCTGATGGATTCAGGGTATTGTGAAAACTATGGAACTACGACTGCAGATACGCAGACAGCTTTCTTCTCCGGACAGGTGGGTATGATCATCGAATCAACGGCAATCCTGAAAAATGCAATTGATTCCTCCAGCTTTGAAGTTGGAACCGGATATCTGCCGAAACTTGAGGAAAATCCGGACGGCGGGGTAATTATCGGCGGTGCTTCTCTCTGGATGATGGATACGCAGGATGATGTGAAGAAAGACGCTGCATGGAAATTTATTGAATATACTACAACACCAGAAGCTCAGGCGGCATGGTCTATGGAAACCGGATATTTTGCTATTAATCCGGCAGCATATGAAACAGAAGATATGAAAGCATATATTGAAGAGAATCCGAACTTTACCACAGCAATCGATCAGCTGCAGGAATCTCCGGTGAATAATTATACTGCAGGTGTTCTTTCGGGAGTTCAGACGGAATCCAGACTGATTTTTAATGAGATTATTCCTGAATTGTACGATGGAAATATTACGCCGGAAGAAGGCGTTGCAAGCCTGGCAGATCAGGTAAATAAGGCGATTGAAAATTATAATGCTTCAGTAGGGAAATAAGCAGGAGACGTGATTTATGTTTGAAGAAGGACTGTTAGGCAAGATAAACAGTATTTCTTCCTATCTGGCAGATCTGAATATGATTTCCACTGCAGTGAGATTGATACTGGCTATGCTGCTCGGAGGAATTATAGGAATAGACAGAGGAATGAAAAGGCGGGTGGCAGGTGTGAAGACCCATACGATCGTATGTCTGGGGGCTACACTTGTAATGATGACAGGGCAGTATATATCTCTGTACATCAATCAATCCGGAACAGGAGATGCGGCAAGGCTTGGAGCGCAGGTAATAAGCGGTGTAGGATTTCTTGGAGTGGGAACAATTATAGTGACAGGACAAAGGCATGTTTCCGGTCTTACGACAGCCGCAAGTCTGTGGGCCAGTTCCTGTATAGGGTTGGCTGTGGGAATCGGATATTATAGCGGAGCGATTTTAACGACAGTGTGCATTCTTGTAGTTTTCCGGTATTTTAAGGCGATTGATATCTATGTAGAAAATCATTCCAATGTATATGAAGTTTATATGGAATTTGAGTCAAATGAAAGCATGAGCAATGTAATCAAAAAACTAAGAGAAGAAGATATCCAGGTCAATAATATTATAATCGTCAAGAAAAAAACAAAAAGCCAAAATGTAGTTATACAGGCGTCTCTGGATGCCGGAAGATGGAGAACAAAAAAATCTATTTTCAGAATTATTGAAGAGCAGCAGGGAGTCGTTACTGTAGAGGAATTATAGAAAAAAATACAGGAGAAGAAATGTCGTGTATCAGCCATTTCTTCTCCTTTTTCAATGATTCATAGAATGAGATAACAGTCCGGTTTTAAAGAACCTGTTTTAAATTATACTGATCATCTACCAATAGAATATCCGCAAATTTTCCGGGGGTCAAAGATCCTACTTTATCGTATACATGAATACTTTTTGCCGGATTTCTGGTGGCTGCAAACAGAGCTGTGGATTCGGGAATTCCGAATTCCATGGCTTTTTTCATACAGTCAAATAGGTTTGTGGCGGAGCCTGCCAGGGTTCCGTCAGAAAGTGCTGCAAAACGATCCTTCATGATGACTTCCTGACCTCCAAGTTCATACCTGCCGTTTGGCATTCCGGTTGCCATCATGGAGTCGCTGATCAGGACAACTCTCTCTTCGCCGAACATCTTAAAAGTAGTACGGATCGTGCTGGGATGAATGTGAAATCCATCGCAGATCAGTTCCACCATACAGCCGGGGGTATCACAGGCAGCGCCTACCACGCCGGGATCTCTGTGGGCAAAAGGAGGCATGGCATTATATAAATGGGTGACATGTCTTACGCCCATGTCCATGGCTTTTTTTGCACAATCGTAGTTTGCTGTGGTATGCCCGATGGAAATCTCCACTTCATCTTTTACTTCTTCAATAAATTCGTAAGCCCGGTCTACGTTAGGGGCAAGGGTAACCAGTTTGATCCTGTTTCCGGAAGCTTCATTGCACTTCCTGAAAAAAGAAGCATCGGGAACAGAGACATATTCACCTGCCTGGGCCCCCTTTTTCTTAATGTCGATAAGGGGACCTTCCATGTTGATCCCGATGATGCGGGCAAGATCGGGGCTTTCCTGTATTTTATCCGGCGTTGAGAAAATCGTGATAAGTCTGTCTTTTGCCAGCGTCATGGAAGTGGGACAGTAAGACGTAATGCCGTGTTCTTTTTCATATTTGAGAATTGTCTTTAATCCTTCCGGGTCTGCATCACAGAAATCATGTCCGAAAGCTCCATGGCTGTGTACATCCACTAGCCCCGGAATGACTTTTAATCCGGAGGCATCAATGACAGTTTTGTCACTGACTTCTTTTTCTGATGAGACAAGAAAACCATTTTCTGTATAAAGATCTTTTTTCTGGAAGGTACCGTCCTCCTGGAAAACCAAACCGTTTTTTATAATCATAATCTTCCTCCTTCATCCGCCTGGGCGGATACTGTATCAGTACCTGCAGGTACTTTATTGCCCGGCAGACCTGAAATTTTTCTCTGATACTGTATATTATAATTCTATCCTGTAATTATTGCAATGTATTGTGCAGGATGTGAAAGAACTTTCAGGTGTTATGCAGACTGATTGAAATATAAAAAGAAAAAAGAACAAAAATTGTGTAGAATGACAAAAGAAATGAAAGAAAATTCAAAAACTGAAAAAATATTGAAATAAATTTCATTGATGATATACTGAGCATAAAGAAAGGCGGAACGCAGAGAGGAGAGAAAGAGCACATGGACGAAAAACTAGAACAGCTGAAGGGACATTTGATCGTATCCTGCCAGGCTCTTCCACATGAACCGCTTCATTCTTCCTTTATCATGGGAAGAATGGCAAGAGCGGCAGCAGAGGGAGGAGCTCTGGGAATCCGTGCCAACACAAAGGAGGATATTGAGGAGATTAAGAAGAATGTGGATCTTCCCATTATCGGCATTGTGAAAAGGGATTACGATGACAGCGAAGTGTACATCACACCGACCATGAAAGAAATTGACGAACTTATGGAAGTAAAACCGGAAATCATCGCCATTGACGCAACTATTTCTTTAAGGCCGGGAAAGAAGACACTGGATGACTTTTATCATGACATCAGGGAGAAATATCCGGAACAGTTATTAATGGCAGACTGTTCTACAGTAGAAGAAGCGCTTCATGCAGACGAACTTGGATTTGACTTCATAGGCACAACTCTGGTAGGTTACACCGAACAGAGTAAAGGGGATAAGATTGAAAGCAATGACTTTGAGATCATACGTACAATTTTAAGTAAGGTGAAACACCGCGTGATCGCAGAGGGAAATATCAATACCCCCCAGAAGGCAAGGCGTGTGATAGAACTGGGCTGTTACAGCGTTGTGGTAGGTTCTATTATCACCCGTCCGCAGTTGATCACAAAGTCATTTACAGAGGAAATGGCGAAAATCGAGAAGTAAAGTCAAGGAGGATTTTTATTATGAGCAAATTAGAAAAGTACAGAGGTATTATCCCGGCATTTTATGCATGTTATGATGAAGAAGGAAATGTAAGCCCCGAAGGCGTTCGTGCTCTTACTCAGTATTTCATTGACAAAGGTGTAAAAGGAGTTTATGTAAACGGTTCTTCAGGAGAGTGTATCTATCAGGGAGTGGAAGAACGTAAGATCATTATTGAGAATGTAATGGCTGTGGCAAAAGGAAAGCTGACAGTTATCAATCATGTTGCATGCAATAATACAAGAGACAGCGTGGAGTTGGCAAAGCATTCTGAGAGTGTAGGCGTAGATGCTATTGCATCTATTCCCCCTATTTATTTCCGTCTTCCCGAATATTCCATCGCGGCATACTGGAACACCATCAGCGAAGCAGCGCCCAATACAGACTTTGTTATTTACAATATTCCTCAGCTGGCAGGAACAGCTCTTACTATGAGCCTGTTTGATGAAATGATGAAAAACCCAAGAGTAGTGGCTGTAAAGAACTCCTCCATGCCTACTCAGGATATTCAGATGTTCAAGGCAGCAGGAAAAGCAGCTAAGGGAGATTTTGTAGTATTTAACGGACCGGACGAACAGTTTGTGGCAGGACGTGCTATCGGAGCAGACGGAGGGATCGGCGGAACCTATGGTGTAATGCCGGGGCTGTTCCTGAAACTGAATGAGCTGATTGCTGCAGGAGACAGAGAAAAAGCAATGGAGATGCAGTATGATATCAATGAGATCATCTACAAAATGTGCTCCAGCCGCGCAAATATGTACGCAGTGGCAAAGGAAATTCTTCGTATCAATGAGAATCTGAATATCGGCGGAGTAAGAGAACCACTTGAAAACCTTCAGGAAGCAGACAAAGCTGTTGCGAAAGAAGCGGCGGCTATGGTAAAAGAAGCAGAGAAAAAATATCTCTAAAAAGTGCAGCAGTGAATCCGGTGCGTGGCGCAGATGCTGCAGCACCGGGTTTTTTACGCCCATTTTCAGAAAAATGACAAAGAGGGAGGTTCATTTATGCAGGGTTTTACAGTAATTGATTTAGTTATTTTGATTGTTTATCTTGCAGCAGTTTTATTTGCCGGTCTTCATTTTGCAAAGAAGGAAATGAAGGGAAAAGAATATTTTAAGGGAGACGGTACAGTTCCGTGGTGGGTAACTTCTGTTTCTATTTTTGCTACCTTGTTAAGCCCCATTTCTTTCCTGTCTCTGGCGGGAAATTCCTATGCAGGATCCTGGCTTCTGTGGTTCGCACAGCTGGGCATGCTGCTGGCGATCCCGGTGACGATCAAGTTCTTCCTGCCCATATACAGCAAGCTGGATATTGATACAGCTTATCATTATCTGGAGCTGCGTTTTAACAGCAAAGGACTGCGTATCCTGGGCGCGGTTATGTTCATCATATATCAGATCGGACGTATGTCTATTATTATGTACCTGCCGTGTATGGTGCTTTCTAACCTGATGGGAGTCAGTGTAAACGTACTGATCATCATCATGGGTGTTATTGCTATTATTTATTCTTATACAGGCGGTTTAAAATCCGTGCTTTGGACAGACTTTATTCAGGGTTCTGTATTACTGATCGGCGTGACTTTTGGTCTGATCTTCCTTCTTAGCCACATCGACGGCGGAATCGGAGCAATCTTCCATGAGTTTACATCCGGAGAAAAATTCCTGGCATCAAACCAGCCTATTTTTGATCCGAATATTCTGAAAGACAGTGTATTCCTTTTGATCGTAGGCGCAGGATTTAATACTATGGGATCTTATGTATCCAGCCAGGATATCGTACAGCGTTTTACAACAACTACAGATACCAAGAAACTGAACAAGATGATGCTGGCAAACGGTGCATTATCTATCTTTATTGCAACAGTATTTTATCTGATCGGAACAGGATTATATGTGTTCTACCAGGTGCAGGGAAATCCTCTTCCACCTGCAGCGCAGCAGGATCAGATTTTTGCTTCCTGGATCGCTTTTGAGCTTCCGGTAGGTATAACGGGACTTCTCCTGGCTGCGATTTACGCAGCGGCACAGTCCACCCTTTCTACTGGACTGAATTCAGTATCATCCAGCTGGACCCTGGATATTCAGGAACGTCTGTCCAAGAAGCCGCTGAGCTTTGAGACACAGACTAAGATCGGACGCTGGGTATCTTTGATCGTAGGTATCTTCTCTATCGTGGTTGCCATGGTTCTGGCAAACGGCGGTGTGAAGTCTGCTTATGAGTGGTTTAACGGATTTATGGGACTGGTACTGGGAATCCTGATCGGAACCTTTATCCTGGGTGCATTTACAAAGGTTGCGAATACCTTTGGCGCGGTTCTGGCGTTTATCGCAGCGTCAGGAGTTATGATTTACATAAAATACTTTATTCCGGCAGAGGCAGTATCTATCTGGTCATACTCCATTATTTCTATTGTGGTATCTCTGGTGGTAGGTATTCCTGCAAGTATTATCTGGAGAAAGGTAAAAGGGGACAGCTCAATCCCGGCTCCAAATACAACGATCTACAAAAATTAATCTATGCATCTGTGAATCAGCCTGGAGAGTTTCCCAGGCTGATTTGCGGCTATAAAATTTTATGTCAGAAGGAGGAAATATTATGGTATTCGGAAATATCAGAGATTTAGAAGACTACGGTTATCTGGAAGAAGAAGTTTTAAAGTGTTTTCAATATGCACAGGAGCATGATCTGCTGAGTTATGAAAAGGGAAGCCATGAAATAGAGGGTGACAATCTCTTTGTAAATATAGTAGAATATGAGACAACAGCACCGGAAAACAGATTTTGGGAAGCACACCGGAAATATCTGGATCTTCATCTGATGTTAAAAGGACCGGAGCAGATTGACGTAAACTTTATTGACAACATGGAACAGAAAGAATTTGTTGAACAGGATGATTTCCTTCCGCTGGAAGGAGAACCGAACAGCCATGTGGTGCTTACAGAGGGAGATTTCCTCTTATGCTATCCAAAAGACGCCCACAGAACAGCTGTCCAGGTAAAAGAACCTGCGGTTATTAAGAAAGCTATTTTCAAGATCAAGATAAAATAAAACAGGATTTTCTGTGCAGCAAAGGAGCAGATGTATGAAACAATATATATGTATTGATATCGGAGGGACTTCCATTAAACATGGTATGATACAGGAAGACGGAAATTTTCTGACCACAGGGGAAGCTGCCACAGAGGCAATGGAAAAGGGTGGTCCGGGAATCCTGGAAAAGATACAGAACATAGCGGAAAACTATGTAAGTAATTATCACCCAGAGGGCATCTGTGTTTCCACTGCGGGAATGGTGGACTGTGAGAAAGGAAAAATTACTTATGCGGCACCGCTGATCCCTGATTACACTGGTACGGAAATCAAGAAGACTATGGAAAAACGTTTTTCTATTCCCTGCGAGGTGGAAAATGATGTGAATTGCGCAGGTCTTGCAGAATATTTTGCAGGAGCTTCCAAAGGAGCGAAGATCAGCGTGTGTCTGACTGTGGGAACAGGGATTGGAGGAGCCATTATCTTAGACGGAAAGGTATTCCATGGTTTTTCGGGAAGCGGCTGTGAGATAGGATATATGCACCTTCCGGGAGGAGAGTTCCAGGATTTGGGAGCCAGCAGTATTCTGGTAAAGAAAACAGCAGAGTATAAGAAAATCCCGGCAGAAAGCATTGATGGAAAATACGTTTTTGAAAATGCAAAAAAAGGCGATGAGGACTGTATCCGCGCCATTGAGGAAATGACAGACGTACTTGGCATGGGAATTGCAAATATCTGTTATGTTCTTAATCCTGAAGTAGTGGTACTGGGAGGCGGCATCATGGCGCAGAAAGAATATCTGGGAGAAAAGATCAGGAAAAGCCTGGAGAAATATCTGATTCCCTCTGTTGCGTCCCATACAAGGCTGGCGTTTGCTGAAAATCAGAATCAGGCGGGAATGCTGGGGGCATATTATCATTTCCGGACAAGACAGGAAATGAAGTAGCGTACAAAGATAAAAAGAACAAGGAGGCGGTTTTGATGGAAGAATATGAAAAAAATATTATTCCTCACATAGAGGCCATTTATGAGACATTTACTCCTTTGGAGAAGACAATTGCGGATTTTTTTATCCGGAATGAAGGACAGATGGATCTGTCAGCAAAAAGTGTGTCAAAGCAGCTGTATGTGTCAGAAGCGTCTCTGTCCCGGTTTGCAAAGAAATGTGGATATAAAGGATACCGGGAATTTCTGTTCTGCTATGAGCAGAGTGGGTCTTCGGCAAGTCATCCGCCTGCCAGTGACCAGATTAAAACAGTACTGAACAGCTACCAGGAGCTTTTGAATAAAAGTTATTCTCTGATGGATGAAGAACAAATAGAAAGAATTAAGAATATTCTTTCAGAGAAAAAAAGAATCTATGTCTATGGAAAGGGAAGTTCCGGGCTGGTAGGCATGGAGATGAAGATGAGATTTATGCGTATCGGTGTTAATATGGAGGCAATTACAGATGATCATATTATGAAGATGAATTCTGTGCTGCTGGATGAAGAGTGTGCTGTGATCGGCATTAGTGTCAGCGGAAAGACTATGGAGATCATAGAATCTCTAAAAGCAGCAAAAAGGTGCGGAGCTACTGTAATTCTTATGACTTCCCACATTGATAAAGGGTTTCGAAGTTTCTGCGATGAAGTTATGCTCTGTGCTGTGAAGGAAAATCTGGAACAGGGGAAGGCGATTTCTCCTCAGTTTCCAATATTGATCATGGTAGATATGATCTATTCCGGAATGCTCCGGTCAGATAAGTTCAGAAGAGAAACACTCCATGACTATACGCTGGAGGCACTGGACGAAAAAAGTGACAGAAAAGATACATAAAAAGAAAAGGGGGACTTCCGGTTGATTTATCCGGAAATCCCCCTTTGGAGGAGTATCATATGTAATTAATAATTTTCTACTTTACGCTCAAAGTAAGCTCTTGGATGGGCACATACCGGACATACTTCAGGAGCTTCATCAGCTTCGTGAACGTAACCGCAGTTTCTGCATTTCCATCCTAATGGAGCATCACCCTTAAAGGTTTTATCAGCTTTATAGCTTTCAAGAAGCTTGCGGTATCGTCTTTCATGAGCTGCCTCAACTCTTGCAACACCTTCAAATTTAGCAGCCAGCTCAGGGAAGCCTTCTTCTCTGGCTTCTCTTGCCATGCGCGCATACATATCAGTCCATTCATAATTTTCGCCAAGTGCGGCATCTTCCAGGTTTGCGGCAACATCGTGGATTCCGTGGAATTCCTTAAACCACATTTTTGCATGTTCCTTTTCCTGGTCTGCTGTTTCCAGATAAAGTGCAGCAAGCTGTTCGTATCCGGCTTTTTTTGCAGCTGAAGCGTAGAATGTATATTTGTTCCTTGCCTGGGATTCACCTGCAAATGCATCCATCAGGTTTTTTTCTGTCTTTGTTCCAGCATACTTGCTCATAAAAATACCTCCGTTATTCTGTGGCGGAAGGCAGGCTCTGCTGACTTCCTTGTGTCAAAAGGGCAGGCAGATTCTTACAGAATGCCTGTCCGGGAATACGATCCCGAACAGGCAGGTGAAAAATCTGTCGTATATTCATGACAACAGACGATTCATAAAGAGAGAAGTCTGTTGTACACGATACGATAATTGGAAACTGGCACAGCCTGTTTTCAATTATTATATCAAAAGCGGTGATGCATTATATGTGGGACTGATTTTTAGCCAAAGTATCTCTTTAATAAACCTTCAAATGCTTTTCCGTGTCTTGCTTCATCTCTTGCCATTTCATGAACTGTGTCATGGATTGCATCCAGGTTTGCAGCTTTTGCACGTTTTGCAAGATCAAATTTACCTGCTGTAGCACCGTTTTCAGCTTCTACACGCATTTCCAGATTTTTCTTTGTGCTGTCTGTTACAACTTCGCCTAATAATTCAGCGAATTTAGCAGCATGTTCTGCTTCTTCGTAAGCAGCTTTTTCCCAGTATAAACCGATTTCAGGATATCCTTCTCTGTGTGCAACTCTTGCCATTGCCAGATACATACCAACTTCTGAGCATTCGCCTTCAAAGTTCGCCCTTAAGTCAGCGATGATGTCTTCGCTTGCGCCCTGGGCAACGCCTACTACGTGTTCAGCAGCCCAGCTTCTTTCACCAGCCTGCTCAACAAATTTAGAAGCGGGAACACCGCATACAGGACATTTTTCCGGAGCAGCTTCGCCTTCGTAAACATAACCGCATACACTACATACAAATTTTTTCATGATAATCATTCTCCTTTTCTTAATAAAATTTTTTGAGTATCAAATCTGGCAGTGCCAGGTTTTTGTAAAATAATAATAGTAATTGTTACTATTTTAATCTATCATACTTTTCTGTATCCGTCAAGCTTCTTTTTTAAAAGAATTTTTCCTTAAACAGTCTTTACAGATTCCGTAGAAAGTAGTCACATGGCTGATAATTTCACCGTCAAAATTTTCTGCTGCCATCTTTTCGATGTACTCTGTATCAGGGAGCTCGATATCTCTGATACACTGACATTGTGTGCAGATAAAGTGGCTGTGAGGTTTTGTATTGCAGTCGAATCTGTCAGGACCGCTGTCTGTGGATATTTTTGTAATTTCTCCCAGTTCTACAAGAAGGGAAAGATTCCGGTATACAGTACCCAGGCTGATATTGGGAAATTCTTCCCGGATTCCGGCATAAACCATATCTGCGGTGGGATGTTCATGGCAGCTATGGACAAAATCACGAATAGATTCCCGCTGCCTGCTGTATTTCATGGTAGCCATAGAACACTCCTTTCTATCTGCAGAAATAAGTCCTGCTGATTAATAATAGTAATTGTTACTGGTATTAAGATAACATTACTGGACTAGGTTAGTCAAGTATAATATAGAAAAAAATTAATTTTTTTTCTATATGATTCTGAAGTGTGATATTATGATACCAGGAACAGAAGATTTTCTCTTTCATTTATATTAAGAAAGAACAGAGCTTCATGTCCCTGGAAAAGTAATTTAGAGGTTTATGAAAATGGCTAGTATTAAAGACGTGGCAAAGCTTGCAGGGGTAGGTCTTGGGACGGCGTCCAGGGCATTGTCAGGAAATGGCTATGTGGCGCCGGAGACAAGAAAGAAAATAGAAGAAGCAGCAAAAGAACTGGATTATACACCAAATGTACTGGCCCGGAATCTTCTGAAGAACAGAAGCGGGATCATAGGTGTGCTGATTCCGTCCCTGGATCACTACTTTTTTTCCGAGCTTGCACAGAGACTGGAATCAGATTTATATAAAAAAGGCTATAAGACCATGATATGCTGTACCAGAAATCAGGAGAACGGAGAGCAGGATTACCTGGATATGCTGGAAAACAATCTGGTAGACGGAATCATTACAGCAACGCATTCTTTTAATGATGAGGCTTATATTAAGAGCAAACGGGTGATCGTATCTTTTGACCGGGATTTTAAGGGGGAGATTCCTATGGTTAGTTCTGATCATGAAGCAGCAGGAAAGATGGCGGCAGAACACTTTATTAAGAGCGGGTGTAAAAAGGTGCTGAATATTTATGGAAGGGATACCGTAGGCGGACATATTTCCACAGGAAAAGCCCATCAGGTCCTGAAAAAGGAATTGAAAGAAAAGGGAGTTTTGGTGGAAGAAATCTGTACAGAGATGGGAATCTCTGATACAGAATATTATGAAAAAATAGCACGAAGCTGTCTGGAAGCGTACCCCGATGCGGACGGTGTATTCGGATCCGATTCTGTGTGCGTCCCTTTCTTATTCCAGGCGGCTGAGATGGGAATCGATGTACTGGACAAGATGAAAATCATTACCTATGATGCCACAGCTGTTACCAGGACTGTTTATCCTAAGATCAGCGGCGTAGGGCAGAAAATAGACGAGATATCCAGAACTCTCACAGATACATTGATAAAGAAAATAAACGGTGAAAAGACGGAAGAAAAGCAAGTGCTGGATGTGTTCTGGCAGGATGGAGAAACTTGTCTGTAGTGTAAGAAAAAATCAAGGAAAAAGGATTGACAAAAAAGAAAAAAATGTCTATATTGAAGATATGGAAAGGTTTCCACAGACAAAAACAATAGGAAATGTGTAATGATAAAATTTTCTATCAGGGAAGGGAGAATGCTTATGTCAATGGAAAAGCTGCGTGCAGCGTATTATGGTATCTATGGGGAGAACGGGATTACAGATTTCTTTTATGACCAGCTGGTGAATATCATTGCCACAGCAAAGAAGAAAAGAAGTGCTGCTTTAAAAAAGCAGGATAAGGAAGGAAATTCCTGGTATTTATCTGAGAAAATGGTAGGGATGATGCTGTATCTGGATAAATTCAGCGGAAACCTTGAAAATTTTGAGTCAAAAATAGATTATTTAAGTGATCTTGGAATTACTTATGTTCATTTCATGCCGCTTCTGCAGCCCAGAGAAGGTCAGAATGACGGCGGTTATGCTGTTGCAGATTACCTGAACGTAGATAAAAGGCTGGGAACAATGAAGCAGCTGGAACGTGTAGTTGCACAGCTGAAGAAAAGAGGTATCCGTACCTGTATTGATTTTGTACTGAACCATACAGCAAAGGAACACGAATGGGCAGAGAAATCCAAGAGGAATGAGCCGGGATATGAAGATATGTACTACATGTTCGATAATTACGGGATTCCTTCCGAATATGAGAAAACTCTGACTGAAATTTTTCCTTCTGTGGCTCCAAAGAACTTTACTTATTATGAAGATATCCAGAAATTCGTTATGACAAGGTTCTACGAGTTTCAGTGGGACCTGAATTATAAAAATCCAAATGTATTTAATAAAATCGCAGAAGTGCTGCTGACTCTGGCAAATAAGGGGATTGATATTTTTCGTCTGGACGCGATTCCCTATATGTGGAAAGAATTAGGAACTTCCTCTATGAACCTTCCTCAGGTACACACACTTCTGAAAATGTATGAGATGATTATAGAAGAAGTCTGCCCGTCTGTCATTTTCCTGGGAGAGGCGATCGTGGAACCTCATGAGATCGTGAAATATTTCGGAACACCGGAAGAAAAGGAATGTCACATTATGTATAATGCGTCCCTGATGGTACTTTTATGGAATTCTCTTGCAACCAGGGTCGTCCGTCTGATGGAGAAATCTCTTGCTATTGACTACGGCACTCCGGAAGATGGAGTATGGATCAACTATGCGAGATGTCATGATGACATTGGATGGGGGTTTGAAAACCAGATCATCCGGGAACTTGGCATGGATCCGGAGGCACATAAGCAGTTTATGATTCAGTTTATGGAAGGAAAATATCCGGGAAGCTTTTCCAGAGGAGAGCTTTATGAGTTTAATCCGGAGACTCTGGATGCACGAAACAGTGGTACGATGGCTTCTATGTGCGGACTGGAAGAGGCAGTTTGTGAAAAAGACCGGTACAAGCTGGAGCTTTCTGTAAAAAGGATTCTTCTGCTGAACAGCGTCATCATTTCCTATACAGGCATTCCTCTGTTATACAGTGGAGATGAGCTGGGACAGTTAAACTGGTGGGAGTATAAAAATGATCCGGAAATTGCCCATGATTCCAGATGGCTGCACCGTCCGCCTATGGATTGGGACAAGGCGGGGCACAAAGATGACCAGGGTACTGTAGAGGGGATTATTTTCAACAGGATCAAGGAGATGATTTCCATAAGGAAGAGCCATGATGTGTTTGCGTCTACTCTGCATTCAATTCCTGTGGATACAGGGAATAAGGGAGTGTTCGCCTTTCATAAAGAAGATAAAATGCTGGTATTGGCTAATTTTACAGAAAAAGAGCAGGTTGTGGACTGCAATCGCGTGAACTGGTTCGGACTGCCCTGGGAAATGCATGATCTGATTCAGGGCAAGAGTGTAAGACTCTGGGAAAATATCGTATTGGGGCCATATGAATATTTGTGGTTAGTGTAAAAAAAATTAGAAGTTAAAAAGTTTCAGGAGGGTACCTGCAATGCATAGGGGAGAGGCATTGCAGGTACCCTTTTTTATTACATAGGATTCTTTTGAGCACAAAGGGAAGGAGCTGTATTGGTCAGTCACTCAGATCAATATCCTTAAAATCCTCACTGGAAGCTGTTCCGCTGAAACGGTCCAGACAGATATTTCTGCAGTTTTCTCCATATAATGCCTCGGCAAAATCGCCAGTATTCTCTCCGCAAAAGGATACACTGCAGTCGCGGAGTGTGATATTTTCTGCGTTTTTCAGGAAAAACCCGGGACTCTTTCGGTCCAGAATTCCAGTGCCGATGCCGGGACGAAGATCGTACTGTCCTCGCTTCCATTTGGATTTGGCAGATAATTTTACCTGGATTTTTTCGAAGGTTACATTTTTCACCGGGTTTTGGGAAGCGCCGTGAATGAAAATTCCGTTTTCAGAATCACAGGAGATATTGAAAAAACGGATATTGGATACTTTTCCTGCATGAGTATCTTTGGTCCTGTCTGTAACGGAAATGGCGATAGGTTCCGCGCAGCCCCACCAGCATTCTGCAAAACGTCTTGTACTGATGAGGATATTCTGGAAAGATATATTCTCCACATTGCCTTCATCCCGGATCTGAATGGAAATGCCGCGGTTGGAATTGGAGATAATGCAATTCTGGACCAGAACGTTTTTAAAGTCTCCGGTTCCCTCAGTTCCGATCTTTATAGCTGCGGAAGTTGAAATCAGGGTGCAGTCGGAGATCAGCACACCGTCGGTAGGGCCATATTTCATATTTCCTATGGTAGATTTTAAGCAGATACAGTCGTCACCGCAGGTGATGTGGCAGCCCAGGATACGAACATTGGTAGAATGATCCGGGTCGATACCGTCGGAGTTTGCCACTTCCAGACTGTTTAAAATCCGTATATTCTGAATCAGCACATCATCGCAGCCTGCAGGATGCAGCGTCCAGAATGGAGCATTCTGCATAGTTACATCCTTAAAGGTAATATGATTACAGTGCTCTGTGTAGATCAGTGTGGGACGGGGATAGATTTCTCCGGTGATGTAATACCTGCTGACTCTTTTTACAAAGGCAAAGGCGTTTCCGTCAATAGTCCCGTCTCCTGTAATGCTGATGTGGTCTGCGTCTTTGGCATAAAGAAATACATAGGGCGGCTTGCGGACAACTTCTTTTTCTATCTTATTAATATCGTAGTCTTCGGCTTCTTCATTAGGGTTAAAGTAGGTATCCAGCTCTCTGTGTGCCTGGAGAAAGCTTCCCTTTTCCAGGTGAAGATCTACATTTTCCTTCAGGATAATAGAAGAGGCATAGAAGTGTTTACCCTCTTTCAGAACAACTCTTCCTCCGCCTGCTTTTGAGCAGGTGTCTATTGCTGCCTGGATTGCAGCAGCATCGTTTGTTTTCCCGTCGCCTTTGGCGCCAAAGTCTAATACATTATAACTCATAGATATGTTCCTCTCTGTATTATTTTACTGTATTTATTATAGCTTTCTGAAAACATCCAGAAAATGAAAAAAACGTACTTTTTCTTGAAAATATTTACTTTGCAGAGAAAAGAGAACTGGAATAAAGCAGAGAGACAGAGATGTGAAATAGTTTGATAATAAAAATATTCAAGAAAAAGTATTGATTTTTCTTAAAAATAGGTGTAGTATAATTGATAGCAATAAGTAGTATTAAAAACTACTTATAATAATTGAGAATACTTAATATAACTGAAACATATACTATATTCAAAGCAAATATAAGGAGTGATGAAAATGAAGTTCAAAATTAAAGATCCGGGAAGTGCGATTACTCATTTTATCGGCTGTATCATGGCAGTACTGGCGGCAGCGCCTTTACTTATAAAGGCAGCCCGGGAACCGGATAAGATTGATATAATAGCCATGGGAATTTTCATGCTGAGTATGATTTTATTATATGCGGCAAGCACTATTTATCACACAGTGGATTCCACAGAGAAGGTAAACAGAAGGCTGAGGAAAATGGATCATATGATGATCTTCATACTCATTGCGGGAAGCTATACCCCAGTGTGTCTGATCGTGCTTCAGAACATAACAGGATATGTGCTGTGCGCGGCGGTTTGGGCAGTGGCGCTGATCGGGATCATTGTCAAGGCGTGCTGGATCACATGTCCAAAATGGTTTTCTTCCGTGATCTATATCGGTATGGGATGGCTGTGTGTGTTTGCGTTCATTCCTATAATGAAGGCACTTTCTCCTGCAGGATTCGGCTGGCTTTTGGCAGGAGGAATTATTTACACCATCGGAGGAATTATTTATGCACTGAAGCTGCCTATTTTTAATTCACGACATAAAAATTTTGGTTCCCATGAGATCTTTCATCTGTTTGTCATGGGAGGAAGTATCTGTCACTTTATTGTGATGTATTTCTTTGTTATGCCCACAGGAATCTAAGAAATAAGAGCGGAGTTTTCCGCTTCAGAGTAAATTCTGGAGCGGAAAGCTCTTTTTTTCTGTAATGCCCAGTGGAAAAGTCAATTTTTCGTAGTAATAAGTCAGAAAAAGTGTTGAATTCGCAAGTATGTAAAGATATTCTTATATGAGACAAAAAAGCAGCGGGAACAGAGTTTTTGCTGCTGTTAAGACAGGAGGAAAAAAATGTTTCAATTATTACTTGCAGTGATTTATATGTCTTTTATCAGCCTTGGTCTGCCGGACGCCCTGCTGGGATCGGCATGGCCGTCCATGTATAGGGAATTTCAGGTGCCGGTTTCTTATGCGGGCATTATTTCCATGATCATTGCAGCGGGTACGATTGTATCAAGCCTGCAGAGTGACCGGCTTACGCGAAAGCTGGGTACAGGAAAAGTTACGGCGATCAGTGTGGCAATGACTGCAGTGGCGCTGCTGGGATTTTCTATGAGCCATTCTTTCTGGCTTCTGTGTCTCTGGGCTGTTCCCTATGGGCTTGGGGCAGGAAGTGTGGATGCCGCGCTCAATAACTATGTTGCGCTTCACTATACCAGCCGCCACATGAGCTGGCTTCACTGTATGTGGGGATTAGGTGCACTGACGGGACCATATATTATGGGATTTGTTCTGACTGCCGGACACAAGTGGAATATGGGATATCTGAGTATTTCAGTGATTCAGGTAATACTGACGGCAGTTATTATCTTCAGCCTGCCTATGTGGAAGAAGAGAACAGATGCTGTAAGCGGAGAAAACCAGGAGGACGATGAAACAAAAAAACAGAATGGAAAACCTCTTGGTATTGCCCAGGCGGTGAAAATTCCCGGAGTAAAAGAGATCCTTATAACATTTTTCTGTTATTGCGCAGTAGAGCAGACTGCAGGATTATGGGGAAGCAGTTTTCTGGTACTTCATCATGGGATTTCCGCGGAGGAGGCAGCCAGATTTGCCAGCCTGTTTTACTTGGGAATCACCATCGGCAGAGCAGTTTGTGGATTTATTACCATGCGTCTGGATGATACTAATATGGTGAGGATGGGATGCGGAGTGATGCTTCTTGGGCTGTCAATGTTTCTTCTGCCTGGAGGAAGTGCACCTGCAAAGGCGGGTCTTGTGCTTGTGGGGCTTGGCTGTGCACCTGTGTATCCCAGTATTATTCACTCTACACCGGAGCGGTTCGGGGCGGATAAATCCCAGGCGATCATTGGAATACAGATGGCAGTCGCCTACGTGGGCACTTGTCTGATGCCGCCGTTTTTCGGGGTAATCGCAGATAAAATAAGCATCGGGCTGTTTCCGGTGTTCCTGTTTCTGCTCCTGGCGCTGATGTTCGTTATGCATGAAAGGACTGTGAGGCAGACCGCATCCAGGAACCAGCCGCAGATGACAGGAACAGTTACCGATTAATTTTGCGGAACTGACTGGGCGTATAGCCGATGTTCTTTTTAAAATAATTGCAGAAAGCAGGAGCATCTTTAAAGCCGCAGGAAAAAGCAATCTCAGTGACCGTGAAAGCAGAAGAACACAGCATCTGGGCAGCAATCCGGAGCCGGTGCTTCAGCAGATATTCTTTTGGGGAAATGCCTTCTTTATCCATAAAGATTTTATAGAGATAGGTACGGTCAATCCCTACATAATCCGCTACGTCAGAGATGCGGATCTGATAAGTATAATTTTTTTCAATATATTCCTGTGCCTTTGCCAGGTACTGGTGGGTATGGTCCTCGCCTTTGTTCTCAAAAGGCTGTTTCATGCAGGAGAAAAGAAGAAGAAGGTGCCCAAGAGGGAGCAGAGGATTCTGGGAAGAGTCCTGAAATGCAGTAAGAAGGCTTTTCATATGAGAAATCAGAGACTCTCCTGCTTCTTCAGAATTTACCTGATAGATAGAGGAATTGGAAAAACATGTCTGAGAAAGGATATCCGGACAGCTTTTTCCGTCAAAACCCACCCAGGCATAGGTCCAGGGATTTTCTGTATCTGCTTTGTAAAAAGTAGACTCCATAGGCGGGATCAGAAAAGCGCTGCCTTTTTTCAGGCGGTAGGTAATTCCGTCTTTCTGATAAATGCCCTCTCCACTTAATACTACATGAAGAAGATAGTGAGGGCGGACAGCAGGTCCAAAAGAGTGACCTGGTTCGCAGCACTCATGACCGCAGAAATATACAGAAAGAGGAGATTGGTCTGTTTGTGTGTTTTTATTCATAATTGTCTCCTTAGTACAACAAATTAACAATAATTATAAACAAACGGATATTGCATCCGTTTTCAACGAAATTATATAATAATTCGGAAAGAACAGCAATGTCTAAAAATAATTGCAGTTTAGTGACTTTGGTTCTTTGTTGTGATAAGATAGGTCTGAATAAGACTTTAGGTTCAGCTCAGACATCATCATAGCAGTAATGATACAGGAGTGAAAGGACTGCTGCTTAATAATAAGAGGGGAATAAGTAAAAGGGAGAACAGAAGTGAACAGAAAATTATTATTTTTTTTTTTTTTTGGAACACTGCTTTCAGAGAATGGAATTCCGGAGAGTACCAGGAAAGCACTGGCAGAAGCACGAAAAAGAGGATGTATGCTTTTTGTCAATACAGGAAGAACAAAGGTGAGTATTCCGTTACAAGTAAAAAAATTGGATTTTGACGGATATATCTGTGGATGCGGAACTAATATTTACTATAAAGAAGAAAAACTTTTTTCTTCCAGAATAACAAATGCTAGATGCAGGGAAATAGCACTGAGGATCAGGAAAATGGATCTCCCGGTGTTTTATGAGGCGGATGATGCGATTTATTTTGACTATAAAAGTGCAGAGTCTGACCCGTGGATCAGCCATGCAAAGAAGGCCTTTGAGACGGAGGGAAAGGATCTGGAAGAATTGCTCAGCAGCGAGGATCTGGTATTTGACAAGATTCTTATGATTCTTAAGCCTTCTGAAGAAGGGGAAAAGCTGAAAGAATTTCTTTCCCGTGATTTTGTGTGCATAGACAGGCTGAACGATATGTGGGAGATTACGCAGAAGAGCTGTTCCAAGGGAACCGGAATCCAATTTCTGTGCAGCCATTTGGGAGTTTCTCCAGAGGATTGCTATGTGTTTGGAGACAGTGAGAATGACCGTTCCATGCTGGAGGCAGTTCCCAACAGTGTGGTAATGGGAAATGGTGAAGCATCTGTAAAACAATGCTGTTCCTATGTGACCGCTGATCTGGAGGATGACGGTATTTGGAAGGCAATGGAGCACTTTGGGCTGGTGTAAGAACAGGGGTCAATGCGCAGTTGTCTGCGGAAAAGTGTCTTTGGATAAAATACTGGAAGGACAGAGAAATGAGAAGAAGAGAAAATATCTTGCTTGTGACTATCGTATGTTTTTGGTTTGCTCTTTATGTGTATATACCTTATCAGACACCGTACCTGACAGCTTTGGGAGTTTCTGCCGGAGCTATAGGGACAGTAGTGGGTTCTTATGGAATCATGCAGCTGATTCTGCGTCTGCCTGTGGGGGTTATGGCAGATTATGCAGGAAAGCATAAACCTTTTGTGATTTTGGGTGCCGCCCTTACGGGGCTGGCGTGTGCCGTCCGTTTTGTATTTTTGGATGGTACAGGATTCCTTATAGGAAATATCATCTCCGGCTGCGGAGCTTCTACCTGGATCTCCTATATGGTGCTGTTTTCGGGATACTACTCCAGACAGGAGCAGCAGAAAGCTACAAGCCGCGCCATTATGGCATGTAATCTGGGCATGTGTCTGGGTTTTGTGTTCAGTACCTGTTTCTATGCTGTGACAAGCATGCGGTTTCTGTGCGGCGCCGGAATCGCTGCCGGAGCATTGGGTGTGGTGCTGGCACTTTGTGTAAAGGAAGAAAGCAGTGGGAAGAGGGAAGTTTCCGGAAACAGCCAAAAAGGAAGTACAGAAGAAAAGACCACAGTAAAAAGTCTGCTTTCGATATGCGCCAACAAAAAATTAATCCTTTTTTCCCTGCTGGCACTGCTTCAGCAAGGAATCCAGATGGCAACGGCAATGTCCTTTACCACGCAGATTCTGGAAGATCTGGGTGCTGGTGCTGGCTTTATCGGATGTGCATCTGTATTCTATATGATCGCGGCAGTGGCTTCTGCCCAGTTTGCGTCTACGGAAGTCTGTGAGCGCAGGGGTGCAAGATTTTATATTCCTTTGGTATTCCTGCTGACAGGAATTTACTGTGTACTGGTTCCTGTGGTGGGAAATATCTACGTGATCTTCCTTCTCCAGGCATTTCCGGGCATGTCCACAGGAATTCTTTTAAGCTATCTGACATCGGAGTCTATGACAGAGGTTCCGAAAGAGAAAAGTTCCACTGCAATGGGATTTTTTCAGGCAGTCTACGCAGTAGGGATGAGCGCTTTTCCCACCATTGTGGGAAGTCTGACAGAACAGGTGAACGTGGGGCTTGGATACGCCTTTCTGGCAGCTGCGGCTTTTCTGGGAACTGTGGTAACTTTGGTTTACTATCGGCGCAGAGCTGAGAAGAAACCGGAGAAATTGTCTTGAATCAGATGTTAATTTTCTGAATTTATTGAAGAAAAGTTGAATATTTAATGGAAAAAATCTCCTTTCTATGATACGATATTTGAAAATAACGGATCGTGGAGAGGAGGTTTTTTATGGCAAGATATCGTTGTAATGTATGCGGCTATATTTATGATGAGGAAAAAGAGGGAGGAAGATTCTCAGATCTTTCGGAATGTCCGGTCTGCCATCAGCCGGCAAGTGCCTTTACCCTGTATGAAGAGGTGAACAGCGGGGAACAGAAGAGGAAAACAGAACACAAGCTGGATTATACGAGGGAATATTACAGGACAGACGAGAGCTGCCGTTATATGGAGGAGATCCACCAGATGGCAGTAAACGGAAAATCTGTCTCCGCTGCTATGGGAACCAGGCTTGCGATGCCTTCCTGGGATGATATCCTGATCTTGGGAGCACAGCTTGACCCCATGCCCCTGGAAGAACATGCGCCTGTGGATACCAAAACCGTGATCGGTCCCAAAGCAAAGAAACCTATGGTATTGGAAAATCCGGTCTATGTTTCCCATATGTCTTTCGGAGCACTTTCCAGAGAGGCGAAGATTTCCCTGGCAAAGGGAAGCGCTATGGCAAAATCTGCCATGTGTTCCGGAGAAGGGGGAATACTGCCGGAGGAAATGGAAGCAGCAGATAAATATATTTTTGAATATGTAGGGAACCGCTACAGTGTAACTCCGGAAAATCTAAGAAATGCGGATGCCATCGAGATCAAGATAGGACAGGGTACAAAGCCGGGCATGGGCGGTCATCTGCCAGGTGAAAAAGTAACGCCGGAAATCGCAAAGATCAGGAATAAACCTGTGGGAGAGGATATCATTGCTCCTTCCCGGTTCCCGGATATAGAGACAAAGGAAGATATGAAAGAACTGGTGGCGCAGCTTCGCATGGCTTCCGACGGACGCCCCATAGGGATCAAGATCGCTGCGGGCAGGATTGAAAAGGATCTGGAATTCTGTGTATATGCGGAACCGGACTTTATCACCATCGATGGAAGAGGCGGCGCCACAGGGTCTTCTCCTCTTCTGCTGAGGGACGCTGCCAGTGTACCCACAGTCTATGCACTTTACAGGGCAAGAAAATATCTGGATCAGGCGGGGTCTGATATCAGCCTGATCATCACAGGAGGGCTTCGGGTATCTTCTGACGCGGCAAAAGCTATCGCCATGGGCGCGGATGCAGTCGCCATGGCTTCTGCGCCGCTGATCGCTATGGCATGCCAACAGTACCGTATCTGCGGTACAGGTATGTGCCCGGTGGGAGCGGCGACACAGGACCCGGAGCTGAGAGAACGCCTGAAGGTGGATGTGGCTGCAGCGAGAGTGGCAAATTTCCTGAATGTGACTTTAGAGGAATTAAAGATGTTTGCCCGGATCACAGGACATGAGAGACTTCATGATCTGAGTGCGGAGGATTTGTGTACGGTGAATCGGGAAATCAGTGAATTTACCAATATTGTACATGCATAGAAAAGAAAAAGATGAGGTGCTGCCGTACGGCGGCAGCCTCATCTTTTTTGATCAAGAATGGGACATCTGTATACAGACAGCGTCCTTTAACTGCTCCATAGCTTGCACAAGGACGCTCCTGGGACAGCCCAGATTCAGTCTCATGTGTCCGGTTCCTCCTGTTCCGAATATTTCTCCGTCATTCATCCAAAGCTTCGCTTTGTTCAGAAGGAAATCATTCAGCTGATCCTGTGAAAGCCCCAGCCCTGAGAAATCCAGCCAGGCGAGATAGGTACCGTCCATAGGCATCATGGTGATCTGGGGAAGGTTTTCTTTCAGGAAGTTCTGAACATAATCTGCATTTTGTTTTATGTAAACTAAAAGCTGTTCCAGCCAATCTTCTCCATAGGTGTAAGCTGCCTTGCAGGCCTCCATGGAAACCAGGTTTACTACATCGAGCCCGGTACAGTCCATAATTTCCTGAAATTTTTCACGAAGTTCTTTATTTGGAATAAAGATATTGGAAAGTCCCAGTCCGGCAATATTGAAGGTCTTGCTGGGTGCAGTACAGATGATGGATCTTTGTTCCATTTCTTTATTCAGCGGAGCAAATTCTATGTGAGGATGCCCGGGGAAGGTAAAGTCATGATGAATTTCATCTGCTACTACCAGAACATTATAGCGGAGACAGAGATCAATGATTTTCTCCAGTTCTTCTCTGGTCCAAACCCGTCCGCCAGGATTGTGAGGTGTACACAGGACAAAAAGTTTTACCTGCTGGGTGCGGAACTGTTCTTCCATTTGGGTAAAGTCAATCTGGAAGCGGCCGTCTTCTCCTATTAAAAGGGGATTCTCCACCAGTCTCCTGTGATTTCTTATCACTGCGTTTTTAAAAGGGTGGTAGACTGGCTGCATGATCATGACTGAGTCGCCTTTTTCCGTGAAGGCCTGTACAGCAATGGAGATAGCGCACACAACACCCGGGGTGCAGATCATCCATTCTTTTTCAGGTGTCCAGCCGTGACGTTTTTTCATCCACTGGATCACAGCCTGATAATAATCTTCATGTCCCTTAGAATATCCGAAAACTCCGAATTCTCCTGCGGCTTTTACTGCTTCGCAGACTTCACGGGGAGAGCGGAAGTCCATATCAGCTACCCAGAGAGGGACAGAGTCATGGGGAACCTGAAGTTCGTCTTTGAATGCATGTTTAATAGAAGTTGTATTGGTGCGGTCAATGATGGTGTCGAAATCGTAGGTCTTCATAAAAAATCCTCCTGCGTAAAATATATGTATACAGATTATAGCACGAATGCCGGAGCTTGCACAGCGGGGATTCCATATAAAAAAATACACGAAAAAAAGAAGGAATTTCTGTAGGAAAATACAGGGATTCTTCCTTGCGGCTCCTCAAACATAAGCGTATAATAAAATTATCATTTATCGAAGCATCAGGGGGATTAAAAAGTGAAAGAAACATTGAAAGAATTTGAAAAAAAGAGAGATTTTTTAATCTGCGTTGACTCTGACGGGTGTGTTATGGATACTATGGATGTGAAGCATATGAGATGTTTCGGTCCGTGCCTTGTACATGAATGGGGTCTGAATGAATACAGAGATGAGATTGTCAGGCTGTGGAGAAAGATTAATCTACTCAGTTCTTCCAGAGGGGTAAATCGATTTAAAGGACTGGCTAAGGTTCTTGCGGAAATCAATGAAAATTATATGAGAGTGGAAGGACTGGATGAATATATATATTGGGTTCAGACAGCAGAAGAGCTTTCGGACAGCAGTCTTGAAGAGGCGTACCAAAAGTCCGGAGGAATCTGCCTGAAGAAAGCAATGGACTGGTCAAGGCTTGTAAATCAGTCTATGGCAATGATCTCGGATAAGTCGAAGATTCCTTTTGACGGTGCGGTGGAAGCGCTGAAGAAAGCCCACGAGTGCGCTGATGTGGTGATCGTCACAGCGGCAAACGGAACTGAGATACGGAAGGAATGGGAACATCAGGAGATTCTTCAATATACGGATATGCTGGTATCCCAGGAGACAGGAAAGAAAGGAGACTGCCTCAAAGTGCTTGTGGAAAAAGGATACGCGCCGGATCATGTGATCATGATAGGCGATGCGCCGGCAGATCTAGAAGCAGCCCGGGAAGCAGGTGTTTTATTCGGACCTGTACTTGCCTATCAGGAGAGAGAATCCTGGGAAGGCTTTCAGGAAGGTCTGGGTCATTTCCTTTCCGGAACTTATAAAGGTGAATATGAAGATAAGAAGATACGGGAGTTTAAGGAAAACCTGAACATAGGTTAAAGTAATTGGTATATTTTCCTCCATTTTACAGATAATATGTCTATCTGCCGGAGATATCCGGCGCGGTAAAAGATTTTGCCATATGAGGCAGATTCTGGCAGATGCCGTGCCGGAAGGG
>CALWHD010000076.1 GCA_944380235.1 uncultured Blautia sp.
ACTATCCTGAACAGCGGGATACCGGTCTGTTGTCAGCATATGCTTTACAACTAAAGCCCAATGGGAAAAATTATCATAATGCTGCAGCTTCAGAAACAAGGACAGAATAAGAAAAAAGGCGCCTGTGAAAAGAAAGCAGAATTCAAACAATCCAGGTTTTCCAAGGGAGATCTTTTTCTTTTTTATAAGATACACTGTGTAAAAACAAAGCAGAAGTCCCACAAAATAGATAGCTGCAGCCGTCATAAACAGCAGATCAGCCAGCCCGCCTGCGAAGAGAAGGAGGGACAGAGAAGAGAATAAGGTCAGAGGGATAAATTCTTTCCGTATTCCGGTTTTTGCCTTTATAAAGCAACAGTATCCTGTAAGTGAGGCAATAAGAAGTATTCCTTTTAATAATATCATACTGCTTCGGTTCCTTTCTCTTTTATCATCTGTGCAGTAGCAGTCAGCTCTGTTCCCTGATCCGTCAGCTCAGACAGATTTTGTATTTCCAACAGAAGAATTTCACGATTCCTGTCCTGTATTTCCGGTTTTGTCAGATGCAGTGTACATCCCTTCAGTTCCAGTTCCAGAGGAGTGCTGTTGTCCCAATATCCGGGAAAGAAATTTTTTACTGCAAGGTAATGAAAATTAAAATCAATCACATAGGCATGAGCTCCGCAGGAGAAAGCAAGATTTCGTTCTATGGGAATTCGAAGTGCTTTTCTTTTCTGCAGGAATGTCTTTTCCATTCTTTTCCTTACATTTCTGATAATCTCATCATAGGGGGTCGTCCACATGTCCAGTTCTTTGGGATGGGAGTGCAGTCTGTCGTGTATGATCTGCAGATACTGCCGCCGGTCATTTTCAGATGCAGGCCGGACTGTGGCAGCATACCGGTAGCCGGAAGAAGTTTCTTTGATATAGACCAGCCGGGCACGGAGCGATGCCTGGTAACAGTCTGTTTCGATCAGGAGAGAAAACTCTTCGTCATCGGGTATGTAGAAGGACTTTTCCATGCAAAAGGCAATCCCGTCCTCTGACAGATCTGCAGTGATTCCCTCATATTCTCCTGCGTGAACCTGAACTTTGATTTTTTCCCGGGCAGCAATCCTTTCCGAACGCCGGTAGGATTTCCTTCCCATCATGAAAAACAGGGCAAAAACAAGCGCCTGGAGATTATAGAACAACCAGAAAAGAATTACACTGCTGAAAAACAGGGCAGTTCCGTATTTTCCATACAGGAATTTCAGAATTGCTGCCACAGTCAGTGCTGCCAGGGTCAAATGAGGGAGCATAAACTTTATGTCTGCAGTGTTCCCCTTTTCTTTTTCTTTGCTGGTAACTTTGAATTTTCTCTGGTGGATCCCAACCGATTCCAGAAGAACAGGAAGGATCAGATAGGGGCATAAGATAGTGTCTATGATCTGGCTCCACCTTAAATTCCGTATATTGGTACTCAGATACCGGGAAGTTGTCTGGTGGAGAAGATGAGATGGAAGCCAGAAAAAGAGCAGTTCCCAAAAGCCGCATTCTACCAGCTGCACATGAAAGAGCGCGAACAAAACAGGGGCAAGGATAAAGATAAACCTTGCCAGGAAAGACCACCAGTAGAGATAGGCATTCAGATACGTGATTCTTCCTGCAAGAGAAAGTTTCCGGGTGAAGACCGCATGGGTGTTCTGAATGCTCTGGATCACACCCTGCGCCCACCGGATCCGCTGTTTCATCATACTGGAAACTGTGGTGGTGGAAAGTCCGGCAGCAAGAACTTCCTCTGCGGCATATGTGATATAGCCTTCTTTCTGCATGCGAAGACTTGTTTCGAAATCTTCTGTGATGGTGTCATAGGGGAAACCTCCGATCCTTTCTATGGCCTCGCGCAGCAGGACGGTATTGCTTCCTGTGTAGGCGGCAGAATTGGAAGATTTCTTACTGCTTTCTGTTCTGCCTGTGTCCTTCTGCGCCATCCCTCCTTATCCCTGATCCATATCTGGGAAAAAAAGTAGGGAACAGTCTTGATAAGAAATTTTCTCTGGGGAATCATGTCTGCATCAAAAGTGGCTACGAGAGGAGAAGCAGTTTTTGACAGGGCATAATTGTAGTTTCCGGACTTTGCATGTTTATTTTCCCGACATCCCAGGTATCCTATCTGGAAGGAAGCAGCCAGTTCCTTTATTTCCGGGCGGTTTCCGTCATCGCAGAGATAGATATGGATCTTTTCTTTGTCCGGATACTCCAGGAAGGTACAGGCATTGACTGTCTTATAGAGAAGATCAGCCGGCTCATTGTGGGTGGCGATCAGCACATCTACGGAAGGGTAGAGTTCCTCCGGGATATCTATGGGTACGATTGTCTTTGCAGAGGAAGCCATCTTACTGCAGTATAATTCAAAGGTTCCCAGGATTGTCACTGCCTCTGCCGCAAAGAGAAGGAGCCCAAAGAAAAGCTGCAAACCTCCGGCAGAAACAGGCAGGGTGAAAAACAGTCTCCAGAACAGATAAATCACAGAAAATACCATGGTTAAAATTAAAATAATATTTCTTTTTGTTTCATGTTTCATTGGCTGTACCGCTTTCTGAAAAGACCCATTTTTTCTGTATCAGATAAGAAACCAGAAATAAAATGGAATCTGTCAGTATTTTCATGATTTCCCGGGAAACAGATAAGAGAAAAGAAAAGAAGGATACACTAATTCCGGACAGCAGCATCACAGAAACGCAGAGGAGAAGATACCGCCTCAGATTTGCACTGCCTTTCGAATCAGAATTGTTCCGGGAAGCAAATACATAGTTTTTGTTTATCAAGTAGTTCAGTCCTGTGGAGCAGATTCTGGCAAGGACTGTGGATGCTATCACTGACATGGACGCTGAAACATCCGGGATTTCGGACAGAAAGCGGCACAGCAGGGAGAAAAGAAGAAGGTCAAACCCCGCGCATACCAAAGAGGAAGCAAGGAATTTCGCCGGTGATCTTAAGAGTGCGGCTAAAACCTGAAAACTGTCCTGAACAGGGCGGAAATGGGTACTTTTATTTCCATTTTCGTAGATTGTATCGATTTTCACCCTGCGGAGAGGATAATGATGTTCCAGACAATGTACCAGAACCCGGGTTTCGTATTCGAAACGGTTTCCCGGTATGGACAGGAGAACCGGAAGCAGACTGCAGTGAAAGGAACGCAGACCCGTCTGGGTGTCTCTGAGCCAGATACCGCCTGACAGGTAGAAGAGCAGGCTGGAGACCTGGTTTCCCAGCTTGGATTTCCAGGGGATGGCTGCTCCGGAAAACTGCCGTTCTCCCAGGATCAGTGCGCCCGGACTGGCACTGCCTTCTTCAGCCAGGCGGAGGATATCTTTTATGGAATGCTGTCCATCACAGTCTGCGCATACGATCTGCGCATCCTGTTTTCCCTGAGAGTTTAAATAAGAGAAAGCGGTTTTTAATGCTGCGCCTTTTCCTTTGTTTCTCTGGTGGGTAAGAACGGTGCAGCAGGGAAATTTGCTTATGTCGGAAAACAGCTGGTGATATTGAGAATCAGAGCCGTCATTTACTATAAGCAGAAACAGGTTTTCTATTTTTGATAAGACTTTCAGGTGATCATAAAACTTTTCCGGCGGGTTTAGTGCCGGTATTACCACACAGGTCGTTGTTGTCATTTGTTTTTTCTTCAATGGAAATAGTCCTTTCCTTTTTCTGTAAGAAGTACACTGCTGATCAGTTGTATTAAGTATCGGAATATTTTTGTTGACATAACAGGAGATAT
>CALWHD010000077.1 GCA_944380235.1 uncultured Blautia sp.
AAGCTCCTGCTTCATTGGTGATCACATACTGTACTTTTTCCGGGATCTCTTTTAAAAGCTCCACGATCACCTGTTCAGATTCCCTGGACGCCGTTCCGTTGCCAACGGAAAATAAAGTGATATTATATTTTCTGATCAGCTTTTTTAAAGTCTCTTTCGCAGTTGCGATCTTCGCCGGAGTAGTAGGTGCTGTGGGATAGATTACAGTGGTGTCCAGTACTTTGCCTGTGGGATCTACCACCGCAAGTTTGCACCCGGTACGAAAAGCCGGGTCCCATCCCAGGACCACCTGTCCCACGATTGGCGGCTGCATGAGAAGCTGTTCCAGGTTTTTCTTAAACACCTTGATAGCTCCGTCTTCTGCTTTTTCTGTCATGTCGTTGCGGATCTCCCTCTCAATTGCAGGAGCGATGAGACGCCTGTAGCTGTCTTCCACCACTGCTTTTAAAACAGGGGCAGTATTGGGATTGTTTTTGGTAATGACCTGCTTTTCCAGATAGCGAAGGATTTCTTCTTCCGGAGCAGCGATCTTGACTGTGAGGATCTTTTCTTTTTCTCCCCTGTTGATGGCCAGGATCCTATGTCCTGCTGCCTTGGAAACAGGCTCCTCATATTCGTAATACATGTCATAGACTGTGGATTCTTCCGGTTTTTTTGCTGTGGAAACCAAAGTTCCTGACTTCTGCGTCATGTTTCTGATACGGATCCTATAGTCAGCCTCATCCGAAATACTTTCCGCAACAATATCCATGGCCCCGGCAAGAGCTTCCTGGGGGCTTTTTACTTCCTTTTCTTCGGATACAAATGCCTGTGCTTCTTCCTCCATGGATTTTTCTGTGGTCTGAAGGAGCAGAATATTCGCCAGCGGCTCCAGTCCCTTTTCCTTGGCAATCGTGGCCCTGGTCCTTCTCTTTGGACGGTAAGGACGGTATAAATCCTCTACAACCACCAGGGTCTGTGCTTCCAGGATCTGTTTTTTCAATTCCTCTGTCAGTTTTCCCTGCTCTTCAATGCTGGAAAGTACCTGTTTTTTCTTATCTTCCAGATTTCTTAAATAAGTCAGGCGCTCAAACAAATTACGAAGCTGTTCGTCATTTAATGCTCCTGTGGCCTCCTTACGGTAACGGGAAATAAAAGGGATGGTATTTCCCTCATCTATCAAGGAAACAGCGGCTTCCACCTGCCATTTTTCTACATTTAATTCCTGAGTTATCACCTGTATAATATCCATGTAATCCTCTTTCTCCTTCTGATAATTAGTCCTCTAACACCTTATCAATGCAGGGAGAATTTGTCAAGAGATTCCCCGCATCTGCCAGGCCCAGAAGCTTAAAGTATCCCGGTCACTGCCTGTATGATTCTTGAAAGGATCAGCACAATGC
Source organism: uncultured Blautia sp. (assembly GCA_944380235.1). GTDB lineage: Bacteria > Bacillota > Clostridia > Lachnospirales > Lachnospiraceae > Blautia. The sequence goes on from CALWHD010000077.1 coordinate 1,383, forward strand.
AGATGAGGATCACCGTGACGATCGCCACCGCTGACCAGGACGCAGCATTTAATTTCTCTCCTGTGTCAGGTTTTGCCGAAAAAAGACTGGTGAGCTTTTTTTCCATATTCACAAACCCGGTCTCTGAATCCTGACTGTCCTCAGACAGTTTATATTTTTTCTTTTCCATAGGAAGAAAAAGTTCAGATGGAACTGCTACATGTATCTTCTCAGAACGCTGCCGGACTGCAAAAGCCTCTGCTTCTTTCAGCAGTTCCCGGCATGCCTCTTCGGAATCAGGTATGAGAAACAGCAGGTCTCCCCTGTCACTGCTTCCAGCCAGCCCCACAGCCCTTCCGTCTTCCTGTGCCAGCCAGAATATGGTACAGCTCTGAACACGATTTATGAAAAGTTCCCTGTAGGCCGGAATCCTTCTGCAGGCGCTGCTGCCTTCCAGAAATTCTTCTATCTGAGAAAATCTTTCTTTCATCTGCTCTCTTAAAATCTTATCCACATTCATTCTTTTTTTCCTCCCTGAATCCACAAACTCTCAGCACTTTCCCCACCATATGCCCTTCAGACAGACATCTCCTGCAGGATAAAATATACTGTTATTTATTATATCACGCCTATACACGGGGTAAAATAAAACTTTTATAAATGTTGCCCTGACATCTTATCCATGCTACAATAAGATGATACAAAAGCATAAAAAGAAATGAGGTATACTTTATGGATAATCCCAATCAGGAAAATCATTTTGAACCATATAATCCACAGCAGTATCAGCAGTATCCGCCACAGCCACCCATAAATGCCTATGATGGGAATAATTCATTCGCCACAGCTTCTCTGGTCATGGGAATCCTGGCGCTGGTATCTATGTGTTGTGCACCTCCTCTGGTCTTTATACTGGGCGGTCTGGGTATGATCTTTTCCTGTCTTTCCAAAGGAAAATATTCCCGCTCCGGATCAGCCAAAGCAGGTATGGCGCTTTCCGCAGGATGTACGGGAATTGTCACTGCGTTTTTTCTGATAATTCTTATTGTATTTACTTCCACAGAAAAAGGAAATGCATTTCTTAATGACTACTTAAACCTGCTGCTTTCCGGTGATGAAGTGACCTCCGAAGAAATTTATGATTTTATGGATAAATATCTGAATGGCGACGGCAGCTCTGATGATTACAATGACAACGATGGCGGCACTTATCCTGACTGGGATGACGGGTTCGGAAACTACTATTTCTATGATCAGGAGCCGGACAGTCCAGGCTGGAATGATACTCCTTATTATGACACAGATCCTGGAACTTCTGAAGTACCGGGAGGCGAATTTATCTAAAAAACAGCACTGTAGTTTTCTCGCAAACTACGGTGCTGTTTTTTCATGTCGGTTAAAACCACGTTTTAAGCCCACAGGTTTCCTGGCTGCGGTGCAGCAGAGCTGCAGGACTTTTCTTTCTAAAACTGGAAGACCGCAACACCATATGCAGGAAGCGGATACGCGAATGAGAACGGTCTTCCGTCACATTCCTGCTTCACAGCCTTATAAACCAGCTGTTCCTTATGCACATTTCCTCCGAACTCCGGCTCCTTGCTGTTGAGGATCAGTTTGTACTGTTTTCTTTTCGGTACTCCTACCCTGTAATCATCCCTTGCCACCGGCGTATAGTTGATCACAAATAAAAGATTGTTTCTTCCTGTGGGGGAGTATCTCACAAAACTATAAATGCTTCTCGACGCGTCGTCCGCATTGATCCACTCAAATCCTTCCGGTCTTGCGTCATTAGCGTAAAGTGCCGGGTATTTTTTATACAGATTCAGCAGCGTCTTCACATAATTCTGAAGACTCCGGTTGCTTTCCTCGCCCAGCAGATACCAGTCCAGCTCACGTTCTTCACTCCATTCCTGATACTGACCGAAGTCCTGCCCCATAAACAGGAGCTTTTTGCCCGGATGCCCGATCATATAGGAATATCCTGCTTTCAGGTTTTCAAACTTATCCTGACCGAGACCGGGCATTTTATTGATCATGGAGCATTTCAGATGCACGACTTCATCATGAGATAATACAAGGACATAATTCTCACTGTAGGCGTAGGAAGTGGAAAATGTCATTTTGTAGTGATTGTATTGTCTGAAATATGGGTCAAGTTTCATGTACTCCAGGAAGTCGTGCATCCATCCCATATTCCATTTTAAACTAAATCCAAGTCCGCCGTCTTCCGGTTTACCCGTCACCATAGGCCATGCTGTAGACTCCTCTGCAATCATGACAGTTCCTTTATGCTTTCCAAGAACAACAGAATTTAAGTGTCGGAAAAACTCGATGGCTTCCAGATTTTTATTCTCCCCATACTGGTTTGGAACCCATTGTCCCGGCTGTCTTCCATAATCCAGATACAGCATAGATGCCACTGCATCCACACGAAGCCCGTCCACATGATACTCTTCAATCCAGAACAGAGCATTGGCAATAAGGAAATTTTTTACCTCATTTTTGCCGTAATCAAAAACCTTGGTTCCCCAATCCGGATGTTCTCCCTTTCTGGGATCCGCATATTCGTAAGTAGGTGTTCCGTCGAAATCTGCCAGTCCGTGGGCATCCCGCGGGAAATGAGCCGGAACCCAGTCCAGGATAACACCAATCTTATGTTTATGCATATAGTTGATAAAGTATTTGAAATCCTCCGGCGTGCCGTATCTTGAGGTAGGCGCATAGTAACCGGTCACCTGATATCCCCAGGAGCCGTCAAAGGGGTGCTCTGCAATTCCCATCAGCTCCACATGGGTATATCCCATCTCCTTCACATAATCTGCCAGAGCATGGGCAAGTTCTCTGTAATTATAAAAGCCTTTGTCTTCCTCATTCTTCTTCGGATGCTTTTTCCAGGAGCCGGGATGAACCTCATAGATAGACATGGCATCTTTCTTTGGATCAAATTCCAGACGTTTTTTCATCCACACAGAGTCTCCCCAGCGAAATCCTGAAAGATCCACTACTCTGGAAGCTGTACCCGGACGGATTTCTGCATAGTTAGCATACGGGTCTGATTTTAAAATCTGCTCCCCCTGACGAGTGGTTATGCAGAATTTATATAAATCGCCTTCTCTCACCTTTGGAATAAAAAGCTGATAAATTCCCATTTCATTGTCACATTTCATAGGATTTGCCTCGACATCCCAGTCATTAAAATCTCCCACCACAGACACGGCCGCCGCATGTGGCGCCCAGACCGCAAAAAATACGCCCTCTTTTTTCCTCTGTGTTCCCGGATGGGCACCAAACAGCTTATAAATTTCGTAGTGTGTCCCCTGTCCGTACAGGTAACGGTCCAATTCGGTAATTTTCAAATTATTTCCCATAATCTTTCCCCTTTTCCTTTACTGGATTTTCAAAAGAACTGTTCCCGCAGGTTTTAATGTGATCTGAATTCTGCCGTTCTCCACTTTCACTGTTTCTTCCGTTTCCAGATCAATATATTCTTTTTCCTGAAACGGAACAGGAATACTTACTGCTGCTTCCGCTTCATCATTATTCACTGCCACCAGAAGCCCTTTTTTATCTGTAAATCTGGCGAATGCATACTGGCGGTTGGTAAGAAACAGTTCCCTGTATCTGCCCTCTGCCAGGCATTCTTTAAATTCTCTGTGTATCTGTCCCAGCCGGGAAACCCATTCCATCACGGGAGAATCTTTCTGCTCCTCCAATGCTTTCCCAATATCTACGGCCGGTCTTAACGGATCGTCGTTTCCCCCTTCTTTTCTGCCCTCGATTCCCCATTCAGAACCATAGTAAATGGAGGGGATTCCAGGGAGTGTAAACAGCAGGGTATATACCGGATAGATATGGTCTTTGTTGTTCAGTTTGCTGATGATCCTGTCTACATCGTGATTATCCACAAAAGAGTACAGCTTCATACCTCTGTAGATACCGCCGTTTTCGTCAAATTCCCTGCGGATCGTATGGGCGATCTCAAAATAATTATGATCATTGTGTCCTGAATATAAGCCTTTGTGCAGTTCATAGTTGGTCACACTGTGGAGCATCTTCTGTCCATCCTGAATATAACGGCTGTAATCCCCGTGGATCACCTCACCCATCAGCCAGAAATCCTCCTTCTTCTCCCCTGTCCTTCTTCTCATTTCCTCCATAAAGGAAAAGTCCAGACAGTCTGCACAGTCCAGCCGGATTCCGTCAATATCAAAAGTATCGATCCAGAAATCAATGACTCCCAGCAGATACTCCCTTACCGCAGGCTCCCACAGATTTAAATTTGCCAGCTCAAAGCAGTTTCTCCACGCCTCATAGCTGAATCCGTCATTATAAGGACTGTTCCAGCCGAAGTTGATACCTTTATACCAGTTTCTGTAAGGAGAATTTTCCCGGTTTTTCTGAATATCCTGAAATGCGAAAAACTCTCTCCCTGTATGATTAAACACTCCGTCCACCACGACCTTGATGCCAAGTTCATGGGCACTTTTTACAAATCGGATAAAATCATCATTATCACCCAGCCTGCGGTCCACCGTCTTATAGTCTCTGGTATCGTATCCATGCGTGGTGGATTCAAATAAAGGCCCTATATAAATCGCCGTACATCCCAGATTCCTGATATGAGGCAGCCACTTTTCCAGCTGACCGAATCTGTGTACAACGCTTTCCTCTCTGTTTTCCCTTGGTGCTCCCGTCATCCCAATTGGATACATGTGGTAAAATACTGCCTCTTCATACCATGGTGCCATATAAAAGTCCTCCTAGAAAAAATATGTTTCATGTATAAATACCATATAAAAACTGATGCACGATTTCATAAGTAGTCTCATTGGAGATCTCAAATTTCTCATCAATCTTCCGTCCATAGCTCACCATCATAATATGATGATTGAGAACTCCCGTGAAACCTACTGCAAACAGCTTCTGGCGCCCTCTCATATTGCCCAGCTGCGGCGCCGCTGCTTCAAAAATCCCCAGGATCATATTGTAATGACTTTCAATAAAAGGAGCTACTGTCTGAAAGGCTTCATTCTCTCTTCCCGAATAAAAGAGCGCCAGCATAAACAGATAAAATTTCTCATGAGAAGCTGCAAAATCAAAAAAGAACCTGGCCACGCCGTAAAGGATCTCCGGCAGATTCCCTTCTTTTTTCGCCGCCTCCTCCACTCCCTGATTCAGAATCTGGCACTGGCTCTCAAGCAGCTTCTGCAAAAGTCCCAGTTTGCTTCCGAAATAATAATATAAAGTGGGTTTCGTCACACCAGCCCTGTCCACAATCTCCTGCACTCCTACTGCGTCATAGCCTCTGGCATAAAACAAATCCAGCGCAGACTGCAAGATCAGCTCTCTGTTATCCATTGCCGCACCTTCCTCCCTTTCTGTTCTCCCTTTTATCTTATACTGTACATTATACCAATCGGTATATAAGAAATCAACTGTTGATTTCCCACAAAATTAACCGTTTTTTTTGGGACATAAGCCAGAAAACAAAGCACCTTTTTCCACAGCAGATACCTCTCCTTACCGTGATGTAAAAAACAGGAGCCTCTGTCTTTCAGACAGAAACTCCTGCTTTTCCTATTTCTTTTCTGCAATTATTTTACTCTGATAAAACTTGCGCTTGCTGCCGGAACTGTCAATACGCCGTCTTTTAACACAGCTGCCCCGTTATTTTCATAGATTACTTCTTTTCCGTCAGGCTCGCCAATACTGCAGCTCACTTCTTTGTCTGAAGGATTCACTGCCACAACAATAGTCTCATCTTTTCCTGTTCTCTTATAAACCAGAGGATATGCGTTTTCCTGGGCATATAAGAATTCTACAGGCGCGTTGCTCTGAAGAGCCTCATGCTCCATACGGATGGCGATCAATTTTTTCACTTCATGATACAGTGAATTTTCTTTTGCTGCCTGGTCTGCCACGTTGGGGCGGTTCTGATCCGGATCGATCATAATATACAGCTCATCCGCTTTAGCGCTGGAAAATCCTGCATTAGTGCTCCTGTCCCACTGCATAGGTGTTCTGGCGCCGGTTCTTTCATAACCGCCCTCCACAGAACGGATCCCTGCCAAATAGTTCATGCCGATCTCATCTCCGTAATAAATGAAGGGAGCTCCCGGCATGGAGAGAAGAAATGCAAATGCCACTTTTACTTCTTCGTCATCCAGCTTTTCTTTAATCCGGCTCATGTCATGGTTTCCGGAAGGGATACAAATCAGGCCCTTGCCGTTTGTTTTATTATAATTTGTCATATAGGTATTAACAAAATCTGCAATATTTCCCTTTCCTTCTCTCTTGAAATAAGGATGCTCACTGCGGAACAGATCCATGTAGTGGGAAGGTCCGAAGTGAAGAAGGAAATCCATATGGTAGCCGCCTTCCAGAGATTTATCCGGCTGTCCCCATTCGGAGATCATAGCTGCCTCTGGAAATTCCTCATCCAAGAATCTGCGGAAATCCTGCCAAAGCTGAATCGTACCTTTTCCGTCCTCATCATTCTTTACCAGAGAACCTGCCATATCCACACGGAAACCGTCGCATCCCATTCCCAGCCAGAAACGCATAACATCTTTCATAGCCTCCCTGGTAGCCATAGCTTCCGGTGAATCCATGGATTTCTGCCAGCTTTCTGTTACCTTATAAAAACCATAGTTCAGCGCAGGCTGTGTCGTATAATAATTTGCCGCGCAGGAACCGTCTCTGTCAGAAAATCCTCTGATGCATCCGCTGATATTTCCAATTCCGTCAAATCCCTTCCACGCTTTATCTGTCCAGATATATCTGTGGGAAAATTCATTTTCGTCAGGACTTAAAGATGCTTTAAACCATGGGTGTTCGATGGAAGTATGCCCCGGAACCAGATCCAGGATCACATGCATGTTCCTTTTATGAGCTTCCGCAAACAGTTCCTTTAAGTCCTCGTTTGTTCCATATCTTGGAGCCACTTTACAGTAATCTGCAATATCATATCCGGCATCAGAAAATGGTGAGAGGAAACAAGGATTCAGCCACAGGGCATTGCAGCCCAGATCTCTGATATAATCCAGCTTCCTAATAATTCCCTGGAAATCTCCGATTCCGTCCCCGTTGGTATCCAGATAACTCTGTGGATAAATTTCGTAAAAAACCGCATTGTCTAACCATTTCGGCATAGTAAAAACCTCCTGTCAATTATGTTCTGTACTTTTCTCCGCAGTTATTCACTGCCTTCTGAATCCCATTTTAATATACTTTTTATTAAAATTCCTGCAATTCTTTGATTAAAAACTTCACTATTATGACTTTTTATATAAAAGAAGAGACTGTTCTCACAGCCTCTCACATGTCTCAATATACTATATTGACGGAATTTTTCCTGCAAATCCCACATCTCGTGTATTCTTTATACTCCAAACAGTCTTCTGGCATTTTTCCTTGTTATGTCAACTACTTCTTCATAAGAAACTTTCTTGATCTCTGCTATCGCCTGTGCCACATAGGTCAGATAAGCGGAACAGTTTCTCCTGCCCCGGTAAGGCTCCGGAGCCATATAGGGAGCATCGGTCTCCAAAAGCAGGTAATCCAGAGGTGCATATTCCACCACTTCCTTCAGCTTCTTCCCGTTTTTAAAAGTGACAACCCCGCCGATTCCCAGGAAGTAACCCATATTCATATATTCCTTTGCCTGCTCTTTTGAATAGGAATAACAGTGAATCACGCCTTTTAAATAATCTGCCCGCTCTGCTTTCATAATATCCAGAGTATCCTTTGCCGCATCTCTGCTGTGGACAATGATAGGAAGCCCAGTCTCCTTTGCCAGATCCATCTGGCGGACAAACCATTTTTTCTGTACTTCATGATTCTCTTTATTCCAGTAATAATCCAGCCCGATTTCCCCTACTGCCACTGTCTTCTCATGGCTGCACAGACTGTGCAGCCACTTTATTTTCTCCTCATCCAGTTCTCCCACTTCATCCGGATGAATTCCCACAGCGCCATAGATGAAGGGATACTTTTCCATAAGCTTCACTGTATCCTCTACACCTTTTAAGGAAGCTCCCACATTTACAATTTTTTCGATCCCATGTGCTGCCAGAAATTCCAGCAGCTGTTCTCTGTCGCCATCGAAAGCACTGTCATCATAATGAGCGTGAGTCTCAAATATCATGGACACCCTTCTCCTTTAACTTTTTATAGACCAGTTCCCTGAACAGTGCATACAGAACAGAAAACAAGGGAATAAAAATCAGCATTCCCAGAACTCCCATCAGGCTGCCGCCCACAGTGACTGCCAGCAGAACCCAGATAGACGGAAGTCCTACAGAGCCTCCCACCACATGGGGATAGATCAGATTTCCTTCGATCTGCTGCAGCACCAGGAACAGGATAACGAACATCAGTGCCTTCATAGGATCTACCACCAGGATCAGAAAAGTACCGATCACACATCCGATAAAGGCCCCGAAAATGGGAATCAATGCAGTAAATGAGATCACTACGCCTACCAGGAGGGCATATGGGAACTTGAAAATAGACATTACCACAAAAAACATCGTTCCCAGTATGACCGCCTCGAGACATTGTCCTGTTACAAAACTGGAAAAAGTACGGTAACTTAAAGAAGCTACATCCAATATTTTTTCCACAGCCTTTTCAGGAAGAAAAGCATAGAGCACTTTTTTGATCTGCCTGGACAGCTTCTCCTTCTGCAGAAGGATATAGCAGGCAAATACAAACCCAATGAAAAAGTTTACCAGATAACTGATAACCGTCCGCGCTACTGTAAATGTGGAATTCAGCACACTGCCAGCTCCGTTCTTCAAAAAATCGATACCCGTCTGGATAATGCTGTCCCAGTTGAACTCCAGTGTCTGAATCCATTCTTCGATCTGCTTGTTATCCTGGAATGTCTCAATGCCCCAGTTCTGAAGATTCTGCAGGGCTCTCTCAATGTTCACGCTGATACTGGCAAAAGTTCTCCCTAACTCCGGGATGAGTACCAGCATCACTACAAGTATAATCCCCAGTACCAGCAGGATCGACAGAACCAGACTCACCGGCCTCGCCGCCCTGCGATCCCTCTTATGTTGTTTCAAAGTCCCGAAAAGCCTTCTTTCTATTGCACTCATGGGAACATTCAAAATGAATGCCATGATCCCTCCTGCTACAAAGGGGATGAGAATGCCCACGATAAACATAAAACCTTCGGCCACACTGTTGATCTTCTGCACACATACATACAGTAGTACAGCAAATACAATCAGAAGCATGATGTTTTTCATGTTCTTTTTGTTTAAATCCATACCTATCCTCCAAAAGGAATCTTTTTATTTTCCGATCTTCACACGGATCCATTTGATCAGCTGGATGATCGGAAGGTTAGCCAGCGCCAGTCCGTACATGATAAGCAGCTGCTGTATGCTCAGTGTCTGAACACTGAAGATAGAATGAAGTCCCGGAATCATGACCACTGCAGTGATCAGCAGCAGCCCCAGGAAAAATGCGCCAATCAGGTACTTGTTGTTAAAAAATTTCTTAGTAAACAGTATAGGAGCAGCTGACTTACAGTTAAATCCATGCACCAGCCTGGAAGTACATAAAGTACCGAACGCAAGTGTCATGGCAAGAAGTGTGCTCTCCTGATATCCTATATAAAATCCTACCATAGTCATGATACCGATGACAAGACCTTCAATACCGATTTTAGAAAGAAAATCTTTGGTCAGGATAGACTCATTCATAGGTCTTGGCTTCTCATTCATCACATCTTTGGTATGGGGTTCCAGTCCCAGAGCAATGGCCGGAAGGCTGTCTGTCAGAAGGTTTATAAACAGCAGATGCACCGGTGCAAAAGGAACCGGAAGACCTGCCAGTGAAGCATACAGCACAGCCAAAATGCCCGCGAAGTTTCCTGAGAGCAGGAACTGGATGGCACTTTTAATATTTTTATATACATTACGTCCATTTTCTACAGCTTTTACAATGGTGGCAAAATTATCATCTGTCAGCACCATGGAAGCCGCATCTTTTGCTACTTCTGTACCTGTAATACCCATTGCCACTCCGATATTTGCCTGCTTAAGGGCCGGAGCATCGTTGACGCCGTCACCAGTCATAGATACAATATTTCCCTTTTCCTGCCAAGCACGGACAATCCTGATCTTATGCTCCGGTGAAACTCTGGCATATACAGAGATTCCTTCTACAAAATCCTGAAGTTCTTCGTCTGTCATGCTTTCAATTACAGCACCTTCACATGCTTCAGATTCATCCTTTAAAATACCGATTCTCTTGGCAATGGCTGCCGCTGTTACCTTATGGTCTCCGGTGATCATCACCGGTTTGATCCCTGCCCGGATACATTCTGCCACAGCATCTTTAGACTCTTCACGGGGCGGATCCATCATAGCGATCAGTCCGAGGAATGTCATATCCTTTTCATCTTCTGTAGTGAGAGCGGTTCCTTCCTTCATACTTTTATAGGCAAATGCCAGAACACGAAGTCCGTTTCTGGAGAACCTCTGGTTCTGCTCTTCGATCACATTTTTATCCGCCTCTGTCATTTCTCTGACTTTACCATTTTCCTGAATCTGCACACAGCGTCCCAAAAGAACATCTACAGCGCCTTTTGTGATCATGGTGCATCCTGTTTTTAATTGATGGAGGGTAGACATCAGCTTTCTGTCACTGTCAAAGGGCACTTCTGAAAGTCTGGGATATTTCTCTCTTACTACTTCTGCCGGCCGTCCCAGCTTATCTCCCAGATTGATCAAAGCCGTCTCTGTAGGATCACCGATCTCCTCACCGTTTTTATTTGTAGAGTCATTACACAAAATACTGTGTCTTAAAAGCTGCTTCTGTGCTTCATCATCCAGATCAATGGCGCCTGCTTCTATTTCTTTTCCTTCTGTGTAATAATATTCTACTGTCATTTTATTCTGCGTCAGAGTACCTGTCTTATCGGAACAGATCACAGATACACTGCCCAGTCCTTCTACTGCCTGAAGCTTGCGGATAATAGCATGTTCTTTAGCCATTTTCTGTGTTCCAAAAGAAAGTACAATCGTAACAATGGAACTCAGTGCCTCAGGAATTGCCGCAACTGCCAGGGCAACCGCAAAGAGGAATGCGTCTCCTATGGATTCTCCCCGGAATACACTGATTCCAAACAAGATCGCACAGAAAATAAGGATCAATATGGAAAGTTTCTGTCCAAAGTTATCCAGGTTCATCTGCAGCGGTGTCTTTTTCTCAGAAGTGGTCTTTAAAAGTTTGGCGATCTTTCCAACTTCCGTTTCCATACCAATGGCGGTTACCAGGAAAGAACCTCTTCCGTAGGATACGAAGCTGCCGGAGAAAACCATGTTGGTTCTGTCACCCAGAGGAACTTCTCCCTGGATCTCATCCTCTGTCTTTTCCACGCCCAGACTCTCTCCTGTAAGCGCACTCTCATCCACTTTCATGCTGGCATTCTCAAGAATACGCCCGTCAGCCGGTACATAATCCCCGGCCTCCAGCATTACAATATCTCCCACAGTCACCTGGGAAGACGGTATTTTTACTACATCGCCGTTTCTTAATACTTTTGCCTCCGGTCCCGACATCTGCTTTAAGCTGTCCAGAGACTGCTCTGCCTTTACAGTCTGTACGGTTCCCAAAATGGCATTCATGGTGATAACCACCAGGATGACCACCGCACTTTCAGTCTCACCCATGATGCCTGATACAATGGCTGAAATAATCAGGATAATAACCAGAAAATCTTTATACTGCTCCAGGAAGATCTGAGGAATAGATTTTTTCTTTCCCTCTGTCAGAGCATTGGGACCGTATTTTTCCTGATTTTTTCTGACCTGTTCATCTGTCAGAGGCTGGGTACTGCCATTGACAGACTTCTGCGCTTCCGTTCTTGTCATTTGGTAATACTGCTTCATCTTGCTCCCTCCATTTCGCCGTTTCACACGGCATTTTCACTCTTTTCTCTTATTGTGCTTTTTCAGAATCCCTTTATACCGTTTTCCCGGACACTTTTTAAGCACTTGAAGGCTTCCTGGCAGATATTTTTGTTACAAAAGGATTCTTCAGCAGATTCCTGTATAACAAAAAAGAGACTTTTATTGCATAATCAATATGCAATAAAAGTCTCACTATTTCATCACGATACGGACAGACAGAAGCTGTCGAGATTGACGATATCGCAACCACTTTTCAGTGCCAGTTACTCCCTTTTACGAGAATCAATTATACTCAAGTGCAGACTGTCTGTCAACTGCTTTTGCAAATTATTAACAAATTTCTGCCCCTGCCGGCACATCCTTATCCGGAGTCATAAGGGCAAGCATTCCATCTTCCCCCTCTGCGCAGAGGATCATTCCCTCGGAGAGAACTCCGGCAAGCTTGGCTGGCTTCAGGTTTACCAGAACCATAACCTTCTTTCCTACCATGTCTTCTGGTTTATAGTTGGATTTGATTCCAGATACAATCTGTTTCACCTGGCTCCCGATCTTCACCTGGGAACAGAGAAGTTTTTTTGACTTTTTCACTTCCTCGCAGGCAATGATCTCTCCTACCTGGAACTGCATTTTCATAAAATCATCAAAGGTCACTTCCGGTTTTGCCTCTATATCGATGACCGGAGCTTCCTCTTTGTGTTCTTCTTCCTGTGCCTTTTCTTCTGCTTCTGCAGCCCGCATTGCCTCTACTTTTTCCATAATCTCTTTCACATCCAGACGTGCGAAAAGAATTTCCGGCTTTTCTGTTACTTTGTTTCCTGAAGGATACAGTCCAAAGGTATCCAGCTCTTCGTAAGTTCTCTTCTGGGCATTTAACTGAGTCAGGATTCTCTGAGTAGTATCCGGCATAAAGGATTCCAGTAAAGAAGCACCGATGCAGATGCCTTCTACCAAGTTGTAGAGCACTTCTGCCAGGCGGTCTTTTTTATCCTCTTCTTTTGCCAGGGCCCAGGGCATGGTCTCATCAATATATTTATTGCAGCGCTTGAACAAGGTGAAAATCTCAGTAATGGCATCTGCCACACGCAGGTCTTCCATCTTGTCGGCAACCTTTTTCTTTGTTCCCAGTACCACGGCTTTCAGATCTTCATCCACCGGTTCACAGACGCCTGTGGATCTGACTTCTCCTCCAAAGTACTTGTTGGACATGGAGATTGTTCTGTTTACCAGATTGCCCAAAGTATTTGCAAGCTCAGAGTTAAGTCTTTCCACCATCAGCTCCCAGGTGATCACACCGTCATTTTCAAAGGGCATTTCGTGAAGCACGAAATAACGGACAGCATCTACACCAAAGAAGTCTACCAGCTGATCCGCATAGATAACATTTCCTTTGGATTTGCTCATCTTGCCGTCTCCCTGCAGCAGCCAGGGATGCCCGAATACCTGCTTCGGCAGAGGCAGATCCAGCGCCATAAGGAAAATGGGCCAGTAGATCGTATGGAAACGGATGATATCTTTTCCGATCAGATGCAGATCTGCAGGCCAGAGTTTTTCAAACTGCTCTGTAGAATCTCCGTCACAGTCATAGCCAATTCCTGTGATATAGTTGGTCAGCGCATCCAGCCATACATAGACCACATGTTTCGGATCAAAGTCCACCGGGATTCCCCACTTAAAGGAAGTCCTGGAAACGCAAAGATCCTGAAGTCCCGGAAGCAGGAAATTGTTCATCATCTCATTTTTCCTGGATACCGGCTGGATAAATTCCGGATGGCTGTTGATATATTCGATCAGTCTGGGCGCATATTTGCTCATTCTGAAGAAATATGCCTCCTCCTTTGCAGGAGTTACCGGACGTCCGCAGTCCGGGCACTTGCCGTCTACCAGCTGAGATTCTGTAAAGAAAGATTCACAGGGAGTACAGTACATTCCTTCATAGTATCCCTTGTAAATATCACCTTTTTCATACAGTTTTCTGAAAATTTTCTGCACCTGTCTCTCATGATCCTCGTCTGTGGTGCGGATAAACTTGTCATAAGAGGTATTCATCATATCCCAGATATTCTTGATCTCTCCTGCCACCTGGTCTACAAATTCCTTGCAGGTCACCCCTTTTTCCTCTGCTTTCAATTCAATCTTCTGTCCATGCTCATCTGTACCGGTCTGAAAAAAAACATCGTATCCCTGCTGCCTCCTGAACCTTGCGATACTGTCTGCCAGTACTGCCTCATACGTATTTCCGATATGAGGCTTGCCTGATGTATAAGCAATGGCAGTGGTAATATAATATTTTTTCTTATCCATAATCTGTCCTCCTTTTTTCATAAAAAAAGACCCGTCCTCTTTTCTCAAAGAAGACGAGCCATGATCACAACCCGTGTTACCACTTCTATTCGCCTGCATCTCACGATACAGACCTCAACAGGTACATATTTATACCCTACCGCTGTAACAGGCGGAACCTGTCGCAGCCTTGGCGTGTCTTATACGCTTCGGTGCGCCTCTCAGAAGCCATCTTCCACATATCTTCATTCGTCTTCTCTCAGCCTGGAAAGACTTCTCTGTAAAATGCCGGATACATGTACTCTCTTCGTCACAGTGTTTTCCTATATCAGTTATGCTAACACATCTTTTTCTATTTGTAAACACTTTCTGCTGCTTTATAAAACAGCATATTTTCCCAGAACATGTTCAAACTGAGGATCCCTTTCTTCATACCTGACACTCAGTTCCTTATTGCACTCCAGACTCAGCACACCTAAAATAGATTTCGCATCGATCACCAGCCTGTCGCTTATCACGTCAATATCAAAGGAACAGCGGCATGCTGCTCTGACAAAATCACGGATGTCCTCTACATGACGGAAGCGTACTGTTCTTTCACACATATCTGTTTCCTCCCTGGGCGGTATTTCCGCATTTATAATAGTGAAATTTTTAACTAACCCATAGCATAAAGCAAATCCCTCTAAAAAGCAACTGATTTTTTGCTGAAATCTATTCCTTTTTCGCCATTTTTCACATCTTTTCATGTTCTCTGGACAGCTTCTTCACTACCTTGACAGAAGCCAGGATAGCAATGAGATTTGGGATTACCATGAGCCCGTTGAACATATCAGACATATTCCATACCAGATCCACTTTCAAGGCAGAACCGATCAGGACAAACACAACTACCAGCACTGTATAGACCTTCACCATCTTGTCCCCAAACAGATGGCGCACATTGATCTCTCCGAAATAATACCAGCCAATAATGGTAGTAAATGCAAAAAACAGCATACAGATGGCAATAAACACTTCCCCAAAGGATCCGTATGCAGAATCAAAAGCAACCTGTGCCAGAGAAGAGCCTGTCTCCCCGCTGGATAATGCGCCTGTAGAAAGAATCACCAGCGCTGTCAGCGTAAGTATTATAAATGTATCAATAAATACTCCCATCATAGCAATAACGCCCTGATCCGCAGGATGTTTGACGTCTGCGGTAGCGTGCGCATGAGGTGTGGAACCCATACCTGCCTCATTAGAAAAAAGTCCCCTTGCAACACCGAAGCGCATTGCCTTCTGAACCGTAACACCCAGGGCACCGCCCAGTACTGCTGAAGGATTGAACGCTGCCACAAAAATATCATGGAAGGCTTTCACAACCCCCTGCCCGTTCATAAAAAGTATGATCAGACAGCCTACAATATAAATAAGCGCCATCAGCGGAACAACCTTTTCTGTCACTCTGGCAATACGATTAATCCCTCCAAGGAAAATAAAGGCTGCTACCAAAGCCACAAAAAATCCCACAATTACAGGCTTTACCCCAAATGCATTTTCAAAGGAACTTCCTATGGAATTAGACTGTACCATATTTCCCATAAATCCCAGGGCAAGAATAATCGCAACAGAAAAAAATCCTGCCAGAAAATTTCCGAATTTTCCCTTAAACATGTATTTAATATAATTAACCGGTCCGCCCACAATAACGCCGTTTACTTTTTTTCTGGTGTGCTGCGCCATCACTGCCTCTGCATAAATGGTTGCCATGCCAAAGAAAGCGCTGACCCACATCCAGAAAATCGCGCCCGGTCCGCCTGAAGCAATGGCAGTGGCCGCTCCCGCAATATTTCCGGTGCCTACCTGCGCCGCGATTGCAGTGGACAATGCCTGAAAAGAACTTAAACCATTCTCTCCGCTCTTCCCGTGAAGCGAAAATCCGCCGAACATTTTCTTCATGCCCGCGCCAAATTTTCTGATCTGAATAAATTTCAGATGAAAGGTGTAAAAAATTCCTGTTCCAAGAAGCAGAATCAGCAATGCATAATCCCACAAAACCTTATTAACCGCCTCTACGATTGATGAAATAATCTCCATTTTTCCGTCTCCCTCTTTGTTATTTCTTCTGTCATATTTTCTCTGGAAAAAGCACACCTCTCAACAGCCCGGCACTAAATCCTCTTCTGATGCTGATTCACAGGAAAGAGTTTCCTTGGAACAAAAAATCCATGGGAAACCTTTCCCATGGACCTAAAGCTTTGTTTGCCTATAAGCGCAACTGCGTTCATACGCAGCCGTTTCCGGCTGCATTTCACTTCACTGTCCTTTTGCCTGAGAGATTCGCAGATTTCCTGCTTTCACCTTCGGCACCCGCTGGCGGGATTCTCCAGAGAGCCATCCAGCTGCAGTCCCTGTTTTTCCAAACCCCTGAGAGTATTACTCCTTCGGTGGGCGTATACGCCTCTTTCCTGCAGCCTTCTATTGGCACAATATGCAGTTTATTCACACAACGCTATTTATTATAACAGCATTCTCTTCTTTGTCAATCCCCTCTCTCCGGACAAATGTCTTTTTTATGCGGATTTTTATTTTTTTCGTATATAACAGATATTACTGACCAGAAAACTGCTGTACTTCCTTACATAATTTAAAAATTCCTGCCGGTCAATATAATATTCCCGTCCCCATGAGGAAACTTTCATATAATTCTCATCCATCCCTGTCACTGTGACAAAATGGGCGCTGATCTCCATTGACGGCTGATATGTCCCTCTGCTGTTTTTTTCATACAGCATCAGCTTATGCCTTTTGTGCGGTATTGGAAAATTGGGTCCTACTGCCAGGATCACCGGAATATCGTGCACTAACATGGCGCTGATCCTATTCCAGATATTTCTCCCCAATACGCCAAAAGATGCCTTGAGAGGAATTCTTCCACATCTGAAATATCGGTTAATTCCTGCTGCCAGAAGCCACCCCGGCATTCCAAAGAAAGGAATCACAGGAAAATAACTTCTCATAGTTTCTGTACATTCCAGATACCGGTCTGTTTCAAGTATTCCATTGCCCTCTGCCATCTTTCCCAGAAACGATGACGCACAGGATTCCTTATGTAAACTCAGATACAGCAGCAGATCTGTTCCCGCTGCCACACCACACCCATATTTTTTTATCATTGTCTTATCACTCCATGACTGGCTTCCCCCGTAAGACAAAATTCCATCCCTCATCACCGCCACATATGGATTCTTCAATCGGCATGTTTTCATCGTTTCGTCAACCTTTCTATCCTATCTCTGTGCAGATTTCTTCTGAAATGGAAACTGCACCTCCCATTTTACATTCGGTTACTTTTCCCCCCTCTCTGTATACCACCGCCTCAATGGTTCCTCCCGGCTGCTTCAGATAGTAGGTATAAACGCCGTCTTCCTTCCCGTCAGACAGCCAGACTGCCGCCCCCATAGTTCCGCTTCCGCAGCTGCTTTCCCATATGAGAGAATCTGTTTCTTTCACATATACCACAGGAGTCATTCTGTCTCCCTCCAGAAACATCACCCCGCAGGCATCGCAGGGGACTTCCTCCTGTGCCGCACAGATGATTTTTTCTACAAATTCAGCAGACTGCGGCTCTGAAGTTGCTATCACATGGCAGATTCCGTCAAACACTACCATGGGATAGCTTTCCATTCCGTCTGCATGGAGTTTTCTGATCTCCAGGGGAAGAGGCATCTGAATTCTGCTGGTACCCTTTTTCAAATCTACTTCTGCTGTCAGTATTCTGTCAGAACCACTGACTTCTACCGATACCTGTTCCGGATGATCCTCTTCCATCATACTCTTGAGGTATCCAAAACTCCTGGAAGCATTTCCGCAGAACTCTCCCCCCATCATCTGCATGCGCCAGGTTCCGTCTTCTTTTTCTTCGATAAATCCCACCTGTTCTGCATGAAATTCCTCTTTCTTAAGCAGCTGTGCCGAAATCTCGGCATAGTCCTTTCTCTGTACCCGATCCAGGACAAAGATGGTAATATTCCCCGCCGGATCTGCTACACGTATCCTTAGATTCATACTTTTTATCTCCTGTTTTCTTTTCTTTATCATACCATGAAACCATCCAAAAAAGAGTAAAATAATCATAAAAAATCTTTTTTATTTTTGTTATCGACAATTCTGTGCAGCTATGATATATATGATTGTAGAAATCTATTTTTTGGGGGTATTTTATCATGAAACATACCGACAATTCTGTGAACCAGATAACTGAGGGTGTTATCTGGAAACAGCTCCTGATCTTTTTCTTTCCCATTATGCTGGGAACTCTGTTTCAGCAGCTGTACAACACCGCTGATGCTGTGGTAGTTGGACGTTTTGTAGGTACAGAGGCTCTTGCCGCAGTAGGCGGTTCCACAGGACAGATCGTCAATCTTATCGTAAACTTTTTCGTAGGCCTGGCTTCCGGCGCTACAGTTATCATTGCCAGGTATTACGGAGCGAAAAACCAGCGTGACCTAAACGATGCCCTGCATACAGCAGCAGCGCTCTCTCTGGTGGGAGGAATCTTAACTACCATTGTTGGGATTGCAGCCACCCCCGCCATGCTGCGCCTGATGAAGACACCGGAAAATGTTATGGAAGGCTCTCAGACTTATCTTTCCATTTATTTTGCAGGGATCCTCTTTGTATTTATCTATAACGTAGGTTCCGCCATTCTGCGTGCGGTGGGAGATTCCAAACGCCCTTTATACTTTCTCATTGTATGCTGTTTTATTAATATTTTTCTGGATATCGTGCTGGTTGTTTTCTTTCACATGGGAGTTGCGGGAGCTGCCATAGCCACTGTCATTTCCCAGGCAGTAAGTGCCGTGCTGGTGATCATTGTCCTGATGCGCTCCACCGATATGTACAGGCTGGTACCAAAACAGATACGCTTTCACAAATTCCTGCTGGTCTCCATCATTACCATCGGTCTTCCTGCAGGCATCCAGTCTATTATGTACAACATCTCCAACATGATCATCCAGACCTCCCTTAACGGTCTGGGAACAGATACCATGGCAGCCTACACTGCTTTCGGAAAAATAGATGCCATCTACTGGATGATCTCCGGTGCATTCAGTGTATCCATCATGACCTTTATCGGGCAAAATTACGGGGCAGGCAAGTACGATCGAATGAAAAAAAGTGTCAAAGTGTGCCTGCTGCTTGACTTTATTGCTTCCATCCTGGTCAGCGCACTGCTGCTTTTCCTGGGACAGTTCCTGTTCCGTCTGTTTACCACAGATCCGGACGTTATCAAGATCGGCATGCAGATCATCCATGTTATCGCCCCATCCTATGTGCTGTTTATCTTTATTGAGATTCTGTCGAGCACACTGCGAGGTATGGGAAACGTACTGGCGCCTATGCTGATGACCTGCGGCGGGGTATGTATCCTGCGTATACTCTGGATTTTTTTCGTCGTTCCCCTGGCGCCCGGAATTTCCAGTATCCTGCTTAGTTATCCCATTTCCTGGGCTCTGACCGCAGTACTGTTCATCATTTACTATTACAGATACCAGAAGAAATTTTTCCGTGCTCATGCGGAAAGTTAAGAATAAAATTTAGAGAAAAGGAGTCAATCATTATGAATATTACATTTTCCGGTGAAACCGGTATGATCTCTTCTATACAGGAAGGAGCACAGATCCTGCTTAAAGAATTTGAAAATGAGGCCGGAGATCTGAACATTCAATTGAACTCTGCCCCGGAAGGCACTCTTTCTGCGGACAAACAGGGAAACAACTGCAGAATTTCCTGCAATACGCCTTCCCATTTTTTCCGCTGTTTCAACCGCATCCTTCATCATCCCCAGGAAGACTTTCAGATTCGGGAGCAGCCTGCCTTTGATCGAAACGGTTTTATGCTGGACTGTTCCAGAAATTCCGTAGCCTCTCCTGAGACTGTAAAATCTCTCATCCGCACACTGGCAAAGCTCGGAATGAATCAGCTTCTTTTATACACAGAGGATACCTATGAAGTACCCGGACTTCCTTATTTTGGCACTTACCGGGGCAGATATTCTCAGGAAGAACTTCGGGACTTTGACCGCTACGGAAAACTTTTCGGAATAGAACTGGTTCCCTGCATTCAGACCCTTGCCCATCTGCGCAATGCCCTGAAATGGCCTATGGGGGAAGATTTAAAGGACAGCGCTGATATCCTGAAAGTAGGTTCTGAAAAGGTTTATCAGTTTATTGAAACCTTGCTGGTCTCTTTAAAAGACTGTTTTTCCAGCAGGCGAATCCATATCGGTATGGACGAAGCAGTTATGCTGGGACTTGGAAATTATCTGAAGGAGAACGGCTATAAAAAAAGCTCCCTTCTAGTAAAGGAACACAGCCTCCGGGTCTTCCAGATCTGCCGCAGACTGGGCTGGGAGCCTATGATGTGGAGCGATATGTACATTACTTCTAATACGGGAAGCAGTTATTATGATATTGATCAAAATACCGATACTTCCGGCTGGGAAAAACCCGACCCTGATCTTGGGCTGGTATACTGGGACTATTATAATGCAGACGAACAGCTGGCCATGGATATGCTCCGTGTACACAAGGAGCTTTCCTCAAAAGTCATCTTTGCAGGAGGAATCTGGAATTGGAATGGGATTTCTCCCAATTACGGGAAAGCCATCCGCTGTACAAAAACAGCTCTCACCGCCTGCAGAAAACAAAAAATTACTGACGTTTTTGCCACAGGCTGGATGGACAACGGAGCAGAGACTCCTATTGATGCCATGTACCCCGGACTTGTAGTGTTTGCACAGCTCTGTTTCCATGAGAAATTGGAACAGAAGGAACTGGAACAAATTTTTGAAGACTGTATAGGCGGCCGTTACCAGGATTTCTATGCCCTGGACGCCTTCGATTCCCTTTTTACCGGAATGGGAGAGAATCAGTCTGCAGACAATCCCTCCAAGTATCTGCTGTATCAGGATTCCCTGCTTGGAATCTTCGATTACCACATCCAGGGGTTGGATACCCATACATACTATTCCCGTCTTGCCGGTAAGATGAAACAATGCCGCAGCACTTCTCCTCGCTATGAGGATCTGTTCGCTTTCTATGAAGAACTGGCACTGGTCCTTGCCAATAAGGCAGATCTGGGAATCCGTATGAAATCTGCTTATGACACAGAGGATTCATCCACATTAAGACAGATTTCAGATAAAGTTATCCCCCTTATTTTGGAAAATCTGGAAAAAATGCGACTGCTGCGTGAAAAACTTTGGATGAAAGATGCGAAGCCTTTCGGCTATGAACTTCTAGACATCAAGCTGGCAGGAGTTTCGGCACGTCTGGAAAGCTGCCGCCGCCGCTTAAACGCTTACCTTGACAAGACCGTTCCCCGCCTGGAGGAACTGGAACAGGAGCGGCTGCCTTACTGGACCATAGAAAATAAATATCCTCACAATCCAGATGATGCTATGAGAGAGAATCTCTGGAATAAGATTGTCAGCGGATGTGATCTGATCGATACAATTTAGCGCCCGTAAAACGGGCTAATGAAAATAGGGGGATATGAACGGCTCATATCCCTCTTCTTTTTTCCATTATCTTGCAGAATATTACCGCTGCCGCCGTGCTCACTGCTGTAGCCGCAATGGCGGGGCCTACGATTGCAGTAGGGTTCGGACTTCCATACTGACTCCGGTATGCAATGATGTTTACCGGAATCAGCTGCAGAGATGAAATATTTAAGATAAGAAACGTACACATTTCATTGCTTGCACAGCCTGGCCTCCGCACCGGTCCTGGAGCTGTACCCTGACGCCGGGCTTCCTCAAGTTCTGCCAGCGCCTCCATAGCTTTTAAACCAAAAGGCGTAGCCGCCCACCCAAGTCCCAGGAAATTTGCGATCATGTTGGCAGAAATAAATTCCAAAGCACAGTGCTTCTCCGGAATCCGCGGAAAAAGGAAGCGCAGCAAAGGCTTCATTGCCCTCGTAAGCCTGTCAACCAGACCGGAAGTCTTGGCAATCTCCATAACTCCCACCCACATAGCGACGATCCCCGCCATGGATATACAAAGAGACACTGCCTCTTTCGCAGAAGAAAGGGCAGCGTCTGTCACTTCATCCATATTTCCCGTCACGGCTCCGTAGACAATTCCAATCAGGAGCATTGCACCCCAGAGCATATTCAGCATAGATTTCACCTGATTTTCTTCTCTCTTTACTTTATGCCCTGTGCCGCAGGCTTATTCCGTTTTTCTATTAATCTCCCATATCTGCCCGCAGGTATCTTTCCTCTACAGATTCTGGCTGTACTCTTCTATTCTCTGAAGGATAGCATCCTTAGCTTCTCCTTCTGCAGGAACAGGCTGATAATTGTTATATCCCTCCTGATAAGCTGAGGAAATCTTACATGGAATCACATTTGTCACATTATCTTCTTTCAGTTCCCCATTTTCCACAGTAAATGTCTGCTGGAAGATCATAGAATCCATATCCGAAGGAGAAGAATTTCCGCCAAAGCAAAAGTTTCCTAAACTGTAAACAATGTTCTTCCCCTTATATTCCTCAATCCCCGAGATCACATGAGGATGGTGTCCAAGCACCAGATCTGCACCGCTGTCAACAGCTGCATGAGCCAGTTCCACTTGTACTTCATTGGGCGTGGTTTCCAGCTCTACGCCCCAGTGAAAGCTGACAATAATGATCTGCGCCCCTGCTTCTTTCAGACTCTCCACATTTTTAACCATTTCATCCTTGCAGCCCAGGTTATCCTCCAGCTCATAGGTGCCCACAAGCCCTACTTTTACACCCTTGATATCCATCAGAGCTGTCCTGTCATACCCAAAGCTGGTAATGCCTTCTTCGTCCAGGGCGTTTATAGTATCTGTATAACTTTGTTCTCCATAATCCCTGCTGTGATTATTTGCCAGATTCGCAGCTTCCACAGATCCCTGGGTAAGGATTTCAGCATAAGAAGGCGGCGCTTTGAATGCAAACTGCTTCTCTGCCCTGGTTTCCTCCTCAGTAAGCGTTCCCTCCATATTTACAATAGTCAGATCATCCAGACTGAAAATAGGCTGTACTTCTTTAAAAAAGTAGGATGGGTCTCCCACAGAATCATAAATTCCTGTAAAACCACTTTCGTAGTCAAAACTTTCATCTGTCCCCAGTGTGCAGTCTCCTGCTGCGCTCACCGTAATCGTAACAGAATCCGGCTCCTGTTCTGCTTTTGCCGCTTCCGAATCCTCTGTCCCGTCCTGGTTTTCGGAATCTTCGCTGGTACTGGCTGATGCAGGGGCAGCGCCGTCACTCCGGCTCCACTTCCTGATTCCCATGCCGATAAGCACGAGAACCAGCGCCAGGATCAGAATCCCGTCTACAGCAAGGATCATCTTTATCCGGCGTACTTTCCTCTTTCTGGCTTCTATTTTCTTCCGATAATGATATGCCATAGCTTTCTCCTTTTGTTTCTTCTATTCCTTTACAGCAGAGCCTGATAAATCTCCCTTTTGCTCACGCCCCTGTCTTTTGCAACTTTTTTCATAGCTTCCTTTTTATCCATCCCATGACTTAAATATAAATCCATATGTTCGGTCACAGACATCTCATCCCATCGGCTCTGCTCTTCCAGCTCCAGTTCTTTTCTGTCCTTCCCTTCCAGCACCAGAACGCACTCTCCCTTTGGAGTCTCCTCTCTATAATGACTAAGCGCCTGCTCCAGGGTAGTGCGAAATACCTGCTCATGTTTTTTTGTAAGCTCCCTGCATACAGAAATTCTTCGGTTTCCCAGAATTTCCAGCAATTCTTCCAGAGTCTTCACCAGACGATGGGGCGCTTCGTAAAGCACCAGCGTCCTGGTTTCGTTTTTCAGCTCTTCCAGGATCTTTTTTCTTTCTTTTTTGTCCGCAGGAAGAAAGGCCTCAAAAGCAAACCTTCTGGTGGGAAGTCCGGACATGGTAAGTGCCGTGACGCAGGCTGCCGCTCCCGGCAGGGAAGTCACCTGAATCCCAGCCTGACAGCACATTGTAACCAGCTCCTCCCCTGGATCTGAGATTCCCGGAGTACCCGCGTCTGTGATCAGCGCCACATTTTTTCCTGCTTCCATCTGTTCCACCAGATATCTTCCCTTGTCATACTTATTATATTCGTGGTAACTGGTCATGGGAGTTTTTATATCAAAATGATTCAGCAGCTTAATGCTGTTTCTGGTATCCTCCGCAGCAATCAGGTCCGCTTCCTTCAGTATACGCAGCACTCGCAGGGTTATATCTTCCAGATTTCCGATAGGTGTTGCACATAAATATAATTTACCTGCCATTTTATCTCTCCCGTCCGTAAATTTCCAGAATCTCATCCGTATAGACTCCGGGCTTTTCATAAACAATCAGAGGTTTTTCCACTGTGATCCTGGATTTTCCTCCTTTAGATCCTTCGATAAGAACAAGGTTCGGTTCCTTGTCTATATAAGGATGCACAAGCTTCATTCTCTTGGGCTCGATCTTATGCCGGATCATTACATGGAAGATTTCCGCCAGCCGAAAAGGTCTGTGAACCATATAAAATCTTCCGTGTTCATTCAGCAGCCTTGAAGCCTGTTGAACCACATCCTCCAGACTGCAAAGAGTTTCATGACGGGCAATGGTCTTTGCCATGTTTTCTCCCGTCAATCCATGATTTCCAATCATATAGGGGGGATTTGTGGTCACCACCTCAAAAGAAGCCCCTCCGAAAATGGACGCGGCTTCCCTAATGTCTCCTGTCGTTATAGTAATATCATCTTCAAGCTGATTATAGGCAACACTTCTTCGCGCCATCTCAGCACTGTCCGCCTGGATCTCCAGTCCTGTATACCTTCCCTGAGGATATCTTGCCTTTAATAAAATGGGGACGATCCCCGTGCCCGTCCCCATATCCAGCACCTTCTCCCCTGGCTTTACTTTTGCAAACCACGCAAGAAGCACTGCATCAATCCCGAAACAAAACTGCTCCGGATTCTGTATCAGCATATACCCGTTCTGAAGGTCGTCCAGTCTTTCATGTTCCAGAATCAGTTCTTCTCTGCCCATGAACCTGTCCTCTCTATTTTTCCTTTTCCAGTTCTTTTAATGCCTTCATTTCTTCATCGGTAAGCCGGATCTTTTCTTTTTTCTGCCTTGGCTTAAATTTCAGTTCGTCAGCCCTGTATTCTCTGATTTCCTTTTCATCGCCTACATCTACCACCACTTTCACCAGCTGTCTTAAGACGTTGACACTCTGCACTTCTCCCTTTAATCCATCAGGAGCAGTCACACGGTCTCCTTGATTAGGCAGCTTTCTGTTCAGCTCCTCATAGGTTTCCTCTTCATTTTTCAGGCAGCACATCAAGCGTCCGCAGACCCCCGAAATCTTTGTGGGGTTCAGTGACAGATTCTGTTCTTTTGCCATTTTAATAGAAACCGGAGCAAATTCAGAAAGATAAGTATGACAGCAGAGTGCTCTGCCGCAAATGCCGATCCCTCCCAGAATCTTCGTCTCATCTCTGACTCCGATCTGCCGCAGTTCAATCCTGGTCTTAAAGACAGAAGCCAGATCCTTTACCAGCTCACGAAAATCGATCCTTCCGTCTGCAGTAAAGTAAAAAAGGATTTTATTGTTGTCAAAGGTATACTCCACATCGATCAGCTTCATCTCCAGATGATGCTCTTTGATCTTCTTCAGACAGATCTGGAAAGCTTCCTTTTCTTTTTTCCTGTTGTTTTCTTCCTTTTTTTTATCCTGTACTGTTGCAACCCTGATCACCTCTTTTAAAGGCTGGATCACTTTCTCATCCTCTACTTCTCTGGGGGGCAGAACGACTTTTCCGTACTCTACTCCTCTTGCGGTCTCTACGATCACATGCTCTCCCGCTTTTATCTCTAAATCCTTAGGTGCGAAATAATAAATCTTCCCCACACTGCGGAATCTTACTCCTATTACTGTTGTCATGTCAATTCTCCCTGATTGTAAGGAACAGAAGTTCCATGGTTAAATCAAAATTCACATTTGCCTGAAGACGCGCCTTGGCAGTTTCAATGGCTTTGATAATGGTCTCAAGCCCCTCATAGGAACTTGTGTCTGCACGATTTTTAATATCATTGTACTCCTGGCGGAATACAAGACCATCAATCTCTCTGGTAGCTTTAAAAAGAAGGACATCACGAAACCATACCAAAAACAGATCCAGGTATTCGTATACCGTATGTTTCTGCTCTGACAAAGCCTTAATGGCATCTACCATTTCGTACACTTCCATATCCTTTCCCTTTTTCAATATGCGGAAGGCTGCCTGCATCATTTCTGAAAAATCTTCTGCCGTAGCAATCTGTTTCGCTTTTCCTACATTTCCCTGGGCAAAGGCAACACTGACCTCAGCCTGATAATCCGGCACATGAAGTTCTTCCATGAGATATTTCTTGATCACATCATCCCGCACCGGTTTAAAATTCAGCGTCACACATCTGGACGCAATCGTGGGAAGCAGACTTCCTCCATTATTTACCAGAAGCAGGATCACTGCATAGGAAGGCGGCTCCTCTATAGTTTTTAAAAGAGCGTTCTGCGCCTGCACGGTCAGCTTCTCAGCCTCATCTACAATGTAAATTTTATAAGGTCCTGTATATGGTTTGATCGCAACATCACTGATCAGCTGTTCTCTGATATCCTCAATGCCAATAGAATTCGGCTTTTCGTGTGTTACGTAAATAATATCCGGATGATTCCGGTTCATTGCCTTTTTACAGGAACTGCATTGTAAACACGGCTCCTTGCCGTGATGTTCGCACTGCAGAGTCATAGCAAAAACCTTTGCCAGAAGCTTCTTGCCGCTTCCTTTCTCTCCCGCAAAAATGTAGGAATGAGAAACCGCATCCCTAGCCGCTGCGTTCTGCAAATGTTTGATTACCTCTTCATGTCCTAATACTTTTTCAATTTCCTGCATTGCACTCACCTCAATTCCTGTGTCTTCCAAAGATCTCAGGGCAGTCATTCGTCAGCCCTTCCTATCTTTCAAACATTATAGCATAAATTTTTCCTCTACTGCAACTTTTGTATACAGTTTTTGATTTCTTTTATACAATTTTCAAGTTCTTTATTTTCAAAGCGGATTTTAATTCCCGCACGCCTCAGATTTTCCTCTGAAAAATCCTCTGTATCAGCCAGAAAACGTCTGCACATCTCCGCATACTTAGGTTCTTTCTGAAGCTCCTCCCTGCGTATGGCTCTCTTTAGCCTTTCTCCGTCCTCCACCTGGATATACACTGGACAAAGCATCTCCTGACCAAAATAATTTTTCATATTTTCATAAGATTCCAGCGTCCCGATCCCCAGATAGTTTTTCTTTTCCAGATCGATCTGCCCGTCATCCGCAGTAAAATAAGTCCATGGACCGTAAACCGTCTGGTAGGTCCTTGACTCGATCACCTTTCCCTTATCCTGAAATGCTCTGAAAACTTCATCCTTTACAAAATGATATTCTCTCCCATCCGTCTCCCCTTCCCGGACAGGTCTGGTGGTATATAGGATTATATTGCTGAGCCCAAGTTCCTCATCCTGCAGAAGCCTGCTGTAAATCGTATCTTTCCCTGAGGAACTTTTTCCCATGATATAAAAAATCTTTCCCATCTTTTTCCTTCTTACTCCTTCACTGCTATAATTTTCTCCATTCTGTGGTCTTTCATCCCCTGAAGCATAAGTCCTTTCACTTTTAAGTTTTCTGCTTTTTCCAGAAATTTCCGGCTGATCCGTTCTCCAGGTACCAGAAAAGGAATTCCAGGCGGATACAGATACGCATATTCCGCAGAAATCCGCCCTTCGCTCTCCTCAAACGCAATTTCTTCCCCCGGCAGCTCCATTCCCTCACTGATGGTGCATACCTGTTCTTCCGCTGCTGCTTCTCTCCCGTCAGAAAATTCTATGGACAGCCTTCCGGTCTTCCCTCCCTGTGTCTTCTGCTGCTTTTCCAGCATTTCATCCACACAAAGCAATGCTTTCTCAAGCCTTGAAAATCCTTCTTTGGTGTCCATCAGGCTTGTAAGCGCCAGAACATACTGCTCTGCCTCCATCTCCATTTCCAGATGATATTTTCTTCTCAGTATATCATGAACCCCCGGTCCGCTCATACCCGTTCCGGCAGAAAAAATCACCAGTTTTGATCTGTCAAGATCATAAACATTCCCTCTGCCTACCACATCCTCTCCCAGCAGATGCAGGCAATGCATCTGCTTTAAACTATTCCTGATTGTCTGCAGATTCTCCTGGTACCGGGCAAACTGTTCTCTTCCCTGCTCCTTTAAATATCTCAGGCAGACAGCCATACTCCCCATAAGCACATAAGAGGGGCTGCTGCTCTGATAAATCCCCAGAAAATGCTCCAGCTTATCTCTGTTCACTCTTTTAAAACCGGCATGCAGGACCGCCGTCTGTGTCAGAGACGGAAGTGTTTTATGTAAACTTTGGATCACGACATCCGCTCCAAGACGCAAAGAGGACTCCGGAAAAGAATCATGAAAAGGAAAGTGAGCCCCATGTGCTTCATCCACGATCAGAGGTACTCCATACCTGTGACATATCCGGGCAATCTTTTCCACAGGTGATACAATTCCATCGTAGCTGGGCGATGTAATAAGAACTGCCTGGATATCCGGATCTTTTTTCAATGCTTCCTCTGTGTCCTCAGGTGAGATCCCCCCTGCAAGCCCCAGCCTCTCATCCAGCGCAGGATAGAGATATCTGACAGAAAGTTCCCTCAGATATGCTGCGTGATATGCTGCTTTATGGCAGCTGCGCGCCATCAGAATCTTTCCCCGCCTCCCGGTACAGGCACTGACCGCCGCCAGGATTCCGGCAGTACTGCCGTTTACCAGAAAATAAGTTTTCTCAGCACCGTAAAGCTCTGCTGCAGCCTCCTGATTCTCCTTCAGGATTCCCTCCGCATGGTGCAGATTATCAAAACCTGTAATTTCCGTAATATCAATCTGATAAGGATCTCTTAAATTTTCCGCCTTCATCTGTCTCTTATGCCCCGGCATATGGAAAGGATAAAAGTCCGACCTGCTGTACTCATACAGCTTCTCATCTAAATACTGCATACTCTACCTCTTTTTGCTTTGCTGCATTTGCCGCACTATGGAAATACAGGCGGTACGCCTCCGCGAACCGCCTGCTTTTCTGTATTTTTCTCTCAAACTTTGAATCGATATCCCACACCCCAGATAGTCTCGATGTACTGAGGTTTGGCTGTATTAAACTCAATTTTTTCCCTGATCTTCTTAATATGGACTGTGACAGTAGCAATGTCACCGATGGACTCCATTGCCCAGATTTCCTTGAAAAGTTCGTCCTTTGTAAACACCCGGTTGGGATTCTGAGCAAGGAATGTAAGAAGATCAAATTCCTTTGTAGTGAAATTCTTTTCCTCTCCGTTGACCCAGACACGTCTTGCAGTCTTGTCAATCTTCAGTCCGCGGATCTCAATAATATCATTCTCCTGAACCCCGGTCCCGATAAGTCTTTCATATCTCGCCAGGTGAGCCTTTACTCTTGCCACCAGCTCACTGGGACTGAAGGGTTTTGTCATATAATCATCAGCCCCCAGACCCAGCCCGCGGATCTTATCAATGTCATCCTTTTTGGCTGAGACCATAATAATGGGAGTATTCTTCTGATTCCGGATCTCCCGGCAGATCTCAAAGCCGTCTACTTCAGGAAGCATAAGATCCAGAATAAACAGATCATATTCTCCCTCAAGCGCCATTTTAAGCCCCACATCACCTCTGTGCTCGATCTCTACCTCAAACCCGCTCAGCTCCAGATAATCCTTCTCCAGGTCAGCGATTGCCTCTTCATCTTCAATAATTAAAATCTTACTCATTTACCGGTACCTCCTGATATTTTCTCAGAACAAAGTACATCACTGTTCCGATATTTTCCTTGCTGGTCGCCCAGACCTTTCCTCCGTGGTCTTCCATGATCTTTTTCACAATAGAAAGACCAATGCCGCTTCCTCCTTTAGAAGAATTTCTGGATGCGTCTGTGCGGTAAAATCTGTCAAATATATTAGGCAGATCTTTTGCCGCGATTCCTCTTCCATTATCCTCGATCTCTGCCTGGATAAAGTCACCAACGTCTTTAACCCTGAGGTTAATCCTCTTCCTGCGTCCGTCACCCATATATTTCAGGGAATTGCTGACAATATTGTTCACTACCCTCTTAATCTGCTCTGCGTCTGCGATCACCAGGACTCCCGGTTCCACATAGTTGGAATAGGCAAATTCCACACCTTTTGACTCCAGTTCCACGCTTAAGTCTTCCGCGCAGTCATCAAAGAAATCTGTGACTGAAATCTTATTAAACGTATAAGGGATCCTGTTGGTATCCATCTTGGAATAAAAGGTCAGTTCATTGATCAGTCTGTCCATGTCATTGGCTTTATTATAAATGGTTCTAATGTATCTGTCCATCTTTTCCGGTGTATTTGCAACCCCGTCCATGATTCCTTCTACATATCCCTTCACAGCAGTGATGGGCGTCTTCAGGTCATGGGAGATATTGCTGATCAATTCCTTATTCTCCCTGTCAAACTCCACTTTCTCCTCAGCATTTTCCTTAAGCCTCTGACGCATATCCTCAAAGTCCTCACACAGCTCTGCAATCTCGCTTGCGCCTTCCGGCGTAATGGAGAAATTCAGATTTCCTTCTTTGATCTTCCTTGTAGCTGTCCGCAGCTTGTCCAGCGGGGAAATCACCCCCCTGTATACCCACCATGTCAGACCGAGAGCTGTTATGGCAAGGATCAGGACCACAGCCGCGATCATATTTTTCACCAGATCTTTCAGCTGGGGAACTACGTCAAACACGCTGGAAACAATATAAACCCTTCCGTCACGGACATCATCTGTAGTAAAATTCACCTGCTTGATCAGTGCCTGAATCTTTCCTCCCAGATAGACTCCGTCATTGGAAGCAGAATTAAAATCATCGTACTCTTTCAGCTTTTGAACCAGTTCTGCCGGATATGCATCGCTTCCGTAATATGTGATCTCATCATCTTCCTGAACAAGAAGGTAAGAATACATCTTATCCAGTTCCTCATTCAAAGATTTCAGATACGCAATATCCTGAAACTTCCAGGGCTGTGTGTCTGCGATTTTCTTTACCTGCTCTGCCGCATCGTTGGTGAGATGATTCACTACTTCCGCTGTATTATACAGACTTTCATATGTGGGGTTTTCAATTCCGTACTGCTTTTCAAACATTTTAATCTGGTACTTTGTAAACACATTGAGGGCAATTCCTGCAAAAAGCAGAGGTTCCAGCATTATAATAAAAAAAGAAACAATAATTTTGGTCTTTAATTTCATGCTCCTATCGCTCTCCTTAACCGTAAAAGAATCACATTCTTAATTTATTATAGCATATATTTCGTCATTTTCTTCTAAAGAAAACAGCACCAAATCTAAACTTTCTATAAAAAACACTTTGACTTCCCGGGCAACTCTATTTAAAATAAAGAACAGTAGAACAAAAGATAAGGAGAAATTATGTTTTTAGACAAAGGCAATATTCTTTCAGAATTAAATAAGTTTGCCTGCCTTCCGGGTGTAATGTATGTTTCCCTTTATTCCCGGGAAGGCATGGGAAAGACCAGACTGATCCAGGAATTTTCTTCCGGTAAAAAAGTTCTTTACTTTAAAGCGGCAGCTGTTCTTTATCCGGAAAATTTTATACTTTTCCGCGACACCTGCGCCCGGCAATTAGATGCCGGCTTTCTGACTGCCAAAAAGTTCTCTGAACTTCTGCGAATGCTGGCAAAATATGCGCAGTCCCAACCCCTGGCTGTTATACTGGATGATTTTCAGAATCTTCTTTCAGGAAACCGTCGCTTCCCCTCTCTTCTTGCTTCCCTGAAGAAAAGATACGAAGATTCCTCTCACTTGCTTTTTGTTTTATGTAAACTATATTCCCAATATGAAAAAGAATCTTCAAAAGAGGAACATCCGCTGCTCCTTCGCCCCTTCAGCTTTTTTGAGCTGCGCAGGCTTTATCCGGATATGTCTATGAAAGAGCAGCTTCTTCTCTACAGTCTTACGGGCGGAATTCCCGGATATCTGAAATATTTTCCCTCTTCCTGTTCTGTCACCGACCGCATCAGGGATCTGTTTTTTACTGAAACCGGCGCGCTTTACAGGCTGCCTCCGGTCTTTACCAGGGAATACTATTCCAGTTCCGCTGTGATCCGTACGATTCTGCTCTCTATCGGCAGTTCCCGGAAGAAACTCCAGGAAGTCTGTGACAGAACCGGACTGACCCCCAGTGCCGCCGGAAGTCTGCTTACTTCCTTGTCGCTTTGCGGACTGACAGAGCGCAGAATCCCTGTTACAGAAGATTCCGGCAGCCGCCGTACTCTTTACGAAATTTCTGATCCCGTTTTCCGTTTCTGGTATACCTTTGTCTATCCATATAGATCAGAAATCGAAACCGGGCTGGGCAGTGAAATTTTCGAAAATCAGGTAGTTCCTGCCCTGGAAGATTACCAGAAAATCGACTTTGAAAAAATCTGCCGGGAATTTCTTGTTCTCTGGGATCAGGCAGGACAGGCTCCCTTTCCGCTTTCCGCTCCAGGTATGTGGTGGGGACAGCATCCCACAAAAAAAAGGACCGAATACGTTTCTATTGCTGCTGTACATGAAGATCAGATTCTTCTCGGAACCTGCTTCTGGACAGACCAATGGATTGACATTGACGCTCTCTATGGTCTTCAGAAACACGGAAGTCTGTTTCCTCACAGCAGGAAATGGTATGTCCTGTTTGCAAAATCCGACTTTGTCAGCGGATTTGAAACTATTTCCGGAAATAATGTACGTGTATTCTCTCTGGAGCAGATGTGCCGGCTGGCTGACACCTATATGGGTTATTAACGGCAGAGAAGATTCTTAATTTTGAAAAAGGACCGCCTGGTTATGGGCAGTCCTTTTTTCTGAAGATTATTCAGCATACTTTTTTAATACTTCTACTTTGTCCAGTTTTTCCCACGGCAGATCCAGATCATTTCTTCCGAAATGTCCGTATGCTGCAGTCTGTTTGTAAATAGGACGGCGCAGGTCCAGCATCTGGATAATGCCTGCAGGTCTTAAATCAAAGTTTTCTCTAATGATCTCCACCAGACGTGTATCGGAAAGCTTTCCTGTTCCAAAAGTATCTACCATGACAGAGGTGGGGTGGGCAACACCAATGGCATAGGAAAGCTGAATCTCACATTTCCTTGCCAATCCTGCCGCAACAATATTTTTTGCCACATAACGTGCCGCATAGGCTGCGGAACGGTCTACCTTTGTGCAGTCCTTTCCGGAGAAAGCGCCGCCGCCGTGACGGGCATATCCGCCGTAGGTATCTACAATGATCTTACGTCCTGTCAGACCGCTGTCTCCGTGAGGCCCGCCAATTACAAAACGGC
>CALWHD010000078.1 GCA_944380235.1 uncultured Blautia sp.
GATTCCGAAGCTTTAGCATCTGCTATCATTTCTTCTGCCTTCTTCTCCGTCTCACGAATTGCTTTGATCGTATCTTCTACCACAGTATCACCACCTTCACATACCTTGATATTACTATGGAATAGGCATTTTGTCAATTTATTAACAGTTTTTTATAAGCTTTTCCGCTATTATTATGTCTTTTCTCCCCCATTTCTACACACAAAAAAGAGATTGTATGCATTCTATACAATCTCTTTTCTTCTTTATTGTCTATTTTGTTCAGGCTTTGTTAAAAACTTCTAAATATTTCAGTGAAATCACATTACCACTTTACTCATATAAATAATTAGCATATTCTTCTGAATCTATATTAGTACTGTCGATCCACTGATACCCTGTATTAATAAATTTATCATTTCCCAGGTATTGATCCGGATCTGACCTGACTCCTGCGACTACCGTAGCATATCCCATTCCATAGGGATTCTGCACGATCATCCCTACCTCTTTGCCTTCTTTCACTGCTGTCTGCTGCTGTCTTCCTGCATCAAATCCCACGACAGCAATCCCTTTTTCAGACTCTGACGTCACACTAAGAACTGCGTTTGCCGCCTCTTCATTGGTACAGAAATATCCCTTCAGATCAGGATACAGTTTCAGGACTGCTTCAGCCATCTCTGCAAGAGAGCTGTCCTCATTTTCGTATGAAATATTCACAATCTCTATTTCCGTATAATTTTTTTCCAGTTCTTCTGTAAAACCTGAAATTCTTTTCTGGCTTGTTTCAGAAGATTCCACGTGGGACATAACTGCAATCTGACCTTTGCCTTCAATGGCTTCAGCAAGTTTTCTTGCCGCCTCAGCTCCTGCAGCATAATTATCTGTGGCGCACACAGCATCCACCAGATCACTCTCCACACCGGAATCCAGTATCACCACCGGAATACTATTTTCTGCTGCTGTCTCCAGCTGAGCTGTACAAGATTCCATATCAATAGCTGAAAGACAGAGCACCGACGGATTTTCTGCCAGAACCGCATCAATGATGTTAATCTGACTCTCCACATCTGACTCGTCTGTAGGGCCATCGAAGGATAACTGGATTCTGTCATCTCCTTTATATCCCATTTTTTCATTCAGATCTTCCACCGCTGCGTCCATTCCTTCTTTCACCGCAGACCAGTATGCAGATTTTTTATTCTTCACTACTACAGCAATTCTGCTTCCCGGTTCCGGGTTCAGCTCTTCTAATGAAGTATAATCTATGGTTCCTGCCTGATCCTTAAGCGCAGTCATGGTTAAATCCTCTGAAAGATCACTTTCTTCCTGCACTTCTTCCGTTTCTTCTTCCTGTGTCTCCTGGCTTTCTGCCTGATCCTCCGCATCGGTACTTTCTGCGTCCGTTGTTTCTTCTTTCGTCTCTTCTTTTACTTCCTCTTCGCCTCCGGTCTCAGACGCTCCGCCTTTTTCCTGGGAATCAGTTCCCTGTTTCTCACTTCCACAGGCACTAAGAGAACCTGCTGCCACCATAAGACACAGCAGTCCAATTAATAACTTTCTCATATTCCTACCTGCCTTATTCATCCTTTATCTGCACGCTTAACTACGCTTCCATTATACACGAATCTATTTATTAGTCCAGCAAAAATCACAGATGTTCATAAAAATTTCAGAAAAATTTCAACTTACACTCCTTCACGATTCCATATAAAAGCAGAGCCGAAAGCGGTCCCAGCAAGAAACCCCAGCCGCCATAAAGAAAAAACCCCAGATAAACCGAAAGCAGCACCAAAAGGGGCGATATACCAAGCTGCTTTCCAACCAGTCTGGGTTCCAAAAACTGCCTTATGCACGCAGTCACCAGATACAGAAGAAACATTCCGGCTCCCTGCCAGGTTTCTCCCCGCAACAGAAAAAAAATCCCCGCAGGAATCAGAAAGGTTCCTGTACCAAGGACAGGCAGTGCATCCAGAAGACCGATGAGGATCCCATAGCCCACAGCACCTTTTATTCCCAATATCCATAATCCTCCAGCACATACCCCACATATGACCGAAAGAATCTTCACCTGAGCTTTCAAATATTCTTTTAAGTCCTTCCACAGTCCCTGCATCACCCTTTTTCCTTTTTGAAAGCTCTTTTTTCCTTCCAGCCATCCAAGGATTTTCTCCCTCTCCTGAAGAAACAAAATTCCGGACACCACTCCGATAATCCCTGCCCCTGCAGCCACTACACACCATTTCACAGATGCCACTGCTGTATCCATTCCTTTTCCTTCCTCTAAAAGATACTCTCCTGCATTGGAAATCTGTCGGTATACATAAGCTGTACTCTCCTTTGCCGGGATTCCTGTTACATGTTCCACTCCTGTGCAGCATCTTTCAATCATTGCCATTGCTTCACGTCGGATCTCAGGATAATGCTGTATACAGTCTCCCAGCTTTTCCGAAATATTCTGCATGCCCCAGAGGACTGCCCAGATAAACAATACTGTAAAAAGCAGGATCAGAGCTGTCCCTGCAGTACTTTTTCTCAAATGCAGTTTTCTCCCTGCTCTCGTTCCCGCAATACGCTCTGCAGCAGGATTCACTGCTTCTGCCAGTATCCACCCAATAAAAAAAGGGAGCAGCACAGGAAAAAGGTATTTTATACCCAGAATAATTCCAACTGCCGCTCCCGCTATTGCAATTCTAACTTTGTATTTTTCCTTCATCTGCTGTTCACTCCGATATACTTTTTACTCTTAGTATAAAGACAGCAGTTCTTTCTATACTATCGGAAAATTTCCAACAGGCATTGCCGTAAATTCCATTTTTTTCTTTGAAAGCGGATGAAAAAAAGTGAGCTTATACGCACACAAGGCAAGCTCCTGCCATTCACCCGCTTTTTCTCTGGCTTCAGGATTGTATTTGCTGTCACCGCAGATGGGGAATCCTGCATGAGAAAGCTGCACTCTGATCTGATGATGTCTTCCTGTATAAAGATGTATCTCCAGAAGCGCCTTTTCCCCCTGGGTCTTCAGCACTTTGTATTCCAGAACAGCTTTTTTGCTGGAAGATGTCTTTCTATCCGCAACCCTGGACAGATTTGTCCCCGGCAGTTTCTCCAATTCATCTTCCAGTCGTCCCTGCGTCTGATCGGGAATTTTTTCCACTGCGGCAAGATATATTTTTTCCATCTCTCCCTGGCGTATCTGTCTGCTCAGTTCTCCTGCTGCTTTCTGGTTTTTTGCAAATACTACCACTCCCTGTACTGGCTGATCCAGACGATGGATAATACCAAGATATGCAGATTCTCCCTTTTTAACCAGATAGCTTTTTACAGCATTTTCCATATCCGGAATTCCCACACGTCCGCTTTGTACTGGTATCCCCGGGAGCTTTCTGCACACAAGGATCTCCTTATCTTCATATAAAATCTGTTCTTCAATAGAAATATTCCTTCTTCTCATTTTTCCTTCCTTCTGCTGATGGATAATATTGCCCCACAGAGGCAAAAACATTTTCCCTTGATATCATGCAGTATAACACAAAAAATGAACAACCGCTATATCATCAACTTCTTTGATATAACGGTTGTCCTAATGTTCTGCGTTATTCAATTTTTAATCCTCTCTTTTTTACTTATAAATTGACATTTATTTCGTAAAATTTAATTCTCAGTTTCTGTTTTTATAGTTATTGATTGCAATCTTTTTCGTTTTATTGTTATCAATCACTATTCAATTTTTTTATATTTTTTAATAATTCTATTATTATAATTCTATTATTATAATTTTTTATTTTTTAATTCCCTTATTATAAATTCATTTTGAATTTATCGAAAGTTTTATATCATTTTCTATTCAGGATAATAACAAGTTTCCAACTTAATAGTTCGGTCTATTATGTTTTCAAAATATTTCTTTATATATTTCTTATCAGTATAGTTTGTCTTTTCGACTTCATATACAACAGGCTTATTACAGTAATAGAACTCATCATATTGATTTTACTATACTTTCAAATATTATATAAGTACTTTATTCTTTTAAAATATATTTCTTTACATATATTTCAAAACCTTCTTATTATTTTTGTGGTAAATATTCAATATGAGGACATTTTTGATATTTACCTGAAATTCTTTTTCCTCATCTTACATATAAGGAACTGGCTTTTCGTCTTTCTCTATTCCAGGTCTTTCTAAGGGAATTATGCCTTACCACTCTCATATTGATAATTTGATTCATCTGTTCCCATTGGACTGAACCTCCTTATCTCATCCCACCGATCAGATTACCTTTTTCCTTAGTACTTTATCACTATTGTCATCTTATTATGTATTCTCCATACACTTAAAGTTTCTTTATAGTGATCTTCTTTTGTACCTTGTCATCAACTTTAAAATTGATTTCTCGTCTCAAATTTTAAAATGATTATGAAGTAATTTTTGTTTGATTGGTGTTTTGTTTTTGTTGAGTTTATAATACTACATCCCTTAGTATTTGTCAATATATTTCTTTAAAAAAATTATATTTTTTTATTTCACTCTTTTTCATTTAGTTTATGCTGTAAATTAAATATATTTTTTATAATTTTATATACAATTTATATTATTAAAAAAGCAGCACACTTTCCATCCTTTTAAATCTCAAGCCTGCCGCTTCCTTTTCCTTATTGAAGCATTCTGTCCAAAGCCATAAACTGCTCCGCCGCTTTTTCTCTGATTCCTTCTGCTGAAAAAGGCACCGATCCTTCCAGCTTTTCTGCCGCCTGTACCGCAGATATATTCTCAAGCTCAAAAAGTTCAAGTCCCCTCTCTTCAAAAAAATCTTCGAGCATATTTCGTGTTTTATAGTCATAAATAATAGGGAGAATCCTCTTCTCCGCCATCATTCCCAGAATAATACTGTGGAACCTGGTTCCCACAATCATTTCTGATTCTGCAAATGCCAGCAGGCATTCTTCTAAATTCATGTCATAACTGAGCAGTTCTGTATCTTCTCTGAATTCCCGGGGGATTTTCTTCTGAATTCTCTCAGCAGCTTCATGGTCCTTCTGCATATGGCAAAAGGAAATGAACTTTACATGATATCTCTTTTTTAAAAAGACCTCTGCCAGGTTTTTCAGAAAGCCTTCATAGCTGTCCTGGTATTGGCTGATAGGATACTTTCCTCCCCTTTCCTTTAAATCAACAACCGAAAAAAGAACTTGTTTTTTCACAGATACCTGGGGTATTTCTTTATAATTAAAAACCACATCCGGCGCCCAGCGGATATTAGCCGCTTCCGGAAACTCCTCTTTGGATCGGCTGTCCCGAAAACAGATATCACGGTATCCTTTAAAAAGCTGCCTGTACTGTTCATGATACTGAGGATTCGTATATGGTCCAAAATTTGCTCCTATTACAAAAAGATTCTTACTAAGCCGCAAGAGCTGTTCATCCATGGCATAAAAACCAGACCAGTCATCCAGGTGCTGCACGAAAACTGAGCCTCCTATATGTACAGCTGCATGAGAGCTCTTTAACAAAAGCTTCCGTACTCCGTCCTCTTTTCCTGTCAGTTTCTTGATCCACCGGTTCAGGATCCGGGTTTTCCTGTCTTCGGGGGCAAACACTGTGAGATTTTTAATATTTCTATACCGGATATGGTAAGAACCGTCCGCAAAAACAAAAAAATGGACTTTCGGATACCTGCCGCACAGGATCCTGACCATCAGATCATCTCCTAAATTTCCTGCCATAAACGCATGAATAAATACTCTTTTCATATCTTTCTCTCCATTAAATCATCGCAGTAATATTAATATCCCTAAATATATCACAAAAACATCATAAAAACGACATTCTTCTTTATTTTTTAAATTTCCACAAAACTCCTGTAAAGATTTCTTCATAATTCCAGGTGAAAACATAGTGGTCTTATGTTATAATGAGCAAAAAGCATACTTATATATCACACTGTCGGGGACAGAAGCATTCTCCCCCATAAATTCAACGTTACTTAAGGAGGTTATAATGAACAAAAGATTGAAAAGATTTTTCTCCGCAGCAGCTTTTTTCCTGCTTTTTCTGGCAGGAATTTTCTGCACTCCTTCTGCTGTCCGGGCTGATGAAACACCGGAAGGCTTCTATGGAGAACGGGATGAATCAACTACCCCATTAACTGCCATGGACGAAAATGGAAATACTTATGAAGTTGAATCAGAAGATGGTACTATACCTGACCTGCCCATGGCAGACCAGTATGACGAATCTGCGGCTCCTTCCGCTTACTCTGCTTCCTCTCTGAAAGGATATCTCGTAAATTTTAATACCGGAACAAACTCTGTTATCCAATATACCGATTCCATCACCGGTGAATCTGGTTATGTAAACGGACAGTACGCTGCAGATGCAGCGTATCTCGGAAGAGACAGTTCCAATAACGTTAAATTTATGCTCTCAGGGGTTACCGGAACGGTCGCTGCTTCCAAAGTTCAGATCGTACAGGCCTCATCCGCCGCTTCAGTCAGCTATTATCAGGTCTCCGGCGGATGGCTGTACCATTATGTAACAACAAATATAAAGAAAAACGCTTACCCCAGTGTACTGAGAAATGGTTACGCACCTTCTTATCTGTCTGAAGGCACCAAATACTACAGCTATGACGGACATTATTTCTACACAGCATCTAATTACGGAAATATGCAGGCAGATTATAAGGCAGGAACCAGAAGTCATGCCGTAAATGCATCTAATCCTTATTACAATTACTTCCAGTATCTTCCTTTCCGGAGTACAACCAGCTATTCTGCAGACAGCTTAAGTGCTGCCATAAATGCACAGGCCAATTCCTCCGGATCTAAAATGAATAATATCGGCTCCATTATGATAAAATACCAGAATACATACGGCACCAACGCCCTCCTGATGGCAGGAATCGCCGCAAACGAAAGCGGATGGGGAAAAAGTGACTATGCAGTAAACAGAAACAACCTCTTCGGACTGAATGCCGTGGATGCTGATCCGGATAAGGCTTCCTACTATCCCAGCATTGATGAATGTGTCCGGCAGTTTTCTGAAACCTGGCTTTCCAAGGGGTATCTGGATTCTACTGACTGGCGGTATTTCGGCGGATTTCTTGGCAATAAAGCCAGCGGGATCAATGTCAAATATGCTTCTGACCCATACTGGGGAGAAAAAGCAGCAGCCATAGCCTGGCAGCTCGACAGCAGATGCGGGGGCAGTGATGCAGGAAAATACACCATCGGAATCAAAACAGACTCTGCTGATGTAAATATACGCTCCCAAAGTTCAACAAACTCAACACTCCTGTATAAAACGGGTTCCCAGGTATGCTCTTCTGTCCTGATTATGAAGTCATCCCCGGAAAACGGATTTTACCGCATCCAGAGCGATCCTGTATTAAACAGCACACGTACCTCAATCAATACTTCCAGTGGAAACTACAATATTGGATCTATGTATGCCTACATTCACAGTGATTACGTTACTGTTGTAAACCGCGGTACAGATGTCAGCATTCAGACATCACCGTTTCCTGATGTAAATCCCGGCTCCTGGTACTACGATGTAGTTGTTGATATGAAAAACCAGGGTATCATGACAGGTATGGATACCGGAATGTTTGAACCGGCCACTACTTTAAGCCGCGCCCACTTTGCCACCACCTTATATCGGATGGCTGGAAGTCCTTCTGTTTCTTACAAGAAAGTCTTTCCTGACGTAGGTGACGGCCAGTTCTATACAAAACCTGTCATCTGGGCAAACAGTGTTTCTGTAATCACCGGGTACGAAAACGGTAAATTCGGTCCCGTCGATTCACTTACCAGGGAACAGATGGTGACTATGCTTTATCGATATGCAAAATATATGGGGATGGATACTTCTGCAAGAAACAACCTCTCCGGCTTCCCTGACGCCTCCAAAGTCAGTGGTTTTGCCAAAGAAGCCATGCAGTGGGCTGTTGCAGAAAAAATCATCACCGGTCAGGGCAGCACCGGTGCCATTGATCCCCAGGGGAAGTCCAGCCGCGCTGCCTGTGCCGCTGTCTTGAGCAGATTTATGGCACTGCAATAAAAAACAGTAAAGGAGATCAAAATGGAAAATCCATACATTTCTGTCTTAATGGTAAATTATAACCAGGAAGATCTGATCGCACAGAGTATTGAATGCGTTTTAAACCAAAGCTATAAAAACATACAGTTTATTATTGTTGATGACGGCTCCACAGATTCCTCCGGAGACATCATCAGAAAGTACGCTGAAAGCGACTCCAGGATAGAATTCTATCCTATGAAAAAGAATATGCATATTTCCTATGCTACAAACTATGGATTTTCCAAAGTAAAAGGGGAGTATCTTGCCAGAATTGACAGTGATGACCTGTGGGTTTTTGACAAACTGGAAAAGCAGCTGGCATATATGAAAAAGAATCCCGCCTGTCAGATCTGCTTTACCGGAACGGACCTGATTGATGAGAAAGGTAATCTCATCAATGACATGGAAAATGTTTACTTTCTGTACAGACTGCTCAATCAGCCCAACATGTCTCAGGAAGAGATTCTCCGTTATTTCTTTGCAGAAGGAAACCGTTTCACCCATTCTTCTGTACTGATGAAATCTGCTGTCATGCAGGAAACCGGGGGCTTTCATCTTGCCTACCGGCAGCTCCATGATTTTGACTATTGGGTGCGTATTGCAAAACATTATCCTCTGTTTTTTCTGGAAGATCACCTGACAAA
Organism: uncultured Blautia sp.; assembly: GCA_944380235.1. GTDB lineage: Bacteria > Bacillota > Clostridia > Lachnospirales > Lachnospiraceae > Blautia. The sequence goes on from CALWHD010000078.1 coordinate 8,712, forward strand.
ACTGAGAAGGTTTATTCATACGGAAAAGGAAAATACCAGCTCTCAGTCAGAGACCGATACCATACGTTTTTACAATGAATATATGATGATAAGAGAGTCTTTTTTTGATGATATCACACCATCTCTTTTCTGCTCTGCTTTTGGTGGTCTCTTCCGCAAAAAAAATGCGGCATCCCCTGAGGAACTGGAATGCGAAAAAGCTTTTCTGCTTCTGGACGGCTTCTCTATAAACGGAAAAAAACAGCCTGTGCTTGGACTCCGGCGCCTTGCCCGCCTTCTGGAAAACGAAAAAACAGCGGATGTGTTGATCCATACTTATCACTACACCCCCATAGAGTATTACAGGGAAAACGGAAATCCCCTTTTCTATGATCCTTTCACTCAGGATGCTGTTTCCAATATAAAAAAGGTACTGGATGACAACTCGATTCTTCTGGCTAATAACCAAAAGCTCCTGGCAGACAATAACATTCTGGCAGACTCCAATCACATACTGACGGAAGAAAATCAAAACCTGCTGAACGAAAACCAAAGACTGGAAACGGAATATACGAAGCTTTCACAAAAGAATGCCGCTCTTTCTGCTGAATCAGAAAAGCTCCTAAAGAACTTAAAACAGGCGGAAGCTTCCCTGGATATTATCATAAACTCCACCTGCTGGAAAATGACTTCTCCGGTACGGAAGGTTTTAGATAAGCTGAAGCATTAAAAAAGGTTCCGGTGCATTGTTTGTTAGGTGCACCGGAACCTTTTATACTTTCTGTCTCACAGATATTTTTATTATTTTCCTGCTCTGTAGTAATTGATCAGACAGCCTTCTAAAATAATCTCTCTTTCGTCATCTGTCATTTCTCCCAGACCCAAAGTAAATTCTTTGAGCGTATCCCCTACTACATATGCTTTTACCTCCGTTCTGCCTTCCTCCACAGCTTTTCTGATCCCGGGAATAAACAAATAGTCTCCTTTTTTAAAGGGCAGGTCACCTTCTGGAATCAGGAAGGGAAGCATACCCCAGTTGATCAAATTGGAGCGGTATCGTTTAGTAGCATATTCATTGGCAATATTTGCCCAGCCCCCTAGCACCTTCTGGCAGGAAGCAGCCTGTTCCCTGGCAGAGCCGTCGCCTGGTTTTACCGCAAAAATCGTACTTCCTATACCAGTAGTGTAACGGTCTGATTCCGGGTAAAATTCTTTAATCCTGGACCATACAGGATTTAATTCTTCCAGTGTGCATGCCGGGCATTCTTCCTTTTCTCTTGCTTTTTCTGCGGTCTGTATTTCTTTTGCCAGCCCTACATAATCCGGATCTTTTCTTGAAAGAGCAAACTCGGCCAGCTTCAAAGGATTAGAACGATAGGATGAGGTTTCCCCTGAGGGGATTAATTCATCCGTTGTAGTAACTGGATCATGAATCTCAGAAACCACTTTCAGCACCAGATTCTCCGTCAGTGCGGGCATAGCCGGCCAGTCTTTAATATTAGGACCGAACTGTATTTCCACATCCGGATCTGCCTTTCCCTTGCTGTCAAAGACTCTGTTCTCATAAATTGTCTTATCGAAATAATATTTCGGTTTTCTGTACTCTCCCGCATATTCTGTCGCTGGTGTAAGGCGTCCCTTATTAGCTGCTGTAGCCGCAATAGAACGGGCGTCCATAAGAGCCACAGAAGAAATCTGCCCATTCTGAATTTTGGATCCTTCTCTGTTTGGGAAGTTTCTGGTGGAATGACGAATACTTAATGCGTTGTTTGCCGGCGTGTCTCCGGCTCCGAAACAAGGTCCGCAGAATGCAGTCTTAACAACTGCTCCTGTCTGGATCAGGTCTGCCAGTACACCGTTCTTTGCCAGCTCCATATAAATCGGAGTACTTGCGGGATATACGCTCAGTGTAAAAGCATCCGAACCAATGCTTGTTCCTCTTAAGATATCCGCAGCGTCACAGATATTTTCAAATCCGCCGCCTGCACAGCCTGCAATAATTCCCTGTTCCACATATAATTTTCCATCCTTTACCTTATCCTTCAGTGTATAGGGAATCTTTCCATCCAGGCTGACCTGGGCTTTCTTCTCCACATCATCCAGGATATCCATCAGGTTACTGTTCAGTTCTTCAATCGTATAGGTATTGCTGGGATGGAAGGGCATAGCGATCATAGGTCTGACAAGACTTAAATCCACATAAACCATACCGTCATAGTAAGTAACCGCTCCCGGATTTAACTCCTTATATTCTTCTTCTCTTCCGTGGATCTGGTAAAACTCTTTGATTACAGAATCTGTCTTCCAGATAGAGGACAGACAGGTGGTCTCTGTTGTCATAACATCTACACCAATCCTGAAATCCGCACTTAAGTTTTCCACGCCCGGACCTACAAATTCCATAACTTTATTTTTTACATAGCCATTGGCAAAAACAGCTCCGATAATGGCAAGTGCCACATCCTGAGGACCTACTCCCGGCACCGGCTTTCCAGTGAGATATACACCGATGACTTCCGGACATTTAATATCATAAGTCCTTCCCAAAAGCTGTTTTACCAGCTCCGGTCCGCCCTCTCCCATTGCCATGGTTCCCAGCGCGCCGTAGCGGGTATGACTGTCAGAACCGAGGATCATCCTGCCGCCCCCGGCAAGCATTTCTCTTGCAAACTGATGGATAACTGCCTGATGAGGAGGTACATATACGCCTCCGTATTTCTTTGCGCAGGTCAGTCCGAACATGTGATCATCTTCATTGATCGTCCCTCCAACGGCACACAGAGAGTTATGGCAGTTAGTCAGCACGTATGGGATGGGAAATTTCTCAAGCCCTGATGCTCTTGCTGTCTGGATGATCCCCACAAAAGTAATATCATGGGAGGTCAGCTTATCAAATTTAATCTGCAGGTTGTCCATATTTCCTGATGTATTGTGCTCTTTTAAAATAGAATAAGCAATGGTGTTTCTTGCTGCTTCCTGTCTGTCTGCTTTTTTTCCTGTTTTATGTTCCACAGCCGCAGCCGCTTCCGGTCCGTCGGCGATCAGTTCTGTTCCATTTAAAAGCCATGTTCCGCCTTCATAAAGTTTAATCATAACATTCCTCCTGATTTTCACTGAAACTATCTTCTATCATTATAAATTTTATTGCTTTAAAAAGCAAGTATTTTATCAAAGTAAATTAATTGCATACAATTATACAATTTACTTTTAAAAATAGAGGCGGAACGCTTTGCGCACCGCCTGTTCTCTTAATTCTGTTTTTTCATAAATTCCATATAGCTGGAAACCATCAGCGCAATCTTAAAGGTCAGGGCATCATCAAATACACGAATGTCGAGTCCTGTACTCTTCTGAATCTTTTCCAGTCTGTATACCAGCGTATTTCTGTGCAGGAAAAGCTGTCTTGATGTCTCTGAAATGTTCAGGTTATTGTCAAAAAATTTGTTAATAGTATTCAGAGTTTCATCATCCAGGGAATCCGGCAGCTTTCCTCCAAACACTTCCTTCATAAACATCTCACATAAAGGCATGGGAAGCTGATAGATCAGACGGCCGATTCCCAGATTATTGTATCCCACAATATTCTTGTCTACATAGAAGATCTTACCTACATCAAGAGCCATCTTCGCTTCCTTATATGAGCGGGAAACATCCTTGATCTCATGTATCACATTTCCATAAGAAACACGTACCTGGGACATGGCCTCTGCATTCAGCATATCCACGATCATTTTGGCAATCTCCTCAATGCTTTCGTAATCATCGTTTTCTTCCAGCTGTCTTACAATAATAATATTTTTCTCATCGATGGCTGTGATGAAATCACTTGTTCTGGAGATAAAAAGATTTTTCAGAATTTCCATGGAATCCTGATCTTTTTCATTCTTAGTCTCAATCAGAAAGACAACTCTCTTTGCCTCCACCGGAATATGCAGTTTTTTTGCTCTGTTGTATACATCCACCAGAAGGAGATTATCCAGTATCAGGTTCTGAATGAAATTAGATTTATCAAATCTTTCCTTATATGCCACAATGAGATTCTGAATCTGCGCCACCGCTACACGGCCGATCATATACGCGTCTTCGCTTCCGCCTTTTGCAATGAGCACATACTCTACAGACTGATTGTCATAGATTTTAAAGAAATGATATCCCCTGATCACCTGACTGTCTGCCATGGAATCCACAAAACTTCTCACATCTCCAAAATCTTCATTCTCCACAGAAAATGTACTGGAATTTACTTTTCCATCAACATCCATGACACATAAATCTATTCTTGTAATTGCTCTTAACTCATCCAATGTCTTTTGTATTACCTGGCTTGAAATCATATTCTGCTCTCCTTTGGTATTCTTTCAACACGATTTTGAAACTTTCTATTCCTAATCATACATGATTTTCAAAAAAATATCAACTAAACCCAGGGAAAACTCTATGATTTTTTGGTAAATTGTTACAGCCGCAGGCCTGTCTCCATAAGCCTGCGGCTGTAAATTTCTGACTTATATTTATTATGAAAGATTCAGACGGAATGCTGCCTCATTCCAGCGAAGTTCATTTTTTAACCCGCGAATATTCGTGTCCTTATCAATATAAACAGCCTCAATTCCCATAGCAGCTGCCCAGTCCCCCATCTGCTCTGCAGTCAGGTCATAGGAGAATGCTGTATGATGAGCGCCGCCTGCGAGAATCCATGCTTCTGCCCCTGTCTGAAGACTTGGTTCCGGTGTCCAGAATGCAGTCGCTACCGGAAGTTTGGGCATTGGCTTCTCTACTTTCTTACAGTTTACATCATTGATGATCAGGCGGAATCTGTCCCCCAAATCGATGAGGGAAGTTGCAACAGCTTTTCCTGTCTTGGAGGTAAATACCAGCCTTGCCGGATCTTCTCTGTCTCCCATAGAAAGCGGCTGGCACTTGATGCTGACAGGTCCTTCCGCAATGGTAGGGCAGACTTCCAGCATGTGAGCTTCCAGAATTCCCTCTTTTCCGGGAACCAGATTATAAGTGTAATCTTCCATAAAAGAAGTTCCCTTCGCATCCTTTTTACCCTGAGTCATAATTTTCATCAGGCGGACCATTGCAGCAGTCTTCCAGTCGCCTTCACCTCCAAAGCCGTATCCCTTTTCCATAAGCCTCTGAATAGCCAGTCCCGGAAGCTGTTTTAAAGATCCAAGATCGCCGAAATGGGTAACGATCGCCTGATAATTTTTTTCTTCCAGGAACCGCTCAAATCCGATTTCAATCTGCGCCTGTACCGCCACATGTTTCTTAAATTCTTCCGGATCTCTTCCCTCCAGAAGTATGTCATATTTACTGTAATATTCTTCCACCAGGGCATCTGTATCTGCCTTTGAAACAGCTTCTACTGCCTCAGCAATCTCATTTACGGGATAAGCATCCACTTCCCATCCAAACTTAATCTGAGCTTCAACTTTATCCCCCTCTGTCACTGCTACATTTCGCATATTATCAGCAACTCTCATAACCCTGATATGGCTGCTCTCGATAATGCCCACAGCAGTTCTCATCCAGGATGCGATTCTTTCCTGAACCTCTTTATCGTCCCAGAATCCCACGATTACTTTACGTTCAATCCTCATGCGGCTTACAATGTGTCCGTACTCTCTGTCTCCGTGAGCTGCCTGATTTTCATTCATAAAATCCATATCAATAGTGTCATAGGGGATTTCTCTGTTAAACTGTGTATGCAGATGAAGCAGTGGTTTTCTGTACTCCTGAAGTCCCAGAATCCAAGATTTTGCAGGTGAAAAGGTGTGCATCCAGGTAATGACTCCCGCACAGTTTTCATCTGCATTTGCTTCATTAAAAGTCTGACGGATCATCGCATTTGTAAGAAGAGTAGGCTTCCATACTACTTCATAAGGAAGAATTCCTGACTTATTCAGTCTGTCCACCATAATCTTAGAATGCTCTGCCACATGATCCAGACATTCCTGCCCATATAAATCCTGTGAGCCTGTACAGAACCAGAATTTATAATTTTTCATTTCCAACATATTCTCATCCTCCTGCTTTTTCTTTGAAACGTTCATTGCTATAAATCCAGTATAACTTACCTGCAGGAAAAAGAAAGAAATCTATTGCCTGTTTCTGGACATTTATTCATTTGTCTGATAAAGTAAATTATGAGGAATGCCCCTGACGCATGCTTTTATATACAAGCAACGGAACATGGGGTACTAATTATTCGTTTAAAAGGGAGGACGAAGATTATGCTGGCAAATTTTGAGCAAAGAGACAGCTGCGGCAAAATGGGTGTCTGGGCAGGCGGATACAGAAACCTTCATAACCTTCCCCACTGGCATCTGGAATGTGAGCTTATCTGTGCAGATTCAGGAGAAGTGACTGTTTCCCACAGCAACACTCCTTATCATCTTTCTCAAGGGAACTGCGCATTTATCAACAGCGGTGAGATTCACTATATCAAAGCTGCTGAGGACAGTATTACCGGCATTATCATGTTTGACGCTTCCCTGCTTACAGATATCTCTCCCCGCGGATTTCAGCTGATGTCACCGATCCTTTCTTATACATCCGATGTTTTTGAAGTATATAAGGCGCTGAAAAAAGAACTGCGCGAAAAAAAGCCGTTTCACGATATGAAAGCCAACTGTCTTGTCACCAGCCTGATGATTGATATTTTTCGCAGGGAATCACTGTCAGAGCCTAAAAAATCCCGTGACAGCAGTGCTGTCCTGAGTTATAAAAATCTTCTGGCAGAAATAGAAGAAAAATGCAGCTACATTACTTTCGAAGACGCCTGCAGTTTTATGGGGCTTTCCAAGCCCTATTTTTCCAAATTTTTTAAAAATATTTCCGGAATGACCTTTTCCCAGTACCTGAACATCATCCGGCTGGAAAAAGCTATACAGCTCTTAAACCACAATGACAGAAATCTGTCTGTCACCGAAATAGCTTCTTTGTGCGGTTTTGACACTATACGTCACTTTAACCGGGTCTTTAAAGATATCACGGGGTTTTCCCCGCGTCAGCTTCCCAGGGACTACATATTGACCTCACATTCCATCAAAAGCATAAAACATAACTTTAATCCTACCTTGCCTTGTTCTGAGCTGCTGAACATCTGATGAACACCAGGCAGGGATCACGTATGTATCCGGGATTTCTCTGCTCCGTCTGTTTTCCTACACAAAAACCCCTGCGGTTTTACCGCAGGGGTGATTTTCTGATCTGTGAAACAAAATCTTAGTTTGTGATAACCTGTTCTGTTTCTTTGTCAAAGATGTGGATTTTTTCCATATCCAGTGCGAATTTAACTGTATCGCCTGTTCTTGCTGTTGTACGAGGATTAACTCTCGCTGTCATAGCAAATCCTTCAGCATCGAAGTATAAGTAAACTTCTGCACCAAGTAATTCGTATACAGTAATCTTACCTTCCATAATGCTGTTCGGGAATGCCTGGATACGAGCTTCATCATCATATACATGCTCTGGACGAATACCCATAACAACTGTCTTTCCATTGTATCCGCCGTCAATAAGAGCTTTCTTCTTGGAAGCAGGTACATGAAGAGTTGTCTTTCCAATCTGTAACTGAACATCTTCACCTTTTACATGTACAGTTGCATCTACAAAGTTCATCTGAGGAGATCCGATGAATCCTGCAACGAACAGATTGCATGGTGAATTGTATAATGTCTGTGGTGTATCAACCTGCTGTACAACACCGTCTTTCATAACAACGATTCTTGTACCCAGTGTCATAGCTTCTGTCTGGTCATGTGTTACATAGATGATAGTAGCGCCTAATCTTTCATGTAATTTAGAAATCTCAGTACGCATCTGAACACGAAGTTTAGCATCCAGGTTTGACAGAGGTTCGTCCATTAAGAATACCTTTGGTTCACGAACGATAGCACGTCCCATAGCAACACGCTGTCTCTGACCACCGGACAGAGCCTTTGGTTTACGGTCTAATAATTTTTCCAGGTCAAGAATTCTTGCTGCTTCCTTAACCATCTTGTCAATCTGATCTTTCGGAACTTTTCTCAGTTTCAGACCAAACGCCATGTTATCATATACTGTCATATGTGGATACAGAGCATAGTTCTGGAATACCATCGCGATATCTCTGTCTTTTGGTTCAACATCGTTTACAACTTTGTCACCGATCTTTAATGTACCGCCGGAGATTTCTTCCAGACCAGCGATCATACGAAGTGTTGTAGATTTTCCGCATCCTGAAGGACCTACGAAAATGATAAATTCTTTGTCTGCGATTTCAAGATTGAAATCCTTAACCGCTTCAAATCCGTTAGGATATGTTTTGTTAATATGCTGTAATGATAAACTTGCCATTCTTAATTCCTCCTAAATGTTTATAACATCTTGCTTTTGAACTGTTCTAAGTATACCCTGATATGTGTTTTTTTTCCATAGTTTAATTCCACAAAGATTAAAGTGAGTATTCGTGCCCCTTGCTGAAGCACTTTGGTTTCCTGTCATTTCGCCGATTTTTATTCTTCTGCCTATGCAAACTGCACAACCATCTCCCACTATTCGGTCATTTTTTAATTTTTCCGGTCTTTACAGGCAAGCAGTTCTTTTCTATAATGGAAAAATGAAACAGAGACGGCCAAAATCAAACCCGAGAAAGGAAAAATTATGTTTCGGTTAATGGGAACTATTTATAAAAACACGCATGTCCTGAAAAGCACGGTCATCTGTGACGATACTGCCTCTACCAGAACCCAGAAAGTCTTCCGGTGCCTTGAATGTATCTGTCACAAGTTCGATCTTTCATCGCCCATCTGGCTGGATGTTAATATTTCAGATTTTCAGCGTTTCTCCAAAGTGCGGTTTTCTCAGGATAATTTCATAGAAATCATAGATTTTGATTATCTTGAACTTCAGATTATAGAAGAGGACTAAAAGTATACCGGGCTGGTCCCGCAGGCAGCAGGATCAGCCCGGTATATTGCATGCTTTTTTAAGTTTCGCGTCCTTGCGGAGGGTCTTTTTCGTTGCAGCAGCTATATCTGCAATGACACGGATTTCATAATCATCACAATCACTCAGCACAGATTGAATGTCCTTCTCAAACACTGGTTTAGAAGATATGACACTGTCTGCTAAGAGTCCGTCCACTGAAACATGCAGTGCGTTTGCCAGATTTACCAGGGTGGGCAGACTGACCTTTGTAGTACCTGTCTCTATATTGCTCAGATGGCTGGGTGACAGATTGACCTGCTCTGCAAGACGCTCCTGAGTAATATCCAGGCGAACACGTGCAACTTTTATACGTCTGCCAATAGATTTATAATCTATACTCATGTTGTCCTCCTTTGCACAAATCTACATAAGCTATTTTATCCGTCGTTTCCTTAAAATATAATAATCCATATCCGTATAATACGGATATATCACAATTTTTTTTATTGAAATGTAAGACGGACTGCTATATAATTATATAGAAATTTGCATGATTATGCAGACCAGCAGAAGGAGGGATATCCATATGGTAAAAAAACAAATATGTATCGTTAACCTGGAAAAAACCTATGACCGTCCATTTTCTGAATTGGTTCGCACCGCCTGTCAGTTCCAGAGCAGAATCCTGCTGCATTATGGCACAAAACAGGTGAACGCCAAAAGTATTATGGGAGTCATGGCATTTGAATTATCAGAAGGTACTGTACTGACCATCACTGCAGAAGGCAATGACGAGGCAGCAGCCGCAAAGGCTCTGGAAGCTTTCCTAACCGATTAAGACTCAGGCAGGATCTGATAAATACATATATTCTTGGTACCTTTGACACATTTATAAATACAGTACAGGTAAAATGCGGCAGCCGTCTTCTGACACACGGCTGCCGCACTCCTGTCTGCCGTTCAAGTCCGGCATGATCTATTCTCATTTTCTATTTCTTTTTCCCCTCCCTCTTTATCCTCTGGTTCAGCATACTCAACACAGATGATCAACTCAGAAATTCTCGTATCACATCTTTTACAATGGCCTTCTCTTCTTTGTTGAGAAGATGACTGTAACGGCTGTCAGATGCCGCAGCCTCAAGAACTCCTTGCTCCAGCTGACGGGCAATCTGCTCTTTTTCCTGTTCTTTTTCCTGCTCTCTCCCCAGTTCCTTTGATCTTTCTTTTGCTTTAACAGAAGGAGCACTTTCTTTTTTGCGGTTTCCCCGTTTCTCCTTGGCTGCAGCCGTTACTGCCCTGCTGCTTTCCATGGGAATGATCTTTGCCGCTTCTCTGGAGCATCGGTTCTCCACATAATCCAAAAGATTTGTCTCCATCACTTCTTCCTGATATCCTGATCCTGTCAGCATACGCACTCCAAGGAGAAAAATCAACATTCCTGCTCCCGTGATCACAGCACTGTCCACCGCAGCCTGTTCCCCCAGAACAGGCAGGCGGACTGTAGTAATCTGATTTTTTACGGTCAAAGCGATATGAAGCGCCATAAACAAAAAAGAGAGGAACAAAGCGCCCCAGGAAATTCCTTTTACCTGTCGGATATTCCAGGGTCCTATCTTTCGTCCTCTCATTCTTCTGATAACGTACACGGAAGGATTATGTATCTCTGTGTTCTCTCTTAAAAGTTTCTGGTGCTCCTGTACAAAACTTTCCAGCCATTTGTTCTTTGTCTCCCAGGGATTTTTCAAATCTCTCAGAACTCTTTTGTTGCTGCTGTAGACTGCCAGCGTGCTTACAAGGCAAATCACGCCCATAAGCCAGGAACCGTAATAAAAAAACAGGTGCTCCATAATTCCTCCTCATTTTCGGCAAAGGGCAGGAACCTCTTCCCTGCCCTGTCTGCTCTTTTTTCACGGACAGCATGTCCCGCCGTGTTTATGAGAATATTATATAGCACCCATCTGTGTTTGAAAACAAAAATCGTTCGACAAATTACCTCCTGCGGCGTCATTGCAGCTCTTTCATCATGCTCTCCACAAGGTTTACACTGTGCTGGATGGCCTGTTTTTCAAAAGTAGGATAATCCACATGGGCACTGTTATCTGCCTTATCTGAAATAGCGCGGATCACAAGATATGGAATTCGATTCAGGTATGCGGCCTGAGCAATGGCTCCGCCTTCCATCTCTGTACACCAGCCCTGTGTATTGTTTACAATGGCGGCTTTCCTTTCTGCGTCTGCAATAAACTGGTCGCCGCTCACAACCCTTCCCTCAAAAACCTGGATCTCCGGGTTTACTTCCCTGCACACTTTCGCTGCCAGCGTTCTTAACCTTTCATCTGCTGGAAAAGCCAGAGTGTCCATGCGCGGAATCTGTCCCAGAGGATAGCCAAACTCTCTGGCATCTACGTCGTGCTGCATCGTATCCGTAGAAAGAACAATATCGCCGATATTGATCTCGTTTTTCAAAGAGCCGGCAATACCTGTATTGATTACTGCATCTACCTGAAAGTCATCTGCAAGAATCTGTGTACAGATCCCTGCATTCACCTTTCCGATTCCTGCCCGCACCACCACAGCTTCCTTTTCATTTAACTTTCCACGGAAAAATTCCATACCAGCCTTGTGATGTACAGTTACCTCTGTCATTTTCTCTTTTAACATTGCCACTTCTTCTTCCATGGCACCGATGATTCCGATTACTTTCATATCCTCAATCTCCTGATCTTCCATACTGTTTCTTCTAAGATAACTGCCGGGGATACCGGCATATATCCTTTGTCATATCTCCTTTATTCTACACGTTTTTTCCTGTTATGACCAGACTGCTTTTGAAATTTTAGCTTTTCAGCTGTTTTGTCTGAAACCAGCAGTGGACTTTACTATTTTGGTCTGGTATAATGAGGAATAGTAAAACTCATAGAAGGAGGCGATCATTATGACTGTATATAAAACAAAAGGCGTATGTTCACGCTCTATCGAGATTGAAGTTGACGGAGATACCATCCAGTCCGTGAAGTTCAACGGAGGCTGCAACGGCAACACCAAAGGCATCGCAAGCCTGGTACAAGGCATGAAAGTGGATGATGTAATCAGCCGCTTAAAGGGAACTGACTGCGGCGGCAGGGGAACTTCATGTCCGGACCAGCTTGCAAGAGCCCTCGAAGCTATGAAAGAACAATAATCCAGCCAGATCTTTCCGTACGGCGGCAGACACAGTGCGCCGGCAGATGAAAGAAACGCAGCCAGCTCTGCTGGCTGGAACTCCGGCAGACGGCAGCTCCTGTGTATCATTAATACACGGGGCCGCCGTCTTTCACATCTTACATGTTTTCTTCTGCTCTTCTTAATAGCCCAAGTTTTCATGTATCAATATAATCTCGTAGTCACTCGCCATGGGTTTGCCCCATAATACAAAAAGCCCTCTGCAGATTCTTCCCGGGCTCTTGCAGTCAAAGCATTGCTTTCCTTCTGCCGCACATGGAGTCGCTGAACCCAGCCTCTTGGCATTTAAAGGAGCCGCTACATTTCTTGCCCGGTATAAAGCGGCATCATAATCTTTCTCAATTTTATTTTCTCCTGCCACCAGATAAACCTTTTCATGACCATAAAAAATAGATGCCACACGATTTCCCATACCGTCAATATTAATGATCTCCCCGGTTTCCGCAATAGCATTTACAGAGGAAATATAAACAGATGCTGCGTTCGCTTCCATACGGACTTCCTGACTGCTTTTTCCCTCCGGCATTCTCTGATGCCAGGAAACCTGGTTATGCTTCTCCAGCAATTCATAAAGCCCCATCTGCTCCAGTGTCACAGATCCGCCAAATCCCACGGTCTTTTTATCAATCTGGCTGTCCATATATTGTGCTGCTTCTGCTGCTGTTTCAAAGCAGGAAACCTTGTACCCTAGCTCACATAAATTCTTTTTAATTAGATCAAAATTCTTTCTTCCAGTCATTTCCTTCTCCTTTTTTCTCCCCGGAAGCATTTCGGCTGCCGGAACATTTCATATAGAATTTCCGTATAGACCCCTTATGGTCTTATATAGATCAGATCCGTAATTCCATCATAGGCTTTGGTATCTGCCAGCTTACATGGATCTTTCGAAGTGAAGGTAATCTCTTTTTGTAAGGGAATTTCCCTGTGGGTGATCACATAACTCATAACCGTCAAGGCTCATGGCAGCAAACAATTTCACTTTTCTCATACTTTCTGTTCCTTTCTAGTACCGTAGTCTGCATATCCCCTTTTTGCTTTCTGGCGTTTCTTATCTCTCAGCTCTGTATGTCAAAATCAAAATACTGCTCCTGAAAATATACCTGTCTCCTGATTTCTTCTTCTGTGAAATCTGTCCCCTCCGGTGCCACTACCCATTTCTCTTCCACATCATTCTTCCGGTGTATCACAGCGATCACCTTCCCTGTGAAACTATCCAAAGGCTCCTGTACTCCCAGAACATAAGCATCCTGTTCTTCCCCGTCTCCGCCCAGGATTCCCTCCACATATCCATAATTTACCGGATAAAAAATATTTTTGTGACGCGGATGGAAGGTCCCCATTTTTCTGTCAATAGTTACTGTAACGGTCTTTCCTATAATGTCATTTAAGCCGTTCAGCATATCACTGTACTCTTTCATATCTCTGCCCTCGGCTCCTTTCTGCAGATACATTTCAAATCAAATAGTCAAAGAGCCTGAAATCTGCCAATCCTGTATCAGGGTAGAACATTTTAACAGTCTCGCAATATTGAAACCCCATTTTCAAATAAGCTTTCTCTGCCGGGATATTTCCCTGCAGCACGTCCAGACGAATGGTTTTCCCCTTTTCCTTTTCTGCAATTTTTATCGCCTTCTGAACCATCTGTTTCGCAATCCCCTGTCCTGAAAATGCAGGGTGTACTCCCAGAGCATGAATCACCAGTACCTCCTGTTCCTCTGCCTGTATTCTCCATGAAATCTTTTTGTAATTCTCATGACAAGAATGATTCAGTATCATACAGGAAAGAATCTTCCCATCCTTCCTGCCCAAATATAACTCCTGCTTTTTTATTGCTTCTTCCAGGAACTCCCGGGTGGGATAAATATCCTTTTTCCATCCCGGCTTATACTCTGTCTCCGCCAGAGCATCAATGAGGTCATAATAAAACTCCACAACTTCCTCATATTCTTCCTCTGCAGCTTTCCTGATCTTCAGCATAAACCTCTCCTCTTTTCCGTATTTCTGCTATCTTGTCTTTTCGTTTTCCATCCCTTTGTCTGCTTTCCTATCTAGCAAAAAATCTGAATGCACTGATTTTATCTTTCTTTCACTGTAACAAAGACGTTATCTCCCGGCTGTTTCCCTATTTTACTGCGGATATCTTTACGGATTCCAATAATATAACAGATCGATCCGTCTGCATTTTTTACTCCCATATTCACAATGCTCCCGCAATAGGGTTCTCCGTCAAAGGTCACGTTCACTTTCACTCTGCCTTTGCCAAATTCCTTCCTGATATCATAAGGAAAACGTATATATGCTCCGCCTTTTTCCGGAACAGCCTCAATCACAGCAGAAAATTCATAGATTTTTTCACTCATACCCTTACTTTACTCCTTTTCCTGTATGGTATAAGAATTCACTCCTGTTTAAACTTAATGATGTTCTCACAGGATGTACCTGATATCTCCTTCTTTCAACAGTTTCTCATATTTATAACAATTACATGCATGGTCATTAATGATCCCGCATGCCTGCAAATGAGAAAATATGGTGATTGAGCCCAGATATTTAAATCCTCTTTTTTTCATATCCCGGCTCACCTGATCCGATAATTCATTCCTCACTTCTGGCTGTCCCTGCTGATGCTTTACATAGACAAAGGTCTTATAGTCTGAAAAACCCCAGATATAATCATCAAAACTCCCAAATTTCCCGATTACTTTCAGAAAACATTTCGCATTATTAATGATCGCCTCAATCTTCCTTCTGGACTTTATCATTCCATCTGTGTTCATAATATTTTCTATTTTTTCTTCATCATACAGCGCAATCTTCTCATAATCAAAGTCATCGAAACACGCTCTGAAAATTTCTCTTTTCTTCAGCATCATGGTCCAGTTCAGGCCGCACTGCATAGCCTCCATTAATAAGTATTCGAAATGTTTCTTATCATCATGAAGGAGATTTCCCCATTCCTCATCATGATATTTCTGCAGGATTCCTCCGTCAATACACCATTCGCATCTTTCCATGATTTTCCTCCTTCCTTACTCTCCCCTCCGGTACTTAATAATGAAATAAATCATGCTGGAAAGAGAAAACATCGCTCCTCCCAAGCAGGGAAAATACAGGACCTGGGACAATATTCCAAAATATGGATGGCTGCCCAGACACAGCATTCCAAAAATTACCAGTGCTGCCAGGCTGAGAAAAATACAAACCGGATTTCTACTCTCCTTAAGCTCCACTGCATTGTTCCATGTCCTTTTTCTTTCCAGCAGATACCGTAATTCTTCCTCATCCTCGTATCCCCTTACAAGATGATAAGTCCATTTTCCAGTTTTCTCCTGACTGTTTCGTATCCAGCACACCAGAGAATAGGAGCCGGGGTGTTCCTTTATACTTTCTACTTTCAGGATTTCCACCGCTCCGGGAGGAACTATGTTTGCCTTTTCGACTTCATTCTTAATCGCCTCCAGATTCTTTTCAATCTCCACGAACGTCTGGATACTGCCGGTAAGTCCCCGCCGGTATCTGCTCCATTGCCGGACATCCAATACATACAGGCGGTCTTCATCGTCTCTGCAAAAAATCGTCGCGTCTCTGTGCTGGCTCCGTCCCAGCCGGAATGCCAGAAAAATCACCACTGATGTGATAAAAAGACAAAGGATAAAAGCTGCTGCTTCTCTGTATTCATCTGTGAGAAGGATCAAACCTGCAGTTCCCAAGATCAGGAGAAAAGCCAGAGCTAAAATTCCAAACAATCCGGAAAGCATATGTACCGCAAAATGGTTTTTCTGCTTTGTCCGGTGTGACATCCAGACCTTCATACTCTGACTCCTCCCTCCTATAACTCAGAAAACTTATTTATTGCTTTCTCCGGTTTCCATACCATAGAATATTCTTTTTCTCCTGTATCTTCATCTATATCCTCACATTGAATTTCAAAACCTTCTCTTTTATAAAACTTTACTGCTCGTACATTTTTTTGATATACACTTAAATATAACTGCTTTTTTCTTTCTTTCACAAACTCCAGCAGCTGCCTTCCAATGCCGCAAGACTGCGCCTCACTGCATACAAAAATTCCTGCAATATAATCACCGGTTAATCCTACAAATCCTTGGATCTCATTTTCCTCTTCATGAACATACACTTCTGCCTGCAAAAGCATTTCTTTCACTGTTTCCAAATGATCTCTCCAATATTGTTCCGGGATAAAACTGTGTGCCTTTATATTCGTGTGAATCCAAATATCGGCAACTCTCTCCCTGTCTGTCTTCTGCATTCTTCTGATCATATCATGTTCTCACTTTCGTCCATATCTGTTTCTGTACTGTGTTTTTGCATATGTTGTATATTTCTCCACAAATGTGCTTTTTGCATTAGTATAAGCATCTCTGTTATGCTCATATTTTTTCCAGAGAGAAATCTTCAGCCTTTCGTATTCCGCTGCAAGAGCGGGATTGTCATTCATATAATCCCGAAAATACAATTCATCATTATCTCCATAATAGCGCAGATGTACGTGGAATACCTTTTCTGCAAATCCCTCGTTTGTATATCCTTTATTAAAGGATTTTCTGTTTTTTCCTTCAGACATACATATATAACCACAATTTATAAGCCTGTCCTTTATATCTGTCATGGAAGTATTCTCTGGAAGTTCAATAAGGATATCAATAATTGGTTTTGCCCATATATTATGGATTGCTGTACTTCCGATATGGCTTATTCTCAAATCTGTGTCATATAAAAAGGACTTTATTTTTTGTTTTTCTTCTTCGTACCAATCTCTCCAGTAATTTTGATGTTCAGAAAGAATTATGGGAAACAATTCCCATAATTCTTCCAGTGCCATTTCAGACAGTGCTTTCCTCATATACCCCTCCGAAATTCTCCATTTCTTCCCTAATAGGTATCCGTTTTTTTATTTCCAGATCACATCCGGTTCTTTTCTGGGCGCGGTTCGGACGTAATGCCGCATCGGATATCCTAACAGCATACATGCCCGAATAGCTTTATCTTCTATTCCAAGCCATTTTTTCAGTTTCTCATTGGCATCGGCAATTCTGGCAAGATAACCGTTGTATAACACACCCAATCCCACAGAGACCGCCATAGTCTCAATATTTTGGGCTGCCAGTCCTGCGTCCAGAAGATAGTCTGAGGTAATAAAAAGTACCACTGGTGCGTTTCGAAAGAGAAAATCATCTTTTAGATCTGCCTTTCTGCGCCGATTAAAAGAAAAATACGGCAGCATGTCTCTTCCGGCAGCTTTTCCCTCCTGCTTTTCGATCTCATCAATATACTCCCAAACCATATGTTTTAGTTGTATCAGCTCTTTTTGAACAAATATAAAACCGTTGCTCTGACTGTTTTTTGCTGTAGCTGTATAACGTCCCGCCTGCACCAGGAGTTCCAAATCGCTGCTTTTTACTTCTTTCTCTTTATAATCACGGACGCTTCGGCGGAATTTGATACTGTGCAGAACCTGTTCCGGCTGCAGGCAGAAACTTTCTGCATCATACTCTTCTATATCTTTCATATCATATTCCGGAATGCTTACTGCTGCCGCAGGACAAACAGCCACACAATGTCCGCACTGGATACACTCCTTTTTTATTCTGGCTTTTTCTCCTATCTCAATATTAAATGCCAGACAATCCTCTGCGCACACTCCGCAGCCAATACATTTTTCATGATCAATGATTACCATAAAGCTCCTCCTTCAATAAACAGATAATGTACTGAAATCCACACCAAAGGCGGGACAATATGTTCAGATTTGAATCTCTGTGTCTTTGACAGGCTTCCTTTCTCTCTGTGCATGTTTTCCTTTGAAAAAAGGACATCTTTTTCCTATACATTGATTATTCCCGGAAGAACGACTGCACTGAACTTCTTTTTTTCCATGGAGATCCCGAAATGTTCCTGCACAAAATCAACAGCGGCAAGAATTGACAGATAGGAGTCTCTCTTACAGCACCGGGGACCTCCGATCAGTCCAATTTCCTCCAATGCTTTGGCAGTCATAAGATGAGAGAGTGCAAAAGGCTCTTTTGTCAGCGGTGTGGATTTTGAAAGAATAGAGACAAACATTCCAGTGCTGATCCTGCTCCGCAGGCACCCCAAAATCCGCAGGCACCTCCAGGCACACTTTTGCCTCTGCTCTGCATTTCAGTCAATGCCTCTTCCAGCTCAATGTCTCCCCCTGCATTGCGATACGCAGTGAGAAGAGCAGCTCCCACCATTACGTGGTGCTCCGGTCCGTGCATATGGCAAAAAGGCTGGTCCATCATCTTTTCTATAATATCCAGCGGATTCTTTGACCTCTCTTTAAGACATAAGCCAATCAGCACATCCATTCCTTTCATATGACATTCATTGCACACATAATGTCCATTTCTGCATCTCGTCCTGCTGTTCTCTCTTTTGCGGTAAACAGTACATTCCATAGGTTCCTCTGTTTCCAGATATCCCAGCGGCGCCTTACATATTAAACACTCTTCTTTAATAAATCTCCTCTGAATTTTCTGAGTTTTAGATCAAGATTTCTCAATTCAAAACTCAGAGGTTATTGTATTTCTTCCACAATAGGTTTTAAAGAATCATAATCGACAAAATCAACCTTCTGGTTAAAGGTATCTATCATCGCTTTTACTTCCGCTGTTTTCTTTTCCTCCGGAAGATTTTTGACCTTATTATACAGCAGTGTCATCATTGTTTTATGTATAAAGTTTAACTTTCCATAATCTATTCCGCCTCTCAAATGGAAAACAGTCATATTCTTCATAATTCTTTCCGGCACTTGCTGTCTGATGGAATTTTTTATGTTGTCTGTATTTTCTTTATCGCACACATCGGCCAGCCCAACAGTAACAAGAACGACTTTTATATCTTTCTTTAATAGTTTGATGAATTTTTTTAATCCTTTTACACCGCCTGCATACAGTCCTCCAAAATATATGATCTGCTGGTACTCTGCCAATTCTTTTATATCTTCACAGCTTATAACAGGAATCCCTGTCATTTGGGCGAATTTTTCTGCATATCTCTTTGTTGTTCCATACTGACTTCCATATATGATCAAATTTTTCATACGCTTACTCACTCCCAGGTATTTTCTCCTGCACGCAGGGACGGACCGGATTTCTGTATCACTTTAAGCTTTATCGCCCGTTAATATTTCACGATTTTGAATTCATGTCCGATCCAGAAGGTTGCTCCGATAAATAAATCCCATTTTATTGTACCAAAAATTTCAGTCGATCACTATACTCTTTCATATAATTCCTCCTTGAAACTCTCTATTATCTCTACTTTTCCTATCATAATATATTTTTTACAAACTCAACTGGAAAAATCATAAAAAAGAGGAATTTTTCTAAAGAAAATAGCATTCCCAGCAAAAGTTTCAAGGTGATTCTCCAGCTTTGCTGCGGAAAAAAGACCGGAAGCCGCAGCCAAACCACAGAAGTATAAAAAATAGAAAGGGACTTTTTATAAAAAGTCAAACAGACTCATTTGCGTAACAGCTGTTTTCTGTTTTTGTTTCCCTGTTTTTTCTTCTTTTATATCGTCAGAACAAATTTCTTCCAGAAAGCAGGATGGGGCTTTTCTCCATGTAATTACCAGCTCTTCCTTTGCACGGGTAATCCCCACAAAGAACAAACGCCTCTCTTCTTCTATATTGCAGGTTCCGTCCTTTGCCTCCAGCGGAAGAGTCCCTTCTTCTGCTCCGCACAGAATCACGAACGGAAACTCCAGGCCCTTTGCTCCATGAAGGGTCATTAAGGTAACTGCATCCGACGTATAAGCTTTTCCCCCGCATCGATACAGATCTCCTTCGGTTCCAAGAGACAGGTTCTCCAGAAATTCATCCATTTTCTTATAAAATACCGCCATATGGCAAAGTTTTTCCACTGCCTCATTTTCTTTCATCTCCATCTCTTCTGCCCAGGCACGAAGAATTTTCTCAGGCTTTGTGCGCTTCAGCATCGGCTGGTATTTTATTTTCATAGTTTCAAAAATTTCCGCAGTCAGCTGATTTTCAGGAAGATTCCACAAAAGCTGCAGGGCAGTCTGCCGTGAAAGCAGATCCTCTTCTTCCAGAATACTTTTGAAAAAGCATACCGTTCCCCTCACCTTTGGTTCCAGCAGAAAATCGTCTCTGCCTGCCACAATATAAGGAATCCCTTCCTGACGCAGACATTTCTCCAGCAACTTCTCCTGATAATGGGTCCGGTAAAGGATTCCGATATCCCCAAAGCTTTTCTGCTTTCTCTCTTCCTGTTTTGCAAATCCTGTTTCTGTATCGATCATATCAATCCCGCCTACCTGACGATTGATCTCCTTTGCTGCAAAGATCGCCTCTGACATTTCACTGCCGCAGGAGACGATTCTAACTTTTTCTCCCTCCCCGCAAAGAGCCTCAAGTTCTCTAGTATCCCCCGGGTTATGAGAGATCAGGTTCAAGGAGGTTCTTATAATCTCTCCGGAAGATCTGTAATTTTCTGTCAGCCGGATTGTTCTCAGCTCCGGTCTGTCTTCCTTCAGCTTTTCAAAGCATCCCGCATCAGAACCACGAAATCCATAGATAGACTGGTCGGGATCTCCGATAACAAATAATTCCCGGGTATGTCTGCTCCATTCCCGGATCAGTTCATACTGCACAGGATTGATATCCTGGAATTCGTCGATCATAAGGTAATGGAACTCAGGCATCGTCTCCTGTGTCTCGCGGTTTTCTCTCAAGATTTCCAGGGTTCTGATAATCAGATCATCAAAGTCCATTACGTTTTTTTCTTTCAGCATGTTCTCGTAGGCAGAAAATGCTTCTTCTGAAATTTTCGCTTTCTGGTGAAGCGCCTGTGCTGTTTTCCTTAGGGAAATTTCATTTAAAAACTGCTTTACGCTTCCCTTAATTTCATATTCTTCCATTACTTTCTTTGCCAGTTCTTCTGTCTGCATCTGATCTGCCAGTACAAAGGCAATTCCCTGCTTTTTCAGAAAATCCAGGCAAATAGAATGAAAAGTCCCTGTCTGCATCTGCCGAAGAGAACGGCTTGATCCCAGCTGGAGTTTCAACCTCTCCTTTATTTCCCGGGCCGCCTTGTTGGTAAAAGTCACGGCTGTGATTTCAGAGGGTTTTACCTTTCTTCTCTCCATCAGATAAAGGATTCTGAAGATCAATGTCCTGGTCTTTCCTGTTCCGGGTCCTGCAATGACCGCAACCGCCGGATCAAGAGCTTCTACAGCCTCTTTCTGTCTTTGATTCAATTTATTCTCTGTTTCCTGTTTGTTTTGATGTACTTCTGATTTTCTTTTTTCTGGTTCCTGTTCAGGGCTTTGCTTTTCCCGCTTATCCTGAACCTTTCTATCTGGAAATACCGTTTTTTCTCCTTCTGTTTCCTGCTTGATTCCAAGGCTGTCAAAAAAATCCATCTGTCCTTCTGTATCTTCCAGCTCATAGGGTTTAAAAAGCTGGATGGTGCCGTATTCCCCGTCAAATCCGGGATGGCGGTCCACCTTGCCTTCCCGCAGTCTGCGGATTCCTTCTGCCACAAAGAAGCCGGCTTCTTTCCTGATGTCCTCTATAGGAACTTTCCTTAAGATCTCAAACTCAGGAGCCAGTCTGGTGATCAGCTTTTCATACTGCTGCTGTACCCCTGCACTGGCAGCGGATCGTCCGGTGGATGAGGCAATCAGTTCCGGCAGGGGCACCAAACTTTCAAAGGGTTTTGCATTTTGGGGAACATAGCCTGCCGGACGGTCTGCAAGTGCTTCCACTCTGTGTTCCACGCCTATGGTAATTTTTTTCCCGCAGACCGGGCAGACTCCGCCGTACGCTATGGTCTGTGCAGGAGACAGACACATATGGCACTTCCGGTGCCCGTCATAATGATACTTGCCTTCTTCCGGAAAGAATTCTATGGTTCCGTAAAGTCCCTCTCCTGTCTGAATCGCTTTTTCAAGTCCCGCATAGGATAATTCTATATCCATCAGGTTGGCTTCTCTTCCCAGTTTTGCCGGAGAATGTGCATCCGAATTTGAAATCAGCTGGAGTCCGTCCAGATCCGAAACTCTCCAGTTCATGGGCGGATCAGAGGAAAGCCCTGTCTCCACCGCATGTACATATTTTTTCAGATCTCCGAAACATTCTTCCACAGAATCGAAACCTGAAAAGGCTCCGAACATGGCAAAATGCGGCGTCCAGATATGGGCAGGTACAAAAATCCCATGCGGAACAAGTTCCAGCATAATTTCAAGCAGGTCTCTGCAGTCCAGTCCCAAAATAGGTCTTCCGTCAGAATGAATATTTCCTATGGTCTCCAGTTTCCCGGCGAGAAGTTCCGCCTCCTCAAGCCCCGGAAGAATCAGAAGACTGTGTACCTTTCTCACTTTTTCATTCTTTTTATAGATAGAACTGATCTCCCCGGTGACTGCAAATCTGGGTTCCATATGATCGGGTACAGACTCATCTTTGATCCTATACTCCTCCTTAAGTTTATACAGCCCGTCTTCTGCAGGAATCAGTTTTTCTTTCAGTTCCTCCCGCCACGCAGGATGTGTGAAATCACCTGTTCCTATAATATGGATCCCTTTCTTTCGCGCCGCCAGCTCCAAGTGCTCCGGATCCCCTTCCCTACTGGTCGCTCTGGAAAATCTGGAATGTATATGTAAATCAGACAGATACATGATCACACCTCTCTTTTCTCTCGCTTTGTCTCTTATTATAACTCTGATTCCCTGTTTTTGTCTTGCTTTTCCTTACTGCTTTTTATATACTTAAAGCAGTAAGCCTAATCTTGGGTTCTCTGAGCGTATCAGGAGAAATATCCAGATTAGGCTTTTAGCTGGAGGTATTTACATATGGATAATCATTCTTCTGCAACTCTTATGACAAGCGGTCCCATTTGGAAGAGAATCATCACTTTCGCTATTCCTCTTTTCTTTGGGAATCTTTTTCAGCAGCTTTATAATACTGCCGATTCTCTCATTGTAGGAAACTTTCTGGGAAGCAGCGCTTTGGCAGCCGTCAGCTCCTCTGGAAATCTGATTTTCCTTCTGGTAGGATTCTTCAACGGTATTGCCGTCGGCTCTGGTGTAGTTGTTGCCAAATATTTCGGCGCCGGAAAATTTGCTATGGTAAGGCGGGCCATCCATACCATTGCGGCTTTCGGTATTCTATCAGGCATTGTACTTACTCTTGTGGGGATTTTTGCCGCACCTCAGATTCTGATCCTGATGGGTACTCCTGAAGAAGTCCTTCCAAACTCAGTTACTTATTTCCGTATTTATTTTGCCGGCTCCCTTGCTTTTGTTATGTACAACTTCCTTGTTGGTATCCTGCAGTCTGTGGGAGACAGCAGACATCCTCTGATCTATCTGATGATATCATCTGTGGTAAATATTGTACTTGATCTGATCCTCGTGGCAGGATTTCATTTCGGTGTAGGCTCTGCTGCCCTTGCCACAGTGATCTCCCAGATAATCAGCGCTCTGCTCTGCCTCCGACAGCTTTTAAAGAGTCCGGAAGAATACCGGCTGAACATGAAAAAAGTGCGGCTGGATCCGATCATGCTGCGGCATATTATCTCGAACGGTCTTCCCGCCGGACTCCAGAATTCCATTATTTCTCTGGCAAATGTGGTGGTTCAGTCCAACATCAATAAATTCGGAGCCATGGCAGTGGCAGGATGCGGTTCCTACTCTAAGATTGAAGGCTTCGGTTTTCTCCCTATTACCTGTTTTGCTCTTGCCCTCACCACCTTTATCGGACAGAATCTGGGAGCAAAGGAATATGACCGGGCAAAGAAAGGTGCCGTGTTCGGGGTAATCTGCTCACTCTCCATTGCAGAGCTGGTGGGCATAGTAATTTATATTTTTTCTCCATACCTGATTTCCGGCTTTAACCATTCTCCTGAGGTAATCTCCTACGGAACTGCCCAGGCACATACAGTAACTCTTTTTTATTTTCTCCTGGCATTTTCTCACTGTATGGCAGGTATTCTAAGAGGTGCAGGAAAGTCTGCAGTTCCCATGTTTGTCATGCTGGTATGCTGGTGTATCATCCGTGTTAGTTATATTACCGTTACGGTAAACTTTATCCACGATATCCGAGTCATCTTCTGGGCATATCCTATTACATGGTGCTTAAGCTCTGTCACCTTCCTTATCTACTTCCTGAAGTCAGACTGGCTTCATGGCTTTGAAAAAAAGACTGCATTCTGAAAAGTTTTATACTTGCAGAAAGGGCGGAAGATTTTCAGAAAAAGCTGGATTCTCTTTTTCTGAAAATCTTCCGCCCTGTTTCACGGGTTTTCCTTATTCAGCTGTATCCGCAGCAGCACTGTCTGCACCGTCTGTGGTTTCAGAAGTATCTGCGTCACCTGTCGTTTCCTCTGTAGTCTCTGAGTTCTCTTCTGTATCTGCAGAAGTATCATTTTCTTCTGTGCCTTCCTCAGCTGTTTCTTCTGTTTCCGGCTGCTTAATGGTGTACTGATCATAATCGTTCAGCTCTGCTTTGTCCCATTCTTTTTCATTGACTGTGAAGTCCGCCTCTTCTGTCCACTGATCCAGAAGATCTGTATACGCTTCCTGCTGTCTCTGTACTACAATGTTTTCTTTCTCCGCATCTGTAGCTTCACGGTCCAGCACACTGTCCATTCTCACCACAAAGTAAGCGTTTTCTCCCTCTACCACACTCTGATAGACTTCTCCGTCACTCAGAGTTTTGGCTGCTTCTTTTAATTTATCATCCAGAATGGTATCCTCATCGTCAAAGGTATTCTCCACTCCGTTTAAATTCTCATCCACTTCCTTGGCAATCTCATTCAGATCCGCAGAAGCAGGATCCTCCGATGCGTTCAGCTTGTCCAGGATTGTCTGTGCCTGATCTTTCTTCGCCTGTTTCTCTTCATCAGTCAGAGGTGTGGTAGTTCCGTCCTCATTCTGCGTGTCGCTGATGTCTATGCGGCAGTAAGAAATTTTGCTCTGCGCAGCCTCTTCGTCTGATACCTCTGTATCCACATCTGCGATCATCGGATCATACATTTTGCTCTGATAGGTATATAAAGTAAGCAGATCCTCCACATCTTCCTGTGTGACAGCCAGCCTGGCGACAGTTGTCTCATCATTAGCTTCCATAAAGTTCTTGGCCGCCTCTTCAATCTTTGTCTGCTCCTCTTCTGACACGGACACATCATAATCTGCCGCATGCTGCTTCAGAAGAATCATATTTTCCAGCTGTGTGATCACATTATCCTTGGTAACTTCTCCGTAGGTCTGATCATCACCTGCGTCCTGATCCCACACTCCTGTGGTGCTCCCTCCCATCATGGCATAATAGGAAAGCATCTGTGCCTGATTCATACGGAGCATCAGATTTCCGGTTCCCACAGAAACTGTATCCTCCCCGCAGGTGATCAGATCTGCGGTTCCGTCTATTTCTTTTGAACACCCTGTCAGTCCTGAAATTCCCAGAGCTCCTGCCAGTGCGGTATATACCAGTTTTTTCGCTGCTTTATTCATATTCTTAAATTTCCTCCCTTGATGATCTGCTGTCTGCGACAGCAGGAAAGGACATTACCGAAAAATGTAATGTCCTTTCCTATTATAGTCGCTTTTCCATTTACGGGCAAGAGGATTTTTGCAGATGTGTGTGAAGTTCCTGTGAACATTACTCCTCTGTCACCAGTTTTCCAAAATCTTTCATAACAGAAGTGAGAAGCTCCAGGACATCCAGCATTTCTTTGGGTTTCTTTCCCTTTAAAGAAACCAGGAAATATGGTGTTTCTTCCATTTTCATCTGCAGATTTCTTTTATATTTTTCAAGAATCTCCGGGAAACCTGCGGGGTTTAACTTCGCCCTTTCAAACATGCTGACTTTTACTGCTGTACCGTTTTGCTTGATCTCTTTTACATAAGCTTTATGGGCAAGAGCTTTCAGACTTGCAATTCCAAGAAGATTCTGAACTGCTTTGGGCGGCTCTCCAAAACGATCCAGAAGTTCCTCCAGCATATCCTCGTATTCATCCTCAGATTCAATTGCTGCGATCCTTTTGTAAATATCCAGTTTCTGGAACTCGTTTGGAATATAAGAGGGCGGAATAAATGCATTCAGCTCCAGATCCACCGCTGTCTCAAAATCTTCCTGCTGTTTGATTCCCCTCTCTTCTTTCACGGCCTCATCCAGCATCTTACAGTACAGATCATACCCCACTGCCTGCATATGTCCATGCTGTTCCGCACCTAAAAGATTTCCTGCACCCCGGATCTCCAGATCTCTCATGGCAATCTTAAATCCGCTTCCCAGATCTGTAAATTCCCGAATCGCATGCAGCCGTTTTTCCGCTACTTCTTTGAGCATCTTATTCCTTCGGTACATCAAGAAAGCATATGCTGTTTTATTGGAACGCCCCACTCTTCCTCTCAGCTGATAGAGCTGGGCAAGCCCCATTTGATCTGCATCATGAATGATCATGGTATTGGCATTGGAGATATCCAGCCCTGTCTCAATGATGGTGGTGGATACCAGCACATCAATCTCTCCGTTGATGAATCCATACATGATTTTTTCCAGCTGATGTTCATGCATCTGTCCATGGGCATACGCTACTGCAGCCTCTGGTACCAGCTTTGCTACCCGGTTTGTGATCTCTTCAATGTCATTAACACGGTTGTATACATAATACACCTGTCCACCTCTGGCAATTTCCCTGCTTATGGCTTCTCTCACCATTTCTTCATAGTATTCCATCACATAGGGCTGCACCGGCATTCGATCCATGGCAGCTTCTTCAAGCACACTCATATCCCGAATTCCAATAAGGCTCATGTGAAGGGTTCTGGGAATAGGTGTGGCTGTCAAAGTGAGGACATCCACACTTTCCTTCATTTTTTTTATCTTTTCCTTATGGGTCACTCCAAAGCGCTGCTCCTCGTCAATGATCAGAAGCCCCAGATCCTTAAACTTAATATCATTGGACAGAACTCTGTGGGTACCGATCAGGATATCTACCAGACCTTTCTGCAGATCCGTGATTGTTTTTTTCTGCTCTGCCGGAGTCTTAAACCTGCACAGCAGATCTACTCTGACGGGAAAGTCCTTCATTCGCTGTACAAAGGTGTTGTAATGCTGCTGAGCCAAAATGGTAGTCGGCACCAGATAAACTACCTGCTTGTTATCCTGAACAGCTTTAAATGCCGCACGGATGGCGATCTCCGTCTTTCCGTATCCCACATCCCCGCAGACCAGGCGGTCCATGATCTTGGGGCTTTCCATATCCTTCTTGGTTGCTTCTATGGCATTCAACTGATCTTCTGTCTCTTCAAAAGGAAACATCTCTTCAAATTCTTTCTGCCATACAGTGTCTGGCTCATACTGATATCCGGCATGCTCCTGTCTTGCCGCATAGAGACGGACCAGATCTTTGGCAATATTCTTTACCGCGCCCCGAACACGGGTTTTGGTTTTATTCCACTCCTGGCCTCCCAGCTTGTTCAGTTTAGGAACTTTTGCGTCTGCGCCTGCGTATTTCTGCAGTTTATCCAGCTGGTTTGGAAGAATATACAGGTTTCCGTTTCCGGCATATTCAATCTTGATGTAATCTTTTGCCACTCTGTCTACGGTGATTTTCTCAATTCCCTTATATACTCCCAGCCCATGATTTTCATGGACCACATAATCCCCCACAGAAAGCTCTGTAAAGCTCTGGATCTTCTTTCCGCTGTATTCTGTCTTTTTTCTCTTTTTCTTCTTTTCTCTGCCAAAAATATCCGACTCTGTAATGACTACAAATTTGATCAGCGGATATTCAAATCCCCTTCTGGCATTGCCGAATGCTGTCATGATCTCCCCGGGAGCAATGACTCTGTCCATGTCTTCAGTATAGAAACTGTTAAGCCCTTCTTCCCTCAGATCCTCTGCAAGACGAGCCGCCCTGGTTCTGGAAGGAGAAAGAAGAAGAACACAAAAACCATTTTTCTTAAACCTTTTTAAATCTTTAACCAGAAGTTCAAAACTATTGTTATACGGGCTCACTGACACTGCTGTGATCTGGTATTGCCCCTGGATTTCCCAGTCTCCCTTCTGCTGCTCTATGGTGCACAGAGAAATGCAGTTCTTTTTATTCAGTTTATACACTACCTGCCTGGTGCTTATAAGAAGATCCGTCTGACCGGCAAGAAGGTATCCCTTTTCCAGGCGGTGTTTCATACTCTCCCGGAATTCTTCTTCAATCGCTTTGCCCTGTTCTGTCAGACGATTGGTCTCATCCAGAATTACCAGAGTATCCTCATTCTGAAAATAATCCAGGAAAGTCACTGCATCTTTATAAAAGTATCTCAGAAAATGCTCTGCCGCAGAAAAATCGTGAAATTCTCTCAGGCTGTCTACTGCGTCTTCTACTGCACTTTTCAGCCTTGCTGCCTCTTCTGTAAGAAAAGCCTCCCGAAACTTCTGTACAGAAGATTTCTTTTCCTTCTCAATCGCTTTGATCCCTTTTTCCAGCGTTTCCTTATCCAGTACCAGTTCCGCTGCGGGATAAATAGTGATCTCATCCAGATTCTCCACAGAGCGCTGGCTTTGTGCATCAAAGCTTCGAATAGAATCAATCTCATCCCCCCACAGCTCGATCCTGACAGGGTTTTCTTCTGTAAGAGGATAAATATCAATGATTCCTCCCCGGAAGGAAAACTGTCCCGGTGCTTCCGCCTGGGCATTTCTCTCATATCCCATACCGGTCAGCCGCCTTTTCAGCTGATCCATATTCACCTGGCTGGTGCTGTGGAAATGCAGGGTGTGCTCCTTTATTACCTGAAGAGGAAGCAGGTAGTCCATACAGCCTCCCATACTGGTGATCACTGTCACACCTCGGTTTTCCAACAAGGCAGCAATCACTTTCATTCTCTCTTTAGTAAGAAGGTTTCCGTGAACATCTGCCTGAAAAAAAATCAGATCCTTTGCCGGATAATAAAATACATCCCTGTTGTACAGACGGTAATCTTCGTAGAGCTCTTTTGCTTTTAAATCATTTTCTGCAATGATCAGACAGTTTGCCTTATCCAGGAGCCTGTCTTTCTTCATATCTTCAAAAAGCCCATAGATCATATGGGCTTTTTGTGACTCCACGCAGCCTGACAGCTGCAGAACACCCCTGTTCAATGGAAGGCGCTCCCGGATTTCCTGATACTGTGTTAAATTTTCCAAAGGCTGCGTGAATACCTTCATGGTTCTACTCCTGCTGTTCCTGTGTTGAATCAGTTCCTGACTTTTTCTTCTTTCCAGTACCATTGTACTGGTTCATTGCCGCATCAATTCCTTTTTCAAGGATTGTTTCCACCGCATCTGCCGCTTTTTTTACTGCCTCATCTACCAGTTCCCTCTCCTGAGAGGAAAAATGCCCCAGCACATGGTCGGCAAGATCCCATCCACTAGGTTTTGCTCCAACGCCTACTTTAATGCGGTAAAAATTCTGGGTTCCCAGTTGTCCGATAATACTCTTGATCCCGTTATGCCCGCCGGCGCTTCCTTTCTTTCTGATGCGGATCTGTCCGGGCTCCAGGTCTATATCGTCGTAAATCACCAAAAGCTCTGTCTCCGGATCTATTTTATAATAGTTCACAAATTCCCGTATGGACTCTCCGCTTAAGTTCATATACGTAAGGGGCTTTGCCAGCATCACCTTTTCCCCGGCAATGATCCCTTTACCGTACATTGCCTTATGGCCAATGCCTCCCTGGGGAATCCTGTAGCGGTCAATCAATTCATCGACCACGTCAAATCCCATATTGTGCCTGGTCTTCTCGTATTTTCTGCCTGGATTCCCAAGTCCTGCTATTAAAAACATATGATTCTCCTTAATTAAAATATACCAGTTCCTGCTTCAGCGGCTCTGTCGGCTCTAAAGAAACCGCAGTCAGGACAGGCCCCTCTTTATGATAAGATTCTCTGTATTCATAGTGAACTTTCGCTTTTACCTTCACCCATTTCCCCGTAACAAGTTTCTTTGCCTCAGGACTTTTGCAGATATAACCAATAAAACTGGTGTCATCTGCACAGCAGGTCATAGCCATTCTTCCGGGAACAAACTCATCTCTTGCAAACTCTCTGGACTTCAGCACCATTGCAGTAAATGCCACTACTTTTCCATTGTAAGTTTCCGGATGGTCCATGGCATCAATAAACCAGATGCCGTAATCTTCATCCATAATATCTATCACATCTGCATTTACATCAAAAGGCATCTCTTCCGCAAAGATATCTTCAATTTCTCCCTCTTCATCTTCAAAGATGATTTCTGCCGCCTGATTCACTGCCTTGACATTTCTCCTGAAAGAAGCCAGCGGCATATCTGTACTGCAGCGGTTGAATACAACCATATCTGCATTCCGTACCATCTCTACAAAAAGAGACTTCATATTATTCATATAAACCTGGAAAGTAGAAGCATCCACAGTAACGATCTGCTGTGCAATCCCCCAGTCCTTCGGAAGCCTGATCTCTTCAAATTTGCTTACCTGCCACATACCATTATATTCGATAATGACTCTCTCCGGCCGGTAAAAAGCATCAAAAGCCACCAGCCTTTCCTGTGTCAGATCTTCCAGACTGTCAATAATCTCCACATCTGTCCTGGTTTTTTTCAAGGTTTTCTTATCATATTCCTCTTCTCCCTCTTCACAGAGAATCAGAAGTGTAGGACCATCGATCTGAAAATAATCCTGCCCTATGGTAAAATCCAGGAAAGTGGTCTTCCCGCTTTCCAGAAAACCAGTCATAAAGTATACGGGTACTCTGAATTCGTCCATTTGTCAATCCTTTCTCTCCACCTACGCAACACCAAAAAGTTCCGCCAGTTTTTCTTCCTGAAGCTTGGAGCCTATCACACAGATACGGCCTGTGTAATCCGGTGAACCTTTTCTGATATCGGATTCTCCCGGTACCATATCAAAATAAACCCATTCGCCGTCTTTGCCTTCCACCATTCCTTTTGCCCTCAGGATCATGCCGTATTCTTCATTATCAGACAAAGTTTCCAAAATCGTCTTGATTTCTTCCTGACTGAATGTTTTGACTGTCTCCCTTCCCCAGCTTGTGAATACTTCATCTGCATGGTGATGATGGTGATGGCCGTGATCATGATGGTCGTGGTCATGTCCGCAGCCGCATTCTTCATGCTCATGGTGATGCTCATGATCGTGATGGTCGTGGTCATGTCCGCAGCCGCACTCTTCATGCTCATGGTGATGCTCATGATCGTGATGATCATGGTGTCCGCCGCATACCGGACAGATTTCCTCTTCCATCAGCTCTTTTTCAAGGGAACGGTTGTTTTCCATGGTATCCAGAATCTTTTGTCCGGAAAGCTGTTCTACCGGAGTGGTAATCACTGCTGCAGTTTTATTCAGAGAACGAATCAGTTCCACTGCCGCACCTACTTTTTCTTCTGTGGCTTTTTCTGTATCAGTACGGCTCAGTATAACGGTTCCTGCATATTCAATCTGATTGCTGAAAAACTCACCGAAATTTTTCATATACATTCTGCATTTCGTAACATCTACCACTGTAGTAAAACTATTGAGTTTTATGTCAACTTCACTCTCCACTTTCTGTACTGCCTTGATCACATCAGAAAGCTTACCTACTCCTGAAGGCTCAATCAAAATTCTGTCCGGGCTGTATGTTTTAATTACTTCTTTTAAAGCTTCTCCGAAATCACCTACCAGAGAACAGCAGATACAGCCTGAATTCATCTCACGGATCTCAATTCCTGCGTCCTTTAAGAATCCGCCGTCAATACCAATTTCGCCAAATTCATTCTCGATCAGTACCACTTGTTCGCCTTTATATGCCTCTGTTAAAAGCTTTTTAATCAATGTTGTCTTTCCGGCTCCCAGAAACCCTGAAAAAATATCAATTTTAGTCATTTTAATATCTCCCTTCTGCTGAATCTCCTATATTGTGCCCTCCGTCTTACCTTCCAACTCTATAGTATTTCTGAAGGTTTTCCCGCGCAGCATCCTGTACATCGTAAAAGGGGACGAAAGTACATCTTCCGTCCCTGAATACCTCTGTCATATCCTGAAATCTGCTTCTGATCCAGGTTTCTCTTACGGTGGTTAGTATATCACAACATTTATAAAAAGTGCAAGCAATTCTTTCCCTGCCCATTTATTCCGTCTTACCCCTTTTCATCGGCGGTTTTTACCTTCCGGTAAAAAAGTCATCAAATAGCTCTATTTTACAGATTCTTTTAACACTTCCTATCATCTTGACATTCCAGTTCTCATCAATCTGCGTCCACAGCTTTCCTCCAGGCATATGAACCATCACATCGGAATCTATAAGTCCCAGGCGAAAAGCCGCCCCTGCTGCCGCGCAGCTTCCTGTTGCGGAAGAAAGGGTGTACCCCACACCTCTTTCAAAGGTTTCGATCCGTATATTATTTTTATCCTGGATCTTCACAATCTGTGTATTAATCCTTTCCGGAAAATAAGGTGCGCACTCAGAGTACTTTCCAATCCGGCAGATTTTCTCTCTGTCAATCTGGTCCATGATAATAACGCAATGGGGATTCCCTACAGATACGCAAGTACAGTCATATTCTTCCCCGCCGAAATTAAAATACTCATGGACAGCCTCTCTCTCCGGTCCTGAAAGCCCGATTTTTCTGCTGCTGAAGGACAGACATCCCATGGTCATTTGAATTCTTGTCCCCTCACTGTTCAAATACCGTATCTCTACCTCGCCGCTTTTAGTATACAGGACAAGACTCTCTCTTTTTGTATAATCGCAGACTTTCAGATAATGGGCAAAAATACGTACCGCATTTCCTCCCTGCTCAGTTTCTGTACCATCTGGATTAAATACCCTGACATACATCTTTCCATCTTTCATATAGGGGCCTGCTACGATCCCGTCTGAACCTATCCCGAAATTTCTGCTGCAGATTCTGCTGATCTTCTCTTCCGTCAATTCTTCTGTATTTTTCTGGACATCATACACCAGATAGTCATTCCCCAAACTGTGATATTTATAAAATTCCATAATCTCTCTCCTGTTTTTGCTTAATTAAAATCTGGTGCCCCATTTTTCCGGTCCCACCTGATGCATACTGCTGAATGCCGGAATTCAGAGCCCTCCTATCGTATTATATTCTATCTTAGCACGCACTTTCATGTTATAATATCCATATAGTGCCGAAAACATTGCAGATTGTGCTAAAAAGGAGTCATTATGTCTGAATACGAAAAAACAGGTTATCTAAAAGAGGACTTTCGCTATTTTCACATTTCCACACAGAATCAGCTGGATTTCTCTTACCACTATCATGATTTTCATAAAATCCTTTTCTTTCTGAAAGGAGATATTACTTATCATGTAGAAGGCAGAAGCTTTGACCTTCTCCCCCAGGATCTGGTGCTGATCCCCTCCGGCGAGATCCATCGCCCTGTGTCCAGAAGTTCTGAAACTTATGAACGGATCATCCTCTATCTCTCCCCCGATTATCTGACTTCCCTTTCAGACGGAGAAGCAGCTCTTACCTTCTGTCTGGAGTTTGCACGAAAGCAGAGTTCCAATGTGATTCGTGTACCTTCTGTATACAGAAGCAGAATTTCCGCTATCTTTTCCCAGCTGGAGAAGGAAATTCTGGCAGGACAAGCCGAGCGGAAACCATTTGCAGGGAATCTGTATCAGCATATTCTTGTGCAGGAATTTCTGATCCTGTTAAATCGTGCTTCATTAAACCGGCAGAGCATCTACCTTCAGAACAGCTGTGAGAATGAGAAGATCCTGCAGATTCTGGACTATATCGCAGGGCATTTATCTGAGCCTTTATGCATTGATCGGATTGCAGAAGAATTTTTTATCAGCCGCTATCACCTGATGCATCTGTTCAAAGAGTCTACCGGCTATACCGTTGGTAATTATATTACGATCAAACGGCTTTTGTACGCGCGATCCCTGATACAGAAAGGGACCCCTGTGACCCAGGCTTGTTATCTCAGCGGCTTTCAAAATTATTCTACTTTTTCCCGCGCTTATAAAAAGCACTTTCATACAACTGCGCGCCTGGATTAGGTTTTCCGTCCTGCCTTTCTTCTAAATATTTGATACCGGGAATATTTTTTACTGTCCTTCATTTTTTGCTGGGCAGAAACCGGAATCTGTGCTAGAATGAAACTACAGCTTGTCTTGGGGCTGCAGCCGGAAAAAATTCCGGAAATTCACACAGGAAGAGAGGTTTTTATTTATGTATAGTTTTCAGAACGACTATAGTGAAGGAGCCCATCCAAATATCCTTCGTGCTTTAGAAACCATTAACTATCATCAGAATAATTCCTATGGACTGGATGAACATTCCAATAACGCCCGCGACCTGATACAGGAGGCTCTGGAAGATTACAGCGTGGATATCCACTTTATATCTGGCGGAACCCTGACAAATCTGACCTTTATCTCTCATGTTCTGAAGCCCTATGAGGCTGTGATCAGTGCTGAGACCGGTCATATCAACACCCATGAGACCGGCGCTGTAGAAGCTACCGGGCATAAAGTTTTTTCCGTTGTTTCAAAAGATGGAAAACTGTCCCCCTCCCTTATCCGCCCTGTCCTGGAACTTCACGAAAATGAACACTGGGTGGAACCCCGCATGGTCTATATCTCCAATCCTACGGAAATCGGAACTGTCTATACAAAAGA
>CALWHD010000079.1 GCA_944380235.1 uncultured Blautia sp.
AACAGTGGGAACGTATGCTGGAACTGATCAGAATCGGAATTGAAAAGGGAGAAAAAGATGGAGAATAAATTCCAGGAGAATAAGGTAGAGGGCAGAAATGCTGTGCTTGAAGCATTCCGCTCAGGAAAAACTGTGGATAAGCTGTTTGTGCAGGAGCACTGTGAAGACGGTCCGGTGAGATCTATTTTAAGAGAAGCAAAGAAACAGGATACCATAGTGAAATTTGTAAAGAAAGAACGGCTGGACCAGCTTTCAGAGACGGGAAAGCATCAGGGGGTCATCGCAGTCACTGCTGCTTATGCCTATGCAGAAATAGAGGATATCCTGGCAGCGGCAGGAGAAAAGGGAGAACCTCCTTTTCTCTTCCTTCTTGATAATATTGAAGACCCTCATAATCTGGGTGCCATCATCAGAACTGCCAATCTGGCGGGGGCTCATGGTGTGATTATTCCCAAGAACAGGGCAGCGGGACTGACGGCCACAGTAGCGAGAACATCTGCTGGGGCATTGAATTATACCCCTGTGGCAAAAGTGACCAATATGGCACGAACGATAGAGGCTCTGAAAAAAGAAGGAATGTGGTTTGTATGTGCGGATATGGACGGCACTTCCATGTATGACTTGGATCTGAAGGGGCCGATCGGTCTTGTCATCGGAAATGAGGGAGAAGGCGTGTCAAAACTGGTTAAGGAGAAATGCGACTTTATCGCGTCCATTCCCATGAAGGGAGATATTGATTCTTTGAATGCTTCTGTGGCGGCAGGTGTCCTTGCATATGAAATCGTAAGACAGAGACTTGCCTGAAATGCTGGAAGTAAGTACGGCGCCATAAAAGGATACAGGATAGAAAAGTATGAGAGAGTATGAAAAACATACAGATGAGGAACTGATTCAGCGGCAGAGAGCCGGGGAACGGGAGTTGGCAGATTACCTCATAGACAAGTATAAAGGCATGGTGCTGAAAAAGGCCCATGCAATGTTCCTCATAGGAGGCGAACAGGAGGATCTGATCCAGGAGGGGATGATCGGGCTTTTTAAGGCGGTAAGAGATTACCGTTTTGATAAAAATGCTTCTTTTGCTACCTTTGCTGCCCTGTGTGTGGAGCGGCAGATGTACAAGGCAATTGAGATTTCCGGAAGGCAGAAGCATAAGCCTCTGAATTCCTATATCTCGCTGAGTGAAGAGGACGGACCTTTAAGAGATACAGAAGATGCCAGCCAGCAGAATCCGGAAACAATCATCATCGGAGAAGAAAATGCCCAGCAGATGCTGGAAGATATTAAACAGGCATTAAGTCCCATGGAGAATCAAGTGCTGGATTATTATCTGGAAGGAGCGGATTATCTTCAGATCGCAGAAAAAATGAAAAAATCGCCAAAGTCCATTGATAATGCACTGCAGAGAATTCGCGGCAAGATCCATGGGATGGATTTTTAGCAGCAGTCCCGGCGGACAGCCGGGAAAGAGAAGAGACAGCAAACAGAGTACTGACAGAGAAGTGAAAGGGAGGGAAAGCATGGAGCAGCAGAATGTTTTAGTAGTGATTCCCATGAGCAAAACGCAGAGAGAAAAGTTGGAAACAGGGATGCCGGAAGCAGCCTTTACTTATGGAGAGATTGAGACTGTTACGGAGGAACAGGTAAGACAGGCGGATGTTATTCTTGGAAATGTTCCTCCGTCAAAGATCAGAGAATCCGGGAAGCTTAAGTGGCTGCATCTGAATTCTGCGGGCTGTGATCCTTATGTAAAACCAGGGGTTTTAAATTCCCATACTGTGCTTACGACCAGCAGCGGTGCATATGGGAAAGCTGTTTCGGAGCATATGTTCGCCATGCTTCTGGCAATGCAGAAAAAGCTCCATCTGTACCGGGATGACCAAAGCGCAGAAGCGTGGAAAGATGAAGGGGAAGTCTCTTCTATGACGGATTTTACGGTGGTGATTTTTGGAGCTGGTGATATCGGAAGACATTTTGCAAAGCTGGCGCATGCCTTTGGAGCGTATGTCATAGGGGTAAAACGGACACCGGGGCAGTGCCCGGAATATATGGATGAACTGCATACCATGGAAGAAATGGAAAAATTACTTCCGCGTGCGGATGCGGCTGTTTCCTTTCTTCCCAGTACAGAGGAGACAAAGGGACTGTTTGACAGAAGTGTATTTGGCAAGATGAAACAGGGAAGCTTTTTTGTAAACGGCGGAAGAGGAGATACCGTATGTACCGAGGATCTGTGTGATATGCTTCAGAACGGACACCTGGCAGGAGCTGCACTGGATGTTACAGATCCGGAACCGCTTCCGAAAGGACACAGACTTTGGAGTTTGAAAAATGCCTGGATAACACCTCATATTTCCGGATATTATCATCTTCCTGAGACCCTTAGGAATGTGGTGTCCATTGCCACAGAAAATCTCAGGAGATACGGGGCAGGGGAAAAATTATGTAATGTAGTGAAATTTTAAAATTCTGTCTGCGGCGGGCAGCCTACAGGCTGCCCGGTATCAGGAAATTTGCTGTCTGCCGCTCAGGGAAAAAAGTTGGTGAAAAAATTAAGAAAAATTGTGTGAAATGGTTGACAGAGGAAGAGTTTTTTGATAAAATCTATAATCGTGGTACGGAGATACCAAGAAGAAATTAATAAATATGCTGCCTTGGCTCAGTCGGTAGAGCGTCGCCTTGGTAAGGCGGAGGTCGGCGGTTCAAGTCCGCTAGGCAGCTTTTGAAAGGATCCTTGATTTTCAGGGGTCCTTGTTTACTTTTTTGAACTATATTTAACAAGGGGTTGTCGCATTAGTCATATGTAAGGAATATTTATACATTTTATGCGAATTTGTCGCGCATAGCTTTGAGACCATAGGCTCAAAGCGGCACAGACTGAGCAATAAAATGTATAAATATTTTCGG
>CALWHD010000080.1 GCA_944380235.1 uncultured Blautia sp.
GACGTTACCTCTACAGTTAACTCAGCCCAGGCACCCTTACGGCACACAGAAGGTTCTGCTTAGTGCTGCTGCATTCCTGCCCTGACACGGTTCACAGATTCCTGTTGCGTAAGACCCAGACGTCAACGCCACTTATAGAGGGCAGCCCCACAGA
Source organism: uncultured Blautia sp. (assembly GCA_944380235.1). Taxonomy (GTDB): domain Bacteria; phylum Bacillota; class Clostridia; order Lachnospirales; family Lachnospiraceae; genus Blautia. The sequence continues at coordinate 155 of CALWHD010000080.1, forward strand.
AAGAAGCCCCTCGGTTTGGCAACACCCCTGCTGTAGCGGATTGCAGGTACAGGGCACCGCTATCTCCCCGGCTGCACGGTAGTTAACAGTATAAAGGTTTTTAGAAACTTTGTCAAGAAAACAGAGGTACTTTTTCCGAGAAAGCATGCGTAAGATAGAAAAAAAGGCAGCAGGGGTGAGGCATGAAGATTCTGATCTTTCTGTCTGAGGTGAGTATCCCGCTGATTTTATTTTACATAGTGGGATTTGGGATTTTGATGAAGTGCAAAGTCTATGAAGAGTTTGTGAAGGGGGCAAAGGATGGTCTGAAAACGGTAGTGGGTATCCTTCCTACCCTCATCGGACTGATGGTGGCAGTAGGCGTGCTGCGGGCGTCCGGATTTCTGGATATGCTGGGAGAGAATCTGGGGTATTTAACCTCTGCAGTGGGATTTCCTTCAGAGCTGGTGCCTCTGACGGTGATCCGCATGTTCTCTTCCAGCGCTGCTGCCGGGCTGGTGCTGGATATTTTCAAAGAATTCGGAACAGATTCTCAGATTGGTTTGACGGCCTCTATCCTGATGTCATGTACAGAGACTATTTTCTATACAGTGTCTGTATATTTTATAGCCGCAAAGGTGAACAAGACCAGGTATACCATTGCCGGGGCACTCTTTGCCACGTTTGCGGGAATTTTCATGAGCGTTTTTCTTGCCGCTAATCTGAAAATTTAGTCTGTCAAAATTCTGACAAATATGTTACACTGTTCTGGAGAAAATGAAAGATTGAAAACATATGCCTGAAGAAGAACTTCAGGAGAGGTGAACAAATGAAAGCAGTATTGATTATTTTGAAAGTGATCCTGGCAGTGCCGTTGTTTTGTGTGTTCATTTTGATACGTTTTCTGCAGTATTTTCTGAAAATCTGCGGAACTGTGGTATCTTTTGTATGTGTGGTATCCTCTGTGGTGGTAGGACTGGGGGTGCTGGTGGAGATCGTCCTGGAAATGGAGGGAAGAGGACCGGGATTTTTCGGGATTCTTCTGACAATCTGTGTGTCGGGTGCCCTGGCTTACGTGCCTGCGGCAGGTGTAGGAATGGCGATGCTGGTGCTGGAAGCAGCATGCAAGTGGATCTGGAAATTTTATCTGGGAGATTCCAAAACCTTCCGGGCTTTTTATAAGCGTCCGGACTATCAGTGGTCTGCTTTTGAAGGAGGCTACAAGGGGAAGGACACAGATGAGTCAGAGTTTAAGATTCATTATTTCAAAGGAATCAAAAATACCAAGGAACTGAAAAAAAGATACTATGCTCTTCTGCGTATTTACCACCCGGACAATACTTTCGGGGAGGACGAGATTACCAGAAGCATCATGGAAGAATACGATTACCTGAAAAATAAATTTTCCTTGGAGGAAGAGCAGGATCCTGCCTGATATGTACGCGCAAAAGTGCAAAATTCTTCAAAAGAATCCTTTCAGATACGTTGACAACCTTAGGGAAAAAGCTATAATAAAAAGTAGAAATCTTAAGAATCAAGGATTCAGAAAACTGGAGGATTGCAAAATGAAAGTATTAGTTGAAACATCTGCAAGACACGTACATTTATCTCAGGAACACCTGGAGACTCTGTTCGGAAAAGGACATGAATTAACAGTAAAGAAAATGTTAAGCCAGCCCGGACAGTTCGCATGTGAAGAAAAAGTAGAAGTGATCGGAACAAAGGGAAGCCTGAAAATGTCTGTATTAGGTCCTGTAAGAAAATATACACAGGTAGAAGTTTCTTTAACAGACGCAAGAGGACTGGGTGTAACAGCACCGATCCGTGAATCCGGCGATATCGCAGGTTCAGGAGCATGTAAGCTGGTAGGCCCTGCCGGAGAAGTTGAACTGACAGAAGGCGTGATCGCTGCAAAACGTCATGTCCATATGACACCGGAAGACGCAAAGGAAGCAGGCGTAGAGGACAAGCAGATCGTAGAGCTTGCCATTGAATCTCCAAACGGACGTTCCTTAACCTTTGGTGATGTAGTAGTACGTGTAAGCGCATCTTACGCAACAGCTGCTCATATCGATACAGATGAGGCAAACGCTCTGGCACCTGGAAAAGAGTGCTACGGAGAAATGATCGTAAAATAAAAAATTAATTTCTCATTATCAGAACGATTATCTGAAACAGAATACAGAAAGATTCAAAATCCGCTGACAAGGTTAAAAGTCAGCGGATTTTTTACAGCCCTGGTACAAAAAGGATTTGTATGAAAATATTCTGTTAAAAAATAAACAATACTTTCCTTTTTTACCCCCCGGATAGGGATTGGAAGAAAAGAAGAGAAAAAAGAAACCGCTGTTTTCGGCGGTTTTTCTGCGTAAAAAAAGAAAAAATATATATCCCCCCAAGCGGCTTAAAAACTATTTTACGGTTCGGTATAATGAAACAACAAAAGATAAGAAGGGAGAAGAACATATGAAAAAAAGAAGGGGGCTGCTGGCCGGTATATTGGGTATTGTGATCTTTACAGCTGTGGGATGTGCAAAGACAAGAGATTCGGGAACTTCATGGACAGAGGAAGAACAGCCAGTGGTTTCTTATGAGGGAAATGAGAAGGCAGATGGAAAGAAAGACGAAGTAGTGATCGGATTTTCCAGTGAAGGAGATTCCTTTGATCCCTGTACCGGGTTTGGATATACGGGCTCACCAATATATTCCACTCTGGTAAAAATCAACGGAGACGATCAGCTGGAGAATGACCTGGCAACAGGATATACGGTAAGTAATGACGCTCTTACCTGGACATTCAAAATCAGAGATGACGTAAAGTTTACCAACGGAGATCCGCTGAAAGCATCTGATGTGGCGTTTACTTTTCAAACAACAAAAGAGAAAGCGACTTACATGGATCTGACTATGCTTGAGAGCTGTAAAGCATTGGATGATACCACAGTGGAGTTTAAGTTGAAAAAACCATGTGTCACTTTTATCTATACAGTTGCCCAGATGGGAATTGTTCCAGAAAATGCCTACAGCGACCAGTTTGGGCTTGAGGCAGATCAGATCATCGGCTCTGGTCCTTATAAGATGGTCCAGTGGGATAAAGGGCAGCAGTTTATTCTGGAGGCAAATGAAGATTATTACGGAGAGCAGCCTGCCATCAAGCGAGCGGTTGTTCTGATCCAGGAAGAGGATGCAAGACTTGTGGCAGCCCAGGCAGGAGAGGTGGATATTGCCCTGACTTCTGCCACACTTGCCAACACAGAGATAGAAGGAATGAGTATATTGGAAGTTGAGTCAGTGGATAACAGAGGCATCACCCTTCCTACAGTTCCGGACCAGGGAAAAGTAACGGAGGACGGCTATAAGATCGGAAACAATATCACCTGTGATGTAAATGTGCGGAAAGCTCTTTGCTATGGAATTGACCGCCGGCAGATCATTGAGGAAGCACTGAACGGATATGCAGAACCGGCGTACACAGAATGCGACGGTATGCCCTGGTGGAATAAAGAAACAGTCATTGAGACAGATATTGATTACGCAGTTAAACTTTTGGAACAGTCCGGCTGGACGGATACCGACGGAGACGGGGTCCGTGACAAGAACGGACAGAAGCTTGCTTTTCATCTGATGTATTTTGCAGGGGATTCTATGAGACAGGCAGTGGCAATGTCCGTGGCAAATCAGGCAAAAGAAAATATGGGATTTGACATTACTGTAGAAGGTGTCAGCGCAGATGATACCGTCAAAAGGATGTTCTCTGAGCCTATGATCATGGGCTGGGGTTCTGACAGCCCCATGACTTCCTACATGCTGTATCACAGCAGCAATGCGGGAAAGACGGACTGGTATAATCCGGAGTTTTATACCAGTGAAAAGACAGATAAATATCTGGATCAGGCCATGAATTCCCTGAGCATTGAGGAATCTTATGAATGGTGGGAGAAAGCCCAGTGGGACGGTGAAACAGGCACTTCCATGCGAGGAGAAGCACCCTGGGCATTTTATGTAAATATGACCCATCTGTATTTTGTAAAAGACGGGCTGAATACGGGCAACCAGAGAATTCACGCCCATGGTCAGGCATGGCCGCTGATCGCGAATCTTTCAGAATGGACATGGGAATAAAAGGAAAGGAGTTTGTGATGAAAAACAAATATTATCTGAAATTTACAGGTAAATATTTGCTTCGTGTGGTGACGCTGCTGATAGCAGTCAGTGTGGTCAGTTTTATTTTGGTAAGCCTTTCCCCGGTAGATCCTGTGCAGCAGTATGTGGGAGCTGTGCCAAATGTCAGTGTAGAGCAGCGGGCAAAAATTGCAGAGTACTGGGGACTGAACGATCCGCCGGTACAGCGTTTTCTGGCGTGGGCAGGTTCGGTACTTCACGGAGATTTTGGGGTATCGCTGTTGTACCGGCGGCCTGTATTGGATATTATTGCCGAAAAGTTCACTGCCTCACTGGCCCTTATGATGACAGCCTGGCTGTTTTCCGGCATATTGGGATTTGGGACAGGATGTGCTATGGGGATGTTTCACGGGAAGTGGCCGGATAAGATTTTGAAGAAGCTTTGCCTGGTTATGTGTTCCATTCCTACCTTCTGGATAGGAATTGTGTTTCTGATGGTCTTTTCTGTGGGACTGGGGTGGTTTCCCATGGGGATGAGCGTTCCTCAGGGAGTTCCCGCGGAGAAAGTGACAATTCTTCAGAGAATCCATCATCTGATCCTTCCTGCGCTGACTTTGAGCTTTTTATCTTTTGCTAATGTAGCCCTTCATACCAGAGAAAAGCTTGTGGATGTGTTAGAAAGCGACTACGTGCTCTTTGCAGAAGCAAGAGGAGAGACAAAGTGGAGTGTGCTGAAACGTCATGGATTCAGGAATATTCTCCTTCCCGCGGTCACTATGCAGTTTGGTTCCTTCAGTGAACTCTTTGGAGGATCTGTACTGGCGGAGAATGTATTTTCTTATCCGGGACTGGGGGCAGCTGCCTCTGCGGCAGGAATGAATTCCGACGTACCCCTGCTTCTGGGAATCACTCTGTTTAGCGCGTTATTTGTGTTTGCAGGGAATATGCTGGCAAATATAATATATGGTATTGTAGATCCGCAGATCAGGGAGGGCTATAGGAATGAATAACGCAGTAGCAGAAAAACGGATGTCTTCCTTAGAAAAAAGAAAATTTTACAGAAACAGGAGAACAAAAACTATACTTGTGGCAGTTTTCATCTTTGCAGCACTTCTGGGGGTATATCTGTCAGGAATACTGTTAAGTGATGATCTGATCACTGCAGACTTTTCCCAGAAAGCATTGAAGCCTTCTCTGGAACATCCTTTTGGAACAGATATGCTGGGAAGGGACATGCTGGTGCGAACCCTGAAAGGTCTGTCTGTCAGCATTGTGGTAGGTACCGTTGCATCTGGCGTCAGTGCAGTGATCGCTTTGATCGTAGGAGCAGCGGCTGCAACAGGGGTTTCCTGGCTGGACCATTTTATTAACTGGGTGATCGATCTGGTCATGGGCATTCCGCATACAGTTCTTTTGATCCTGATTTCCTTCGCCTGCGGAAAGGGATTGAAAGGCGTGCTTATTGGTGTGGCAGTTACCCACTGGACGGGTCTGGCGCGTATTATAAGAAGCGAGGTGCTTCAGATCCGTTCTCAGCAGTACATAGAAGTTTCGAAGAAACTGGGACATTCCAGCTGGTGGATCACAGTGCATCACATTCTGCCCCATATGGTGCCGCAGTTTATGATAGGTCTGATCCTCATGTTCCCTCACGCGATCATGCATGAATCCAGCCTGACTTTTCTCGGGTTCGGACTTTCTCCGGAACAGCCTGCTATTGGGATCATTTTGTCAGAATCTATGAAGTATCTTTCTGCAGGCATGTGGTGGCTTGCATTTTTCCCAGGACTTATGCTGGTGATCCTTGTGCTGTTGTTTGACCGTCTGGGAGAAAATTTAAAGAAACTTATGGACCCTTACAGTGCCCAGGAATAGGAGGAAATATGAAGAGACAACCTGTTTTATCAGTAGAAGATTTGTCGGTATCTTTCCGTATGTATGATACAGGGCTGGAGCAGGCAGATCTGCAGGTCATTTCCAATCTGACTTTAGATGTGTGTCCTGGAGAGATTGTGGCGATTGCCGGATCCAGCGGTTCAGGAAAAAGTCTTCTTGCACACGCAGTCATGGGACTTCTTCCCGGAAACGCCTCTGTTACAGGAAAAATCTTATACAAAGGAATGTTATTATCTCAAAAAGAGAAAGAAAAACTCAGGGGAAAAGAGATTGCTCTGGTTCCTCAGTCTGTATCTTATCTGGATCCTCTTATGACCGTGGGAGCTCAGGTCACAGGCAGGACACCGGATGAAAAAACGCTGAAGGCACAGAAAGAGATTTTTCAGAGATTCCATTTAAAAGAAGGCACAGAAAAATTATATCCCTTTCAGCTGTCAGGCGGAATGGCCAGAAGGATTTTGGTTTCTACAGCAGTGCTCAGCAATGCGCAGATCATTCTTGCAGATGAACCCACTCCCGGATTAGATCTGGAAATGGCTGTAGAGGCGCTGAAAATTTTCAGAGAACTGGCAGATGAGGGAAAGTCGGTTCTTTTGATCACCCATGATATTGATCTGGCTTTTCATATTGCAGACAGAGTTGCTGTATTCTATGCCGGTACCACAGTGGAGATAGCAGACGCAGAGGATTTTCAAAAAGGTCCCAAAGCGTTGAGGCATCCTTACTCCAAAGCTCTCTGGGAGGCCCTTCCCCAGAATGGATTTAAGCCGATACCTGGTTTTCAGCCTTATGCAAAAGACCTGCCCAAGGGATGCCTGTTTTCGCCCAGGTGCCCTTATAAGACGGAGGAGTGCGAAAAAGAAATCCCCATGACAAAGGTGCGGGGAGGATATGTGAGGTGTATTCATGCAGATTGAAGGAAAGAATCTTAGTTTTCGGTATGGTCCGAAACTGCCCTGGGTCTTGAAAGATGTAAGCCTTACGGTAAAAGAGGGCGAGAGGGTAGGTCTGGTGGGTCCAAGCGGCTATGGGAAAAGTACTCTGGTGCGGATCCTGGCAGGTTATCTGAAACCGGAAGAAGGCCAGGTGCTGCTGGATGGGAAACCTCTTCCTGCAAAAGGAGTCTGTCCGGTGCAGCTGATCTATCAGCATCCGGAGAATGCCATCAATCCAAGGTGGAAAATGAAAAAAGTGCTCCAGGAATCGGGAATGTTCCGGGAGGATATCATGGGGGCGCTGGGAATTGAAAAAGACTGGCTGCAACGGTATCCCAGAGAACTTTCCGGAGGCGAGCTTCAGAGATTCTGTGTGGCCCGGTCCCTGTTTCCGGGAACGCATTTCCTTTTTGCAGATGAGATGAGCACTATGCTGGATGTGATCACCCAGGCACAGATCTGGGATCTTATGCTGAAGGAAGTGGAGGCCAGGAATCTGGGGCTTTTGATGGTTACCCATAATATGGAACTGGCAAAGAAAATCTGCACCAGGACCATAAATCTGGAAAAGATGAATCATGAAATGAAGATATGAAGGAAAGAAATACGGGACAGGGAAAGAGGAATGAATTTAGAACCCCACGGGGGGCTTGTTAGGTCATTCCTCTTTTGGTATGATAACAAACGATAAAAAGACAAAATTCGGACAAGCAAAGGAGGAGATCAAGTGAAAAAATACGTGCTCAGGCGTCTGCTGCAGCTGATTCCCATTCTGCTGGTGATCACTTTTTTATCCTTTGGCATGATGCGCCTGGCAGGCAGCGACGCTGTGCTGCAGAAAATGGAGAATACAGGCATGGTGGTATCTCAGGAAGTCATTGACAGTGCCCGTGCAGAACTGGGACTGGATAAACCTTTTCTGACACAGTATTTTGTGTGGCTGGGAAATCTGCTCCGGGGAGATATGGGAACCAGTTATATTTCCGGTCAGGACGTTTTTTCCACCTTTCTTTCTAAATTGCCGGCAACACTGCTGCTCACAGCTGTTTCCATCCTGCTGACTATAGTGATCTCCATTCCTTTGGGAGTGCTTGCGGCAGTGAAACAGAACCGCTTTACCGATTATATGATCAGGACAGCCAGTTTTCTTGGAAACAGTATGCCCAATTTTTTTGTTGCCCTGCTTTTGATGTATTTTTTTTCTATACGCCTGAAGATTTTCCCGGTTATAGCCACGGGAATCAGTGTCCAGAGTGTGGCGCTGCCTGCCATTACCCTGGCCATTGCTATGTCAGCCAAATATCTGAGGCAGGTGAGAGCCGCGGTTCTGGATGAACTGAGCAAGGATTACGTGGTGGGAGCCAGGGCAAGAGGCATAAGTTTTTATACAACCCTGACAAAAAGTGTACTCCGGGCGGCGCTGGTGACGATCCTCACGCTGCTGACCCTTTCCATTGGAAGCCTTCTGGGAGGCACCGCCATCGTGGAATCTATTTTTCTGTGGGACGGTGTGGGAAAGCTGGCGGTGGATGCTATTAATATGAGAGATTATCCTATGATCCAGGCGTATGTGATGTGGATGGCCATTATCTATGTCTGCGTCAATCTGATCACAGATCTTTCCTATCGGGCTCTTGATCCCAGAATCCGGCTTGGAGGTGAAAAAGTATGAGAGAAGATAAGAAAACGCCATCTGTCAGGAAACTGCGGGTGAGGAAGAGCCATATTAAGACAAGGCTGGTGCTTTTTCTTCTTCTGACAGCTGCATTGATGCTGACAGTGATCTTTGCCCAGCAGATCTGCCCCTATGATCCCAACGCCCAGGACACCAGTATCTCTCTGCAGCCTCCCAGTCTGGAACATCTGGCAGGTACAGACCGGTTTGGCCGTGATATGTTTTCGCGGATTTTGGTGGGACTGCAGACAAGTGTTCTGTCTACACTGTGTCTGGTGGTGATCATTACTGTGGCAGGGACAGCGGCAGGAATCCTGTGCGGCTACTACGGCGGTATTCTGGATTCTGTTGTCATGAGAATTTCAGATGTGTGTCTGGCCTTTCCGGGGCTGGTATTCGCTCTTGCCATTGCGTCACTTTTAGGCGGAGGACTGCACAATGCGGTGTTTGCTCTGGCAGTGATCAGCTGGCCAAAATATGCCAGGATTGCCAGGAGCCAGACCCTGTCTGTAAAAAATACGGATTATATTTCTGCTGCCCGGCTTGCGGGAGGAAATTCCATACAGATTATAATAAGACATGTACTTCCAAACAGTATAGGACCTATTCTGGTCACCTCCATGCTGGACATCGGAACCATGCTCATGGAGCTGGCAGGACTGTCCTTTTTAGGACTGGGAGCACAGCCTCCCACAGCAGAACTGGGAAATATGATGAGCGGCGGAAGAAGCATGCTGCAGACTTATCCCTGGGTCATTATCGGACCGGGAATCGCTATTTTTGCGGCTGTGGTGATCTTTAACTTACTGGGAGATACCTTTCGGGATTATTTAGATCCCCGCAACAGCCGCAGGAACTGACAGACAGAGAACAAACAGGAAAGATGAGGAATACGATTTATGAGAAAGTGGAAAAAATTCTGGGCACTTTTGCTGACGGCATGTCTTGGCACAGGACTCCTTGCAGGCTGCGGTGCAGGAGAGGAAAGCCCGGAAGAAGATACAGGAAAAAAGACATTTGTACTGGGGGACACGACTTTTAATCCGGAAAATGAAGAACCGGACGTGAATCCTCACAACACTTATTCCGGCTGGGCATGTATCCGCTACGGGATCGGAGAGACGCTTTTCCGCTATTCCGATACCATGGAGATCCAGCCCTGGCTGGCCAAAAGTTATGAAAATGTAGATGAACTTACCTGGAAGATCACCCTCCAGGATAATATAAAGTTCAGCAGCGGACGCACCATGGATGCAGAGGCTGTGAAGGAATGCCTGGAGCATCTGGTAGAAGTGCATGACCGGGCAAGGGGAGATCTGATGATCGATACCATAACTGCAGAAGGACAGACCGTTACCATCACTACAACAGAGCCAAAACCCACCCTGCTGAATTATCTCAGCGATCCTTACGGATGTATCATTGATATGGAAGCCGGCGTCACAGAAGATGGAATCGTTGCAGGAACAGGTCCGTATATTGCCCAGTCTCTGGTATCCGGTCAGGAACTGAAGCTGGTAAAAAATCCGGATTACTGGAACGGAGAGCCAGGATATGATGAGATCACAGTGCGGACTATCTCAGACGGAGATACTCTTACCATGGCACTTCAGTCAGGAGAGATTGATGCTGCGTACGGTATGCCTTATGCCAGCTATCCTCTGTTTGAAAATGAAGAGTATACGATTTCCAGCTGCGCTACCAGCCGTACATTTTTTGCTCATATGAATTTTGAAAGTCCGGTGATCCAGGACCCGGCTGTCCGCAGAGCCATTGCCATGGGAATCGACAAAGAGGGATTTGTGGAAACACTTCTGGACGGAAATGGTTATCCGGCAGCAGGCGCCTTCCCTGAGAACTTCAGCTTCGGCGGCGGTTCTGTCACAACAGAGACTTATGACCCGGAAGGGGCAGAGAAGGTGCTGGAAGACGCAGGCTGGACAGATTCTGACGGGGACGGTATCCGGGAAAAAGACGGACAGGACCTGGAAATCCGCTGGCTTACTTACCCAAGCCGTCAGGAACTTCCTCTTCTGGCAGAGGCTGCCCAGGCGACTTTAAAAGAGATCGGTATACAAGTGGAGATCAACAGTACCGCGGATCATAACAGTATCCGTGTGGATCATGACGCATGGGATGTGTATGCCAGTGCTATGGTGACAGCTCCCACAGGAGACCCGGAATATTTCTTTACTACACACTGTCTGGACGATTCTGCTGTGAATAACGGCAATTATCACAGCGACAGGCTGGAAGAATTGGAGAAAGAGCTGGCAGGGGAATTTGATACACAGCGCCGCAGTGAACTGGCAGTACAAATGCAGCAGACCATCCTGGATGACAATGCCTTTGTATTTTGTTCTCATCTGCAGATGAGTATGATCAGTAAATCAACAGTTACAGGACTTGAGGCTCATCCATGTGATTTTTATGAGATCACGGCTGACCTGGCGCCTGCTGCCTGACGGGCTTCAGACCGAAAGGAGAGACAGAGGATGGAAGAATTGCTGACTTATCAGTCTGTGGAAATCAGCTTCGGCGAAAGTGTGGTGGTACAGGACATTGATCTTTCTCTGCATCCGGGAGAAATTCTTGGGATCGTAGGAGAGTCAGGCAGCGGGAAAAGTACTCTTTTGAAAGCTGCCATGGGGCTTCTGGGCAGCGGGGGAGCTGTGACAAAGGGAGATATCTGGTTTCGTGGGAAAAACATTCCTGATCTGTCTGAAAGACAGTTAAGGAAGATCCGGGGAACGGAAATAGGAATGATCTTTCAGGACGCAGGCGCTTCCCTCTGTCCCATACGCACCATAGGAGAGCAGATCTGGGAGAGCATGTCTGCTCACAGAAAGACCAGCAGAGCAGAGGCCAGAGAAAAAGCTCTGGATTTGTTTGATAAACTGAATTTTAAAGATGGCCGGAGAATCTGGAACAGTTATCCTTTTCAGCTGTCCGGGGGCATGAACCAGAGAGCAGGGATCGCTATTGCCATGTTGATGGAGCCGGCAGTGCTTCTGGCTGATGAACCTACCAGTGCTCTGGATGTGATCGTGCAGCGCCAGGCAGTACAGGAGATGCTCCGCTTAAGAGAGATCTTCGGAACAGCGATCCTGTTGGTCACTCATGATATTGGTGTGGTATCTGCTATGGCAGATACTGTGCTGGTGCTGAAAGACGGAAGGATGATGGAATATGGAAAAGCACAGCAGGTACTGCGGGAACCCCAGAGTGAATACACCAGGAAACTGCTGGCGGCAGTGCCCAGATTGCGGAGGAACTAAATGGAACCGATTTTGACAGCAGACAATTTAACAAAGATCTTTGATGAAAAGGGGAAAGAAAAGTTTACAGCAGTAGACCATATCAGCTTTCAGCTTTATCCTGGAGAAACTCTGGGAATCGTAGGAGAATCCGGAAGCGGGAAAAGTACCCTGGCAAAAATGATTTCACGTCTGACAGACATTACAGAGGGAAACCTTTTCCTGTGCGGAAAAGAGATCACCAGGGTAAAGGGGAAAGCCCTTCGCAGGGCTTATGAGGATATCCAGATGGTGTTTCAGTCTCCTGCCGCATCCTTTGATCCAAGAAGAACGCTGGGAGACGGAATTGGAGAAAGCCTGAGAAATCACGGGGTTTCAAAAGTCAATGTACAAAAAGAGGCAGTGCGTCTTTTGAAGGAGTGCGGTCTTTCCCCGGAGTTTGCAGACCGTTATCCCCATGAGGTCAGCGGCGGACAGTGCCAGAGGGCAGCCATTGCCAGGGCTCTTGCCATCCGGCCCAAAATCCTGATCTGTGACGAAGCCACCAGTGCGCTGGATGTGACAGTGCAGCAGCAGATCATGGAGCTTTTAGGGAGGATGAGAGAGGAGAGGGAGATTGCCTGTATTTTTATCTGTCATAATCTGGGGCTGGTACAGTCTTTCTGTGACCGGCTTCTGGTCATGTATGAAGGTAAGATCGTAGAGGAAGGAACACCCGATGAAGTGATAAAAAACCCCAGGTCTGACTATACAAAAGAGCTGATAGAAGCTGTGTTATAGGCAGGGACCAGGGAATTCTGTATTCTGATTTTTGAGAAAGGGAAGTATGCCGACAGCAGGAGCATACTTCCCTTTCTGCATTTTCGGTCTGCAGATACAAAAAAGAAACAGGAGGGAGAATAGCAGGAACTGTAGTGAAGCATAAAAAAATATGTTAGAATGAAAGCAGCTATTTCAAAGTATGAAGCAGTTCAGTCAGGAATGAAAGGCGCAGAATCTATGACTATGGAAAAATATCAGAATTTGCTGGAATATCTTCCGGGGCTTACTCCGGAAATGGGAGAGGCATGGGAAAAACTGGCAGAAATCTTTCAATATCAGGTTTTTGAGCTGTATAGTGAAGAAGAAGGGGAGCAGCAGAAAAATTATTATATACCCTATATGATGAATGACGCACTGGAATGTTATCTGAAGTTTGATAACTGCCGTATGACAGGCAGTTATCTTCCTGGATTCCAGGGAGAGGTATATGGAGAGCTGGCAGGGGAGGGAGGCAGAAGAGCTCTTGTCGTCCATCAGGGTGATCAGGTATTTACTCTGTGGTTTGAGAAACTGGAAATGATCCTCAAGTGTTATCCTTATCATGAAATCGGGCATTTCTGGGTAAAAGGGCAGGAGCAGTGGAGGCAGCTGGTCTATATGGCAGGAACCATTTATGACAAATATGAGTACCTGGGAGAGCAGATGCTGAATGAAGAGGAGAGAGAGCTGACTGCCCTTATGGAATTTGCCCCCTTTCGGTACTGGTCTCCGGTGAAAGAATCTCTGGAAGGGATATACACGGATACAGAGAGAGGGGCGGAATATATGAAAAAGCTGGCTCTTGAGGCGAAAGACAGATCCTTTGCAGGCCTTATAAGCCTGTATCGGAAAATGCCCCATCCCTGGCTTGGAAGAATCCTTGCTATCAGAATGAACGCCCCCAAAAGAGAACGGCTTTACCGGATTATCCGCGAGAAAATCTGTGAAGCATCCCGCCCGTACCCTCCCAGAGATTACGGATCGAAGATCAATCAAAAAATCAGCTGCAGGAGAAGCGAAGTTTCCAGGATACTGAGAAGCAAAGGTTTTTCAGGAGAATATCCGCTGTTCCGGAAAAAAGGCATGCAGGTGCTGGCTGCAGAAGAGCATCCGTTTACCATATTGGAGGCAGAAAACTTTCAGTTTCGTATTCAGTTTATGGTGTCTACAGGAAAGCTTTCCGACAAAGGAATTAACAGCGGGTTTTTTAAAGGAAGGAACAGGATGGGGAGAATAGAAAAAAATCTGGATTTTCTGGAAGAAAATGAACATGCTAGAACATGTACAGAATAAAGGAGACCAGAGAAATGAAAGAATATGTGCTGGAGACAAAGGAATTTTCTGAGGGGACAGAGAAACGGGAAAAAGAGGAAGGGAAAAAGGAAATCTGTGTCTGCATCATGACAGAGGAGGAGTTCGAACAGACGGCAGAAGAAAACCGCTGCAAAAAAGAATTTCTTGAAAGTTTCCGGCATGGGGTGTACTGTAAGGCAGAAATTTACCTGGACTGTTTTACCGGTGTCATCAGGATTCCGGATAAAAAAAGGCCAGAGGGGAAACCGGAAATTCTGGGTTTTTATGTAAGATGCGGCAGGATAGTTTTTCTGGACAGCAGCAGTCATGTGAGACAATTCATGAAAGAAATCCAGCGGGAAGAGATTTCTTTTCAAGGCGGAGAGCCCCAGATTCTGCTGAAAGTATTCGACAGTCTGATTGAAGAAGATGTGTCCTGGCTTCAGAGATTTGAGGAAAGGATCACAGATCTGGAAGATATCCTTCTGGAAGGCACACCCCGGGAGCTGCCGCAGATTCTCATGAGGCTGCGCAGAGAGTGCGTAAAGTTTCACAATTTTTACCTGCAGTTTCTGGATGTAGCGGAAGAGCTGCAGGGACACTTTGCTTTACTGATGTCCCAAGAGCAGAAATCGGAATGGAATGTATTTACAAACCGGCTTTCCCGCCTCCATGATTATACGGAGAGTATACGGGAGAATCTTCTCCAGCTCCATGAATTATATCAGGCGCAGGTGGATATCCAGCAAAACGAGATCATGAAAGTGCTGACAGTAGTAACAACGGTTTTTCTTCCGCTTTCGCTTCTTACGGGATGGTATGGCATGAACTTTGAGGGGATTTTACTTTTCGGCTGGAAATACGGATATCCGGCAGTGATCTTATTTACTGTGGTGACCATCCTGCTGGAACTGGGATATTTCAGAAAAAAAGGATTTCTTCGGCACAGGAAAGGAGCAGGATCTTTCGAAATGGAAATCTGAAATTTTGGACAGCGGAACAGCAGAATAAAGGATAAGAGAAAAAGGCAATACTATCTGTGAAACCAATATCACAAAAAAGGGATCAGCTGCTGTGGGAAAAATCAGTACCAGGGCAGAAAAACGGAAAAAGGAGAATAAATATGGATTCACAGACAAGAAGTTTGCTCAGAGAGTGCAGCGTGGGCTGTAAAATGGCTGTCAACAGTTTTAACCAGATGCGGGATTTTGTTACAGATGAAAATCTGAAGTCTGTTCTGGATACCTATGACAAAAAGCATAAGAAGTATGAGGAGACAGCAGCAAAACTTTTGGAAGAAGGGGGAAGTGAAGAAAAAGAACCAGGGGTTATGGCTTCGATCTTTTCCAGACTGAGCACGGAAGTAAAGCTGCTGAGGAAGGACGACAGCAATCAGATTGCGAAACTGGTCATGGATGGCTGCAGTATGGGAATCCAGACGCTGGGAGGATATGTAAATCAGTATAAAAATGCATCTTCCCAGAGCAGCAGCCTGGCAAAAGATATTATTCGAACAGAGGAAAGCCTGATGAAGGATATGCAGAAATTTTTGTGACTTCTCATCCCTCATGCATTGAGGACTGGGACTGCAGAGACACGATCATCAGTGCAGGCAGAAAAACAGGGACAGACCGCAGGATCCTGCAGTCTGTCCCTGTTTTTCTATAAGCACATTCTAAAGTGCGTCAAAGGTTTTTTCTTAAGTTTTATGGCAAGCGTTTCGTTCAAAAGCTTATGCCAGCTCTAATACCAGCACCTGATAGCCCCGCAGAGTCACAGAATTTCCCTCTGCTGTCATATCAGGATAATTGTTGATCAGAACCTTTTTGTACTCAGACGGAAGGGTGACGGACTGTTCTTCTTTCTGGAAATTTCCGATTACCAGCACGTCTTTATCTGCCTTTCTGTGATAAGCCATAAGGTTGTGGCGGTCTCTCTCAAATGGGATCACATCGCCGTATACGATGGTTTCCTTATATTCTGGATTTTTCCTTAACGCGGTAAGCTTTTTGTAGAAGGAGAGAACAGAATTTTCGTCCTTTTCCTGTGCAGCCACGTTAATGGAAGTGTAGTTGGGGTTGACTTTCAGCCACGGTTTTCCGGTGGTGAAGCCGGCGTTTTCTTCTGCACTCCACTGAACCGGAGTTCTGGCATTGTCCCTGCTGTATTTTGCAACGACTTTTAATGCCTCTTCTTCCGTCAGGCCTGCGTCAAGGCAGACCTGGTACTCATTCCTCGCGCTGATGTCGTCGATATCTTCCAGAGGAAGCACGCCCATGTTTTCCATACCGATTTCCTGACCCTGGTAGATGAAGGGAAGACCTCTCATAAGGAAATACAGGGCAGCCAGCATTTTCTTGCTTTCATCGCAAATATCGCCTTCCGGGATGTAGTAGCTGACACCGCGGGGTTCATCGTGATTTTCAATAATGTTGGAGAAGAATCCTACATCTCCGATGTTCTCCTGAGTCTTGAAGTAGCAGTTTTTGTAGTCGTCCGGAGTAGGAGTCTTACAGTCATACCAGCCTTTGTCACTTTTTCCGAAGGAAGTGGTAGCAAAGTCGAAGATGGAGGAAAAATAGCCGTCGTCGCCGATGAAATCAGGCAGCTCATCCGGATTCTCATTGAATACTTCGCCTACAGAGAACGCATCGTGCGCTTTGAAAGTGCGGCGGTGCATTTCACCCAGGAATTCTCCGATGCCTTCAGCGTCATGGAGCATCAAAGAAATGTCAGACAGCCCGTCAGGACGGTCGGACTCATAATTTTTATATGGAAGTTTTTTCTTGATATTCATAATAGCATCAATACGGAATCCGCCCAGACCCTTATCAAGCCACCAGTTGATATTCTTGAAAACCTCTTCTCTTACTGCCGGATTTTCCCAGTTTAAATCCGGCTGCTTCTTGTGGAAAACATGCATATACTGTTTGTCGGGATGGCCGGGAAGGGGTTCCCATACAGGACCGCCGAAATAGCTTCTCCAGTTGCAGGGAAGCTCGCCCTCTTTTCTGTCTTCGATGTAGAAAAAGTTTCCGTATTCCCCGTCAGGATCTTCGCAGGCTTTCTGGAACCATTCGTGCTCATCGGAGCAATGGTTCACAACCAGGTCCATTAAAATGTACATGTCACGTTTCTCAGCTTCTTTGATCAGCCGGTCCATGTCCTCCAGGGTACCAAAGGCAGGATCAATGTTATAATAATCGGAGATATCGTATCCCTGATCTGCGAAGGGAGAAGGGTAGATAGGAGAAATCCAGACAATATCCACTCCCAGGTCTTTTAAGTAGTCCAGCTTGCTGATGATTCCGGGAATATCACCGATTCCGTCCCCGTTGGAATCATAAAAGCTTTTTGGATAAATCTGATATGCCACTTTATCGTGCCACCATTTTCTTTCCATAATAAATATGTACCTCCTGTTTTTCTTTGTTTTGTATTGAACTAGGGTTTATTATAGTGTACATATCAGAAAAAATCTTACGAATATTTGATTAAAAACTATATTATTATGACTTTTTAGAAGAAAAGTGCTTCCGGTACTGCAAAGGAGTGAAACCGGTATCTTTTTTAAATTCCCGCAGAAAGTTTCCCAGATTGTTGAAGCCGCAGTCCAGGCAGATGTCCATGACCGGAGCGTCTGTAGTCTGGAGAAGAATAATTGCCTGTTTGATACGGTATTCATTGATATAGGAAACAGGGGATTTCCCGATGATCTTTTTGAAAAAACGGCAGAAATATTGCTCATTCATATTGACCTGATGTGCCAGGGTCCGGATATAGAGTTTTTCCTGATAATGATCCCGGATAAAGGCAAGGGAGGATTTGATGATCTCCACCCGGTAGTCATCTGTTTTTTCCGGTTCCGTAAGGAGAGAAAAAGAAGAAAGGATCCCCAGAATTTTTAAAAGTCCTGCACGGATAAAAAGCTGGGAAGAGATATCTTCAGTGACGGTTTCACCATTTCTGGAAAGGGAGGAGCCTGTCTGGTGAAACACATTCATGATGTCCAGATATTCCTGCTTCAGTTTAGAAAAAGCAGGATGAGAAGCATCGATAAGGCAGGGCAGGCGCAGTTCTCCTTTTACCAGAGGCTGGAGCAGCCGGGTCTGGGCAATATCGTAGTGTTCAAAGCTCAGTATCCTTGGATTAAATACCACTGCGGATTCCACACAGGGACTGAGAGGCTTGATGTAGTGGAGTTCTCCGGTGTTGACAAAGCAGAAGCACTCTTTTTCAATGGAAAAGGATTCCATATTGATCTCCAGAGTAAAATTTCCGTCCATAAAATAAATAATTTCGATTTCGTCATGCCAGTGGTGGGATACTCCTTCCCATGGCTCGTCCGGAAAGATTTCATAGAGTCCGCAGGGAAATACAGAGGTTCCGTGATCCTTCTGTTCTTTCAGACTGGAAGATGTATCGTTCATAAAGAATTCCTCCTATTTTCGGAACATGGCCGCAAAAACAGCCAGAAGCCCAAGACAGCATACCCATACGGACTGTCCGCCGAAACGGGCGGTCAGAAGAGCGCCTGTGGCTGCACCGATTATGAAAAATAAAATAACATTATAATATTGAAGACTGTCGATCAATCTGTTCCGGTCCTTTTCCCGGAAACCTAAGTACAGGTTTTGAGTGGCGCTTCTCAGATTGCCGGTACACATGGTGGTGGCATAAGTGTTTCCGTTCATTTTCCGGAAGGCTTCCACCTGAAGGGCACAGACAAAAGAGACCAGGATATTTACAGCCGTATCGAATTTTCCAAGGGGAAGGAAGCCTGCCGCAGCAAGACAGAAGAGTTCAAGCAGCACAGTGAGCTGACGCCAGTGGAGACTTTCCTTCCACTTAAACCGGGTCTGGATCAGTTCACAGATCAGGATTCCTGCTATAAAGGAGAGGACGGGCATGAAATAGTACAGTGCCCGTCCCCAGTTGAGGGAAGTGATCTGGATACCCAGAAGGACTATATTTCCGGTCTGTGCATTGGCGAATACGCCGCCCCGGCAGATATAGGTATAGGCATCAAGAAAACCGCCTACCAGGGCGAGGATCAGCCCCAGAAAGTGAGTATCAGACATTTGTTTTTCAGATTTCATGAAAGACCACCTCCCTATTCCTTTGGAACAATTGTTCTTATTATACAAATATTTTTTCTTTCTGACAAGGTGAAAGCAGGCAAAAAAGACATGCATATTTTCTAAAAAGATGCGTATAATATAGGGAAAGCAGAATCTTTTATCTTTTCCAGGACAGAGAAGAAAGGAAGAGAAGAAAAAAATCTCCATAGCTTGTTGACAAATCAATTTTCGGGGACTATACTGAAAATAGAAAGTTTATAAATAACGCGGGGTGGAGCAGTCTGGAAGCTCGCCGGGCTCATAACCCGAAGGTCACAGGTTCAAATCCTGTCCCCGCTATTTTTTGAAGAAGCCGTAGGCAAAAAGCCACGGCTTTTTTATTACATAGG
This sequence comes from uncultured Blautia sp., assembly GCA_944380235.1. Classification (GTDB taxonomy): domain Bacteria; phylum Bacillota; class Clostridia; order Lachnospirales; family Lachnospiraceae; genus Blautia. Next base: position 19,583 of record CALWHD010000080.1, read on the forward strand.
AAACTTCGTTCCCTATGTAATAAAAATGCTCCGCGTGGGCGCAAGATGTCCGGTGGACATCTGTTTTGCGCCGACCGTAATGAAATGAAGACGCACTGCGGCGGATAGGATTCTTTCTTAATGTGGAAAAATGATGCACCAGGCAGAAAATATGTGCCTTTTTAGGAGGAAATATGATACAATGAAACCGTACACAACAATTTCTCCATTGAAGAAGGAGTATATCTATGAAGAAGAAATGTGTTTTGTGCGGGGGTGCACTCAGGGACGGGATCTGTACAGAATGCGGTATGGACAACAGAAAATCCGATGACATGTATTATGAGAGGATAAACCGCCAGGAGTGTAAGACAGAGGACTTAAGCCATGTACATAATGAGAAAAATGCTGCGCAGAAGTATAAACCTCCAGTGATGAATCAAACAAGAAAAGAGACGCAGGCCGGGGGAGAGCGGCAAGAGAAGCAGAGAAGCCATGAGACCGGGAAAAGCGGCAAAAAGGCGCACAACAGCAGAACTCAGCGGAAAAGTCCCTGGCAGGAAAAGAGAAGAAGCTATGCCGGACGGGGAAAGAAATCTCCGGGCATCAAGGGCGGCAGAGACATTCTTTCACTTCTCATCATAGGAGGGGTGCTGCTGGTCGCTATAGGAAGAGCCAGCAGCCAGTCCTATGAGGACGACAGCTCTTATCAATTGGAAACGGAATCTGACTTAGAAGCGGAAGAGTATGTTCCTTATGACTGGACCGAGATTTCAGAAGGCGAAATACCTGAGGCAGGTGAGACTTGGGACATGGAGATGGAAGCAGGATTTTATCAGGTGGGGACCGATATCCCGGAAGGTATTTATACCCTTTCGGGCAGGAAGGGCAGTTCTTACAGGGTAGAGGACAGGCTGCGGGGAATTTCCGTACAGGAGTATTTCGGCGATCCGGCATATGGAATAGAGACAGCAGAGGGAGTAAAGCTTTTTGACGGATCTGTTGTATATATTGAGGGATTGCATCCGGTAAGTTTCCATACAGAAAATGCACAGACGGGACAGATGAAACAAAAAACAGCAAATCCACTTACAGAATCCTTCCAGCTTTCTCCTGATGGAAATGTCCTTATTGCAGGAGAAGATTTTCCGGCTGGTGTTTATGATGTCTATGCAGAAGGGCAGGAGACTATAGGAATGTTCTGTTGTGAACTGCAGTACATCCGGGATCAGGAAGATTTGAGCATATCCAATTATATTATGATGGGGGCCGGAACAGAGGAATATCCGGAGTACAGCACTTCTTATAAGAATCTGGTGCTGACCGAAGGATCTGCGATTTCTGCAGACTACGTCCAGTTTATCTTGCGTCCCAGTTCAGAAATTCTTACAGATGATTATTACAGTTACTATGAAAATTCTTATTGACAGGCAGGAAAAATTATGAGCAGAAAAAAAAGAGAACCAACAGCAGGAGACAGAATCAGGATGGCAGTTCTCCTTGTGGCTCTGGCGGTCTTTCTCTTCTCAGGCTTTCAGCTGGTGAAGATTTTCCTGGAGTACAAACAGGGAACAGATGAATATGACAAGATCCGCCAGTATGTGGCGGAAGACACAGAGGATACCGGTGAAGAAGACAGCAGCCAGCCGGAAGAGGAAGAGAAGGACAAGCCGGTTCCGCCGTCTGTGGACTGGGAGAGTTTAAAGAGTATCAATCCGGATATTATAGGATGGATTTCTATAGAAGGAACGGAGATCAGCTATCCGGTGGTGCAGGGAACAGACAACGATTATTATTTAAAGCACACGTTTGAGGGTACGCAGAATGCGGCGGGATCTATTTTTATAGATTACATGAACAGCAAGAGCCTGGAGGACTGCAATACTGTGGTCTATGGACATAATATGAAGAACGGTTCTATGTTTGGACTGCTGAGAAAGTATTTCCAGGATCAGGAGTCTGTGCCGGGGAAATACATCTGGCTGTGTACCCCGGAAAAGAACTGGAGATATGAAATATTTTCCAGCCATACTGTGGCTGCCGACGGAAATGTTTACACCTTGTTTTCTGCCCATGATGATCAGTTTCAGGCATATGTGGAGCAGATGAAGGCAGAATCCCTGGTGGACTATGGCGTCGCTGTAAGCAAAGAAGACCGGGTGATCACGCTTTCTACCTGCACCGGAGACTACAGCACCAGATTCGTGGTTCAGGCAAGACAGGAAGGGGCATACTGATTGTCAGGTTTGAAGAAAAAGGGTTTTTGGAGGTAAGCTTATGGATGCAGTGGAAAAATTAAAAGAAATGATCGAAAAAAGCAGTAATATAGTGTTTTTCGGCGGAGCGGGAGTTTCCACAGAAAGCGGGATACCGGATTTCAGGAGTGTGGACGGACTTTACCATCAGCAGTGGGATTATCCTCCCGAGACTATTTTAAGCCACAGTTTTTTTATGCAGAAACCGGAAGAGTTTTACCGTTTTTACCGGGCAAAGATGCTCTGCAGCACGGCAAAGCCTAATATGGCGCACAAAAAGCTGGCACAGCTGGAGCAGGAAGGAAAACTTAAGGCAGTGATCACTCAGAACATTGACAACCTGCATCAGATGGCAGGAAGTAAAAGAGTCCTGGAGCTGCATGGCAGCGTGTACAGAAATCACTGTATGAAATGCGGCGCTTTTTACGGATTTGACACGGTCAAAAAGTCCGAAGGAATCCCCAGATGTGAAAAGTGCGGCGGGATGATCAAGCCGGATGTGGTACTGTATGAGGAAGCACTGGACAGCCGGGTGCTGTCAGAAGCAGTAAGTGCTATTGAAAAAGCACAGACCCTGATCATCGGCGGGACTTCACTGTCTGTGTATCCTGCCGCTTCACTTCTGGATTATTTCAGGGGAGAGCATCTGGTGGTGATCAACAGAGATAAGACGTCCAGGGACCGTATCGCGGATCTGGTCATTAATGAAGCTATAGGAGAGGTATTTTCAAAAATATGAATAACTTAAATTATGAAGTGGGCGACTTTGTAAAACTGAAAAAACAGCACCCCTGCGGCAGTAATGAGTGGGAAATTCTCCGGGTGGGAGCAGATTTCCGTTTGAAATGTATGGGATGCGGCCATCAGGTCATGCTGGCACGCAGGCTGGTGGAAAAAAATACAAAAGAATTGAGAAAAAAAGCTTGAATCTTCCAGAAGTCTGTGGTAAAATGAGCAACTGTGATATATTATTCAGGAGCAACAATAGACGTCACGCTTTGCGCGTGCCTATTGTCATGAATCCTTGCCCCCTGGCAGAACACAGGGAGCCAAAAGACCAAAAGGAGGTACAACAAGCATGAACAAATACGAATTAGCATTAGTTGTGAATGCAAAAATTGAAGATGAAGCTCGTGCAGCTGTAGTGGAAAAAGCAAAAGGCTATATCACCCGTTACAACGGAAACGTTACAGAAGTTGAAGAATGGGGCAAAAAGAGATTAGCTTACGAAATCC
>CALWHD010000081.1 GCA_944380235.1 uncultured Blautia sp.
GATCCAGTATATTTTCCGGTGTATTCAGCAGCTGCATGATCTGACTTCCAAAAACCAGTCCCATGCATCCCAGCAAAAGACTGACCGCCAGAAAAGAAATCATGGCGGTATAAACCGAGGTTTTCATTTTTCCGTAATTTCTTTCACCAAAATACCGGCTGGTAAGTACAGAAGCACCCACACCGCCCCCGATAGCTATAGAGATAAAGACATTGGTAAGAGAATAGGACGCCCCTACTGCCGCCAGTGCGTTTTCACTGACAAATCTGCCTACCACAACAGAATCAGCCATGGTATAAAACTGCTGGAATAAATTTCCTATGATCATGGGAAAAGCGAAGATCAGCAGAGCTTTTAAAGGTTTTTCACGTATCAGATATTCTTTTTCCATTTCAATATCTATACCTCCGGTAAATTTAGTCTTCCCTTCTCAGAGTGTACGCAAAATCCACCTTCCTATCCCGGAAATAGTACTCTTTGTCTCTTTCTGTGATCTCCCTCATGACTTTGCAGGGATTGCCCACTGCTACCACATTTTCCGGAATATCTTTTGTCACAACGCTTCCTGCGCCGATCACCGTGTTATCCCCTATTTTTACGCCGGGAAGAATAACGGAATTCGCCCCGATCCACACATTGTTTCCAATATGTATAGGGAGAGAATAGTGCGCTGCAAGTTCTCTGTACAAAGGATATACCGGATGACCCGTAGCACAAATCGTCACGTTTGGTCCCACCATAACTTTATCTCCGATATACACATCTGTATCATCTATGATGACCAGATTAAAATTTGCGTAGAAAAACTCTCCCAAGTGCACATGGCTTCCATAGGACATATGCGCCGGCGTCTCTATGAATACATGATCTCCGCACTCTGCCAGAAGCTCTTTCAGGATCTCTGTCCTCTTTTCATTTTCACTCGGTCTGGTGCTGTTAAAATCAAACATCATCTCTTTGCAGTGCCTTCTCTGTCTTTCCAGTTCCTGCTCCTGCCGGATATCCTCCGGATCCTTATGTCCGTCTTCGTAAAAAATCATTCCCTTTTCAATACGTTCTTTCAGTCTCATAAAAACCTCCCTGATTCTCCATAATTTCTATATATCATCCTGCGCAGCATCTTTTTCCGCCAAACAGGAATTGCTCTTTGTTCTCCGTGTATATTCTTCCAGATCAGCATCAATGATATTATAATGCTCTCTGATAGCTTTCATACCGCCCTGCACATCTCTGTCTCTCAGACATTCGCTCACTTTCTCATGGCACATGCACAGCGCATTCCAGTCCTTTGAGGCAATATGGAGAGCCAGTTCCTCAATAAAAGTTTCAAACAGATCCCCCAGCGACTCATTCAAAATCCCCAGCAGCCTGTTTCCAGAGATACGGATGATCTCATCATGAAACTGTTTATCTCTTCTGACTTTCTCTTCTCCGCTGCACTCCTCTATCCCCTTCCAGATTTCTTCCAGTCTGGAAATGTCTTCCTCTTCTGCCTTCTTCACAGCCAAAAGATAAGCTCCGATCTCAATAAATCTTCGAAGCTGGCTGATTTCCACATAATCACTCTCTCCCATGAACAGCAGCATGGAAAAAACACTGTTCAGGCTTCTCCCCATATGATTCACCAGAAAGTTCCCCTGCCCCTGTCGGCTTTCAATAAGTCCCATATTTTCCATGCTTCTCAGCGCTTCCCGAATAGAATTTCTGCTGAGTCCCAGAGTATTCATCAGTTCTCTCTCCGAAGGTATTCTGCCTCCAAAGGAAACTTTTCCCTCTTTTGCCAGCTGCTTAATATATTCAATGACTGTAAAATAAACTTTTTCATGCTCTTCTTTTCTTTTCTGTTTTGTCTCAGTCATGTTCGATCATACCTCTGTTTTTCAGATAATCTACAATCAGGTCTACCGTCTTCTCTGTACCAAGGATGCCTGCGTCAATACACAGATCATAATTATTGGCGCATCCCCATTCTTCTCCTGTGTAATATTTATGAAACTGAGCTCTCTCATCTTCTGTCTCTTTGATGACTTTCTCCGCTTTGCGGGCAGAAAGATCCATCATATTCTGTATCCACTGGATCTTTTTATTCATGGAAGCATAAATAAAAATACGAACACAATTTTCTTCATCTTTAAAAATATAATTTCCGCATCTTCCTACCAGAACACAGGATTTACCACTGCACAGATCCCGGATTCGCTGGAAAGGAATCTTTCCTGCTCCTCCCACAGCCTCATTCATGGCAATAGCATATAAAAGGCTGTTCACCGGCTGTTCTTCATAAAAGGAGCGGACTTCCTCATAGTCCGGCTTTCCTTTTGCAATCGCCATCAGTTCTTCTTTTCCGTAAAAATCAATCCCAAGCCTGCGGGCGAGCTTTTCTCCTACTGCCTTTCCGCCGCTTCCATACTGTCTTGCTACTGTAATGATCATTCTCTCCATCTTCAAAATACCTCCCACATTTTAATAAAATCCGGCAAACACAGACGCGCCCAGCACAGTCAAAAGACCTGCCACCGCAATAGCAAGGCTGCTCATCGCCCCTTCCACCGGACCAAGTTCCATAGCCTTTGCTGTTCCTATAGCATGAGATGCAGTCCCCAGGGCAAGTCCTTTTGCAATGGGTTCTTTTATCTTGAATAATTTCAAAAGGAATTCTCCAAGAACGCTTCCCAGAATACCTGTAATAATAATAACTGCCACTGTAATAGTCACAATTCCTCCCAATTCTTCGGAAACCCCCATGCCGATGGCTGTAGTGATAGATTTGGGCAGAAGTGTGACATACTGCTCATGAGACAGACGAAACAGCGCTGCAAGAGCCAGCACACTTACCAGGCTGACAAGCACACCAGCTCCGATGCCTGCTGCCACTGCCTTCAAATTCTTCCGAAGCAGGGACATCTGTTCATACAAGGGTACGGCCAGACACACGGTTGCCGGTGTCAGAAGATAGCTGATGTACTGTGCACCCTCATTATACTGCTCATAATCGATATGAAGCAAGGCAAGCACTGCTATGACACAGATGGTACCTATGAGCAGGGGATTTAAAATTGCCAGTTTAAATTTTTTCTTTAAAATCAATCCTGTTTCATATGCAGCAAGACTTAACACAGCTCCAAAGAACACAGAATCAGTCAGAAATTCTTTCATTTTTCTTTTTCTCCTTCCGTATCATCTGCTGAGTCACCACACCGGTTGCTCCCATGACGAGAACGGTGGTAATCAATGTTATAAGAATCACCGGTATACAGACTGGTTTTAAGGCACTCCAGGAATTCATCAGTCCCACACCTGCCGGAATAAACATCACGGGCATGATCTCTATGAGAAATTCAGATGTTTCACGAACCTGCGATATCTTAAGAATACCACTTGCCAGTGCTGCCAGCATCAGAACTAAACCATAGACACTGGCAGGGACCGGGAGGGGAATTACTCTGCGCAGAGCCTCACCCAAAAACGAAATAAACAAAATAATACAAAACTGTTTTAAAAACTTCAATTTCTCTCCTTCTTTCCGCTGGTACTACCAGCTATTATAAAATTTCGCTTCTATAAAGTCAATGTTTTCGGCAAAAACCCTGAAAAGTCTCTCTGTATATGGACATCACTTTCTGTCTATGATAGCATAGAAAACAGAAATTATTACACCGACCAGGAGGTAACTAGAACATGAATGTCAAAGAACGTTTTCTGCAATACATTTCTGTGGACACCACATCAGATCCTTATTCTGAAAGTTTTCCCAGCACCAGGAGTCAGCTGGAATTTGCAGCTTCCCTGAAGAAAGAAATGAAGGATCTGGGGCTTACAGACATTTCCTGTGATGAATATGGTTATGTATTTGGAACTATCCCATCCACTATTTCCGATTACCAGGGGGCTGTTCTTGGTTTTATCGCGCATATGGACACCTCAAGCGCGGCTTCCGGCGCCAATATCTGTCCCCGGATCATTGAAAACTACGATGGAAAAGACATTGTGCTCAATAAAGAAAAAAATATCATTATGCGCACTTCTGATTTCGCCAATCTTGAGCAGTATACCGGGCAGACCCTGATCGTTACAGACGGAACTACTCTTTTGGGCGGCGATGATAAAGCAGGAGCTGCAGAGATCATGACTGCTGCACAATACTTTATGAGCCATCCGGAAATCAAACATGGTCCCATCCGCATTGGCTTCACACCAGACGAAGAGATCGGTCAGGGAACAGATCATTTCGATGTAGAAAAATTCGGTGCAGACTTCGCCTATACCATGGACGGCGGTGAAGTGGGCGAACTGGAATATGAAAATTTTAACGCTGCTTCTGCCATTGTAAATTTTACGGGAGTAAGCATCCATCCAGGTTCAGCCAAGAACAAACTGGTAAATGCTGTTCTTCTTGCTATGGAGTTTGAAAACCTGATGCCCCCGGCGCAGAAGCCGGAATACACAGAAGGAAGAGAAGGCTTCATCCATCTGGACGCCATGCACGGCTCTGTAGAGACTGCTGTTTCAGAATACATCATCCGGGACCACGACATGAAACTATTTGAAAAGAAAAAAGAAGTCATGAAAAATGCCGCTGCATACATGCAGAAAAAATACGGAGAAGGCTCTGTCAACCTTAAAATCGAAGATTCCTACTTTAACATGAAAGAAAAAATCGAGCCACATATGCATCTGATCAAAAATGTACTCTCTGTATACGAAAAACTGGGTATTAAGCCTAAAATCTCCCCCATCCGCGGAGGCACCGACGGCGCGCAGCTGTCTTTCAAAGGTCTGCCCTGCCCCAATCTGGGAACCGGGGATCATAACTGTCACGGGCATTTTGAATTTGTGTGTGTAGAATCTATGGAAAAAAGCGTACAGGTCATCCTGGAACTTGCGCAGCTTTATGCGCAGTATCAGCCATGACCGCCTTTATCACCCCGGACGAACAGCTGGCTGCTGCGGATCTTCTGAAGTATTACGGCTGTCAGCCTGTCTCTGTCCGGCAGCTGACCGGAGGCACCGCAGGATTCATTTTCTGCGCTGATAATAAATATCTTCTGAAAATATATGACGACAGACGCTCTGTCACAGAACGCTGCATCCGGGATCTCCCTGCACAGCTTACTGTTCTTGAATATCTGCAGGAGCACACGCCACTAAGAAACAGGATCTGCGTTCCTGTGCGGACCAAAGACAGCAGACATTTTTATACTCATGACAATCTTACGGGTGTACTGTTTCGCTATATTTCCGGAAGCTCTGTAGGCTATGACAGGGAATATACGCCCGATGAGGCCAGGCAGGTTGCAGATCTGTCAAAAAATCTTCATGCCATAGATACGGCTCCTTTTGCAGATCTGTGTCCTGCTGAAGACTTTAATCCTGCATTCTGCGAAAAGCTCCGGCAGCTCCTGTCGGAAAAAGGGGACAGCCTGCCCTGGTATTTTCGGGAACTGGTTCTGGATGCAAGGGCTATGCTGGTATTGAAATCCATTCTCTGCCAGGAAACAGCAAAACATTTAAAAAAATTGAATCTTCCGTTTGTCCTTTGCCATACGGATATTCACGGCGGAAATCTGATTCTGGATCCCGAGAGAAAGCTTCACCTTATTGACTGGGAAAATATGCTCCTGGCTCCCCGGGAGGCAGATCTGTTTGCCTTTTCTAAAAAGGATTATTTTTCTCTGTTTTGCGAACCTTCAGATCCCCTGGTCCTGTCCTACTATCATCTCCGCCGGGATCTGGAAGATATCTGGGAATTTCTCTGCAGCATCCTGAACCAGGAATACACCCGGGAAGAATATCCGGTAATATACGGACATATAGAGCGAATTCTGAGACAGATAAGAGAAAGTTAAAAATCTCCGGCAAAAGTTTTCCGGTTTGATCCGTTTTTACTTTTGCCGGAGATTTCTTTATTCACTCTTGTTCTCCAGATCACACACCATAATATACTCTTCTCCTTTGTCTTCTTCCACTTCAAATCCGGCCTTCCGATACATGTTCACAGCATAATTCAACTTCTGCGCTGACAGAGAAACCCGGCGGTAGCCTTTTGCCTTCAGCCCCTGCAAAAGCTGATTTAAAAGTGCTGTCCCGATTCCCATTCCCCGATATTCTTTCAGAAGGGCGATCGCAAGAGAGGGCGTTTCATCATCTATGTGTCCATAATCGTTCATGATCCTGCTCCACACAGCCCCCACAGGCTTTCCATCCGCTATGGCAAGAAGGGCATAATCATCCTTCTTTCCGAAATTCTCCAGATACACCTGAAATTCCGGCTTGTCAAGAATGTCCCGGGGAAATTCCGGTTCCCCTTCCGGCACAAAAATAGAGAGATATAAAAACTCCTTCAGTACGTTCCATTCTTCCTTTTTCATCTCCCTGATCTCATACTGCATACCCCATCACCTGTTCCTTTCTTCCATCTCATTTGTCCAGCCTCCTGACCCCTGTGTCCGGATCAGGTCTTCTCTTCTTATAAAATCCCCAGTCCCCTTACTGTAAGCATGATGAAGTCCTGGACATTGGTCACAATTGTAGTTGCAGAAAGGCTTCCTCTGTCCAGAAGCTTATTCACCACAAATTCGTCCGCATCTACCGTATAAAGGAAAACCGGCCGTACCGTCCCCTCTTCGGTCACCGTATAAGAAGGCGTCATATTTCCTGTGGCAATCGTGTGAAGCATGGTAGCCAAACAGATCACGGTGGTGGCCTTTTCCACCATTTTTCTCATGGCACTCTGGCCCTCATAGGCATTTCCGATCACCTCCGGCAGAGGACCGTCGTCCCGGATAGACCCCGTAAGCACAAAGGGGATCCTATGCTTCACACAGCTGTACATAATGCCGCTGTCAATCTTATAGTCCTCAAGAAATCGGGAAATAGAGCCGCTTCTCCTTACCCGGTTGATCACATCCAGATGATGATAATGCCCGTTTGGATGCGATTTCTGGGTATAGATATCCTGTCCCAGTGCTGTATGGAACATTGCCCCCTCAAGATCATGGGTAGCCAGGGCATTCCCTGCCATAATCCCGTCTACATATCCATTCTCCACCATAGCCTCCATGGCTCTTCTGGCGTCCGCGTCGAAAGCAAAGGCCGGTCCCATGACCCAAAGGATATTTCCATGATCCCGCTCGTATTTCAGCAGTTCAAAAAGCCTGTCGTAATCTCTGGCATAGGAGGTCTCACGGCTCCTTCCCTGCCGGAACACAAACTGATCTTTCTGCTCCTCTTCAGGATTCTCAAATCCTGTGGTATGAAGATAAATCCCCTCTTCTCCTTTCTCTGTTCTTCCCAGAATCACACGGTCTCCCTTTTTCAGATTTCGGTTTTCCACCACCTTTAAAGTTCCGTCCTTTTCCAGAACCACACTGGAATCCATCCTGGATTTTTCAGGCAGCAGCCATTTCCCGCCGATTTTAAAATACTCCGGATACATAGACGTACTGTGATAATTTTCCGGTGCTACCCCGTCTGCCGCTGCCTCCTCCCATCTGGCATCCGGCGCGTTCTTCAGCTGCTCTTTTAAAAAATCCGGTTCATAATATTCTGGCAATGCAAACATAATCTTTTCCCCCTTGTACCTTATTTTTTCTGCAACACTACAGTTTCCTGTGCTGATTTCTGCCGTCTGTACCTGATCGATCATTCTCCAATCTCCCGCAGGAATCGGTGCGTACCTCTCTTCTCGCGCTGCCGCCTTCCGTATGGATCCATCCCCGCCGTCACATCTGCCTTCTTTTATTCGCCGTATTGCCTCATGAAGTTTTTATCAACTACAAGCGTATGATAAAAAACAAGCGCTCCAGTCTGCTGCCGAAGCGCTATTGCTCATATGTATATTATGGTACACTTTTCTCAGAATTTGTCAATAATTTTAAATTTTGTCATGTATCTTTCTATTAACGCATAAACTATACAGAAATTTTCAGGAAGAGGTGTTTTATGAACCAAAAAAATTTATCTGCCCCGGAAAAATGGATCCTTTTTGGTATCCCTGTTCTCTTTCTGGCAGGATCTATCCTGCATTTCCTATACGATCTTACGGGAAAAACTCTGATTGCCGCACTGTTTTCCCCTGTTAACGAAAGCATCTGGGAACATATCAAACTGGCAGTGATCCCTGTAATCCTCTGGTGGTCTCTCTATTATATTTTCCGCGGAAAACAATATGGCATTGAGAAGGACAAGTGGTTTGAAGGCGCTTTATATGCCGTGTCAGCCGCTATAATCTTCATACCCATGCTTTATTATTTTTACACAGGTGCTTTTGGCGTGAAGATCCTGTGGATAGACATCCTGATCTTACTTGCCGCCCTCTCTGCGGGACAGCTGCTGGGACTGCATATATACCGCTGTGGCAAAGGAATAAATACACATACAGTGCTTCTCATTTTTGCCGGGATCCTTCTGTTTTTTATTCTGTTCACTTTCCTCCCGCCGCGGATTCCTTTGTTTCAGGACAGCGTGACCGGTGGCTACAGCCTACACGCTTCCCTGGAAACCGAAAAAATCCCGGAAGCCAAAACTTCCGGGATAAAACTCTTCTCGCAACTGCGCGTAAACGCTCTGACTAACGTTTGGGTAACCGAAAATGGCGGAAACACAGGGATTCAGCCAGGATTTGTTGCAGATGCGTTACAAACCGTCGAAGACTGAATGCGATTGAGGACACCTCTCTTAATATTCCTAGTGCTACCGTAATATCACAAAGTTCTAATAAACACCGCCTTTATATTTATATCCACTCATGCATATATGGCAATAGGAATAACTATAATTGCTGGTCCATCTATTTTTGTTTTTAACTTAGGTAAATTAAATTGCTTCATATCTTCTGCTTTAAATCCAGAAAACATCTCTTCAAGCAAATCATCTGTTAATACTGAAAGTGAACTTTTTCTTAACAAATCAATGCTGTCAGATTTTTCTTTATGGACTGCAATAACTTTTCCTAATATTTTAAACCTTCCACCCAACAGTTCTGATACATTATCGTTTGATAAATATTGTTCTTGAGCAGATAAAACTACCGTCCCCTTAGCATCTGATAAAGTAAAATCAATCGTTCCAGAATGTTTTAGTTCATTAATAAATGATGTTATTTGCCCTATAAGAGTTTCATTTTCCCTTTTTTTATTTTTTACTTGTGTTTTCTTTCCTAATTCTGGCTCTTCGGTAAATATTGTAGCCATACGAATGATTTCAATAAATTTATCCAAGCACTCAATCAAGGGATTTTTTTGTAGTTCGCCCTCCACCTCAATAAAATCACCAATCTTTATATTAGCAACATCAAAGTCGGTTTTTAAGATATTTTCTTCAACTAATAACTTTCTAAATTTTGAAAGCAACGATACATTTGTATGTATTTTTTCTTTTGAAACACTTTGATCCTTTCCTTCATTTCCACTATGATTCAATTCTCCTTCAATATTAATTTTAAGAAATTTGCTTAAAATTGTTGCGGATGTCGAAACACCCACGCCTCCTTTTTGAGACAGTTCTTTTTCATTATGTTCGCTATAATTCACTTGACTTACCATAGAAAATCCATCTTCAATAATAGCCAGCATATCTAAAACAGTTTTTTCATTAATATATACCGGTATCATTAGTTGATCAGCTTTTCTTATTGTATTCATAAACATTACCTCCGCCTAAACGTTATCTGTTAAAATAGTACTCCCCATTTTTTTCTTTTCGCATAATTCCGCAATCCACCGATTTTCTAACAATTCTTGATGCTGCATTCTCCGAAATACCGAAAGCATTTGCTATTGCTGTCCGATTAAAATAATACTCTGATCCGTATTTCTCCAATAATTCCAGCAACTTTTCTAAATTTCTCTTATTGAAATTCCTTCCTGCCTTACATTTAAGCCACTTTCTCAACTCTTCTTTCCCCTTTTCACCCAAAGAAAGTTGCATATCTCCAAGAGAAAGTTGCGGTTTATCAGAAGATTGTTGCAGTTTATCGGAAGATTGTTGCAGTTTTGCGTTTCCAATTTCTAATTCTAGTTCCAACTGTGCGGAACGGGCTTCACTTCGATTTGGCAAAGTTACAATAAAAAAATATTCGTCAGAATAAAATTCCGGTTGCTCTGCATAATCAACATAAGAATTAAGGATTCTCCGAATACCACTTCCCCGGCGTTCCATATAATGAAGCCTTCCAAAAGTATCGGAAATAATCTCATTTCGCCGCATGGATGGCA
>CALWHD010000082.1 GCA_944380235.1 uncultured Blautia sp.
GTCTGCGATTTCCAGAGTATCTCTCTCTGCAAGCCATTCCCTTGCCGTTTTCATCATTTCCATAAATGCACGGTTTTCCTGTATCATTTTCTCTTATCTCCTTCCAGCGCATCTGATCATCTTCCAATACTCGTCCGATATCTGCGCATATTGTAAATTTTTTTCAATCTGTCCCGGCCAATTCTTTTCCTAAAATTCCCAGAATAAAGGTGAAAAACAGATATTGAATAATCGTCATCCCCATACTGAAAACAAAGAAACAAAAGATTTGGTACAACCATTTTGATAACTTCGGGTGTTTTTAAGCAAAATTTTCCCATCCTGTTTTCATACCATCCATATTCTTAGTCCCCTCTCTCTGCCGGTATAAGTGTATTAAGGACTTTACACGTCAAAAAATTCTTGACACTTTGTTTAACTATAGGATAATCTATCCATATAAAAATAACAATGAACAGAATTTCTCACAAAAGACGTTTCTTGACACTTTAAAGATTTTGTAAAAAATCAAAAAAGAGGACACATTTGCCATGGAAACAAACGCAGAACCTAAAATCAGAAAAATTGACCGGAGAACTCTCTATAAAATTCCATAAAATAAAGAAACACACCAAATTTACAAAATGTCCATTCTGAAAATTTCTAAGCATACCTTTATTCCGGTCAAAATATCCGCCTTTAGAACAGCGAAGATGGGATGCTTATCCACACCCCATCTTCGCTGTTTTCCCTTATTTCCGGGCATTTTCCCTCACTTCTGCCACAAGATATATTTTCACAGATAACTATATTTTGTGGTATTTTTCTCATTTTTCATTATATTATACAACATTTCGTGTAAGCAGGGCGACTGTCTCCACATGCACACTCTGCGGAAACATATCACACACCGCCACTCTCTTCACTTCATACACCTCTTCACAAAGCTTCTTCAGATCTCTCGCCAGCGTCGCCGGATCACAGCTCACATACACGATCTTCTCCGGTCTCATCTTCAACATAGTCTGGATCACCGCCTCATCGCATCCCTTCCTGGGAGGATCTACCACGATCACATCTGCGAAGATCCCATCCTTCTCATATTTCTCCGGCAGCACATCTTCCGCTCTGCCCACATAAAACTCTGCATTTTCAATCCCGTTGATGGCAGCGTTTTTCCTTGCATCCTCAATGGCAGGCGGTACGATCTCCACACCGTAGACCTTCTTTGCCTTTTTCGCCAGGAAAAGAGAGATGGTCCCGATCCCGCAGTACAGATCCCACACAGTTTCCTTCCCGGTAAGCCCCGCGTATTCCAGAGCTGTCTCATACAGCTTCTCTGTCTGGACCGGATTCACCTGATAAAAAGAGAGGGGAGAAATCTGATACTTCACATCCCCGATATAGTCCGTGATATACTCCTGCCCCCAAAGGGGGATCACTTCTTCCCCCAGGATCACATTGTTCCTTTTTGTGTTCACATTCAGGCTGATGCCGGTCATCCCCGGAATTTCCCTTAAAGCAGCTGTCAGCTTCTCTGCCCCCGGCAGTTTTCTTCCGTTTATGATCAGACAGACCATGATCTCCCCGGTTTTAAACCCGTACCGGATCAGTATATGGCGCACCAGTCCCTTTCCGGTGCTCTCATCATAAGGTTCTGTGTGATTTTCCTCCATGTATGCAAGGACTCTGTTTAAAATCTCTTCATTTACCTCTGCCCCCAGCAGGCAGTCCCTATTGGGAATGATAGAGTGGGTCCTTCCCGCATAAAAACCTGTAATGATCTTTCCGTCCTTATCTTTTCCCACAGGATACTGTGCCTTATTTCGGTATCTCCAGGGTTCTTCCATCCCTATGACCTTCTCGATCACAAAGTCAGAAAAACCTCCGATCCGCTCCAGATTTCCCCGGACTTTCTTCTCTTTGAATTCCAGCTGCTTTTCATAAGAAAGAGCCTGGAGCTGACATCCGCCGCAGGCTCTTGCGCAGGGACATGGAGGTTCCGCCCGGTCTTTTGAAGGTCTTAATACTTTCAAAAGCCTGGCATATCCGTAATTTTTTCCGGCTTTCATTACTTTGGCTTCCACCAGATCTCCTATGACCGCATCCTTGATAAACAGGGTGTATCCCTCTGCTTTCCCGATGCCTTCTCCGTCATGTCCCATATCCTGGATTTCCACTGTAACTACATCGTTTTTCTTAAACTTCATGTTGTACTGCTCCTTCTCAGGTTGGACTCAAAGAGCCGGTTGTATCCCAGCCAGTCCTTCTGTTCTCCCGCAGCAGCAAAAATTTCTGTCAGGGTCTCCATCTTAGCATCTGTGTTATCTGCCAGATTCAGAGCCACTGCCTCTGCCAGCGCCGGTTTCTTGGGAGATCCGTATTCCAGTTCCCCATGGTGGGCAAGGATACAGTGTTTTAACTCATTCTCTGTATTCTGGGGAAATCCGGGAATCTCCCGTGCTTTATCATGGACCATCTCCGCACCGATCATAATATGCCCCAGAAGCTGTCCGTCATCGGTATAGTCGTTCACCGGAAAAGCACTTAACTCTTTTGTCTTTCCGATATCATGGAGCATGGCCGCTGTTACCAGCAGGTCTTTATTTAAAATAGGATAAGTCTGGCAGTAATACAGACACAGCCTTGTGACACTCAGCGTATGTTCCAGCAGACCGCCGATAAATCCATGGTGGACGGACTTTGCTGCTGAATGTTTCCGGAAGGTTTTCATGATCTCATCATCCTCTTCAAAAAAGCTGACTAAAAGTCTGTGAAGATAAGGATTCTTTACCTGTGTCACATAGCTTAACAATTCCTGGTACATAGAATCCGGATTTTTGCTGCTTACAGGAAGGTAATTGCCGGGATCATATTCCCCCTCCTGCGCTTTCCGCACACGTTTGATGCTGATCTGGAGGCTTCCCTGAAAACTGGTCACGTCCCCTACCACATCAATGTAGTCCAGAGGATCGAATTCATCGATTCCCAGAGAATTAGGATCCCAGATCTTGGCATCAATGGTTCCTGTCTTATCCTGTAAGATTACATTTTCATACGGCTTTCCGTTCTTTGTCACAGCCGCCTGCTTATGTTTGCACAAATAAACACCTGAGATTTTTTCACCCTCACGGAGTTCCTTAATAAATTTCATAATTCTGCCCTTTCTATTTTGCCTTTAATGTCACGTCAAAGCTGACTTCCACATAGCCTTCCGTGCCCTGACGCATGGCCTTTACTTCTATTGTACTGCCGGCTTTACAGGACTTTAACTGCTGTTGATATCCTTTCACAGTCTCTACCTTTTCGCCGCCCACTTCCACGATCACATCTCCGTTCTGGATACCCACCTGCATGGCGGGAGAATCCACTTCCACTGCTTTTACAAAGACACCTTTGGGGATCCCTTTTTTATCCGAAATCTCTGTGGAAATATTTTCTCCTGTGATACCCATATATGCTGTCTGCTCATTGCTGGTCAGTGTCTCGATGATCTCACGGCTCTGGGAAACCGCCAGCCCCGTCACAAGGCTGCCCGTGTCTTCCCGGGCAAAGGACTGGGCAATGATTCCCACGATCTCTCCTTCCAGATTTACGATAACACCGCTTCCCTGGCTGCTTCCCGTAATGTCTGTTGTCACCAGCCCGTACTCCGCGTCCACTTTGGAGACTGTATTGGAAGTAGAAGTCACGATTCCATAACCGACAGAATCACTATACCCCATCGGGCTTCCGATTGCAAGAACAGGTTCACCCTGTTTTACATTGTAAGAGTCCCCCAGAGGCGCAATGGCAATGGCATTTTTGGTTTCTGTGCTGATTTCCGACTGGGGGATTTTCAAAATAGCAAGACCTGTATTGGTATCCGATTTCTGAAATCTGGCGTCTGTCATAGTGCCGTCACAGAAGACCACCTGGATCCTGTCTACATTTTCCACAATTCTGTATTCTGTGAGAATATACAGATCCTGGCCGCTCTCTGCCACAATAAGACCGGAAATCTGGCTTTCGTATGGTGTCTGAAACCAGTCCCGGTCATTCTGGCTTCCGATGACTGTCACCAGGGCTTTCCGCGCTTCCCCCGCCGCCTGGAACATTTCTGTATAGAGCTTCTCATAATCCTCAAGGGTCAGCTCCTGGATCACTGTGGTGGTCTGAGGTATTTCCTCTGTGTTTTCCTGAGTCTGTGTCTCTGTCTCCTCCTGTTTCTGCTCCTCTTCCTCCTGCTCTTCTTCCTCCGGATAGCGAATGCTCTTATCCTGATAATAGGCTTCCACCTTTCTCTCAATACCAGGGGCAGCCAGAGCAAAGACCACTGCTGCTGCAAGTCCGAACACTGCTCCGGAACCTGCCAGCCGTGCCGTCTGCCTGGCCAGTTTCCGTTTATCTACAGGTTTCTGCTTAATGGTCTCTTTCAGGAACTCATAGCCGGAAGTTTCCGCTTTTTTTTCGTCCGCTTCTTCGCTTCCCGGTTCCTCCCCTAATCTTTTTTCCGGTCCTGTTTTTTCCGGAGGATTCATTTCCTGACGTTTTTCCATCTCTTCTGCACTTTTATTTTCCGCAATTTTCCGTTCATCCATAGTCTATCTCTCCATTTCGGAAATACCGCCGGCTCCCTGCTGTCTCCCGCCATTCGTCTCTGCCGGCACCTTCCCTCTGATATAAGGCTAAAACTTTGGTTTATTATAACAAAAATTTATGAACTTTTTATGAAGATTTTCTCACAAAGAATTTTCCCCGCAGCAGGGCTTTTCTTTCCGTCCCATTTCATGTAAAATGAAGATGTTAATTCCCACTGAAAATTTTAACGGAAAACAGGTGAATTTATGAATCAAAAAGCATTAAAAACTTTAGAATATGACAAGATTGTCGCTCAGCTGGAGACCTGTGCCACATCCTCTCTTGGAAAAGAAATGTGCAGCAGGATCACCCCTCTGTCCGACCTTGTCCAGATTGAGACCCTGCAGCAGGAAACCGCAGACGCTCTGTCCAGAATCTACCAGAAGGGTTCTCTTTCTTTCGGAGGTCTGAAAGACATCCGGGGCTCTCTGAAAAGACTGGAGATCGGCAGTACTCTGGGCACAGGAGAACTTCTGGCAGTCTGTTCCCTTCTGGAAACTGCCAACAAAGCAAAAGCTTATTCCAGAAAGGAAAACGAGGAGCAGGACAGCGACTGTCTGGATGCCATGTTTGATGTGATCCAGCCCCTGACACCTCTTGCCATGGAGATCCGCCGGTGCATCCTCTCCGAAGAGGAGATTGCAGATGACGCCAGTCCCGGGCTTAAGCAGGTACGCCGCGCCATGAAGAACACCAATGACAAGATCCACAGCCAGCTTTCTTCCTATGTAAGCGGAGGTGCCAGGTCCTATCTTCAGGATGCAGTGGTCACCATGCGGAACGGCAGATACTGCATACCTGTAAAAGCAGAATACAAAAGTCAGGTTCCCGGTATGGTCCACGACCAGTCTTCCACCGGTTCTACCTTCTTTGTAGAGCCCATGGCAATCGTAAAGCTGAACAATGACCTGCGGGAACTGGAGGTAAAGGAACAGGCAGAGATTGAAATCGTCCTGTCTGATCTGAGCCAGGCGGCCGCAGAGCACCTGGAGCTCCTGCAGGACAACTTAAAAGTCCTGGCACAGCTGGACTTTATCTTTGCCAGAGCGCTGCTGGCAAAAGCGCAGAACGCCACAGAACCTCAGTTCAATAACCAAGGGATCATTGAACTGAAAAAAGCCCGTCATCCACTGATCGACAAGCACAAAGTAGTGCCCATTGATGTAAGTCTTGGAGATACCTTTGACCTGCTGGTCATCACAGGTCCCAACACCGGAGGCAAGACGGTCTCTTTAAAAACCGTGGGGCTTCTGACACTCATGGGGCAGTCCGGACTTCATATCCCTGCCTTTGACCACTCCAGACTCAGTGTATTCCAGGAAGTCTATGCAGATATCGGAGACGAGCAGAGTATCGAACAATCCCTAAGTACCTTTTCCTCCCATATGACCAATGTAGTCCGTTTTCTGGAAAAGGCTGACCAAAATTCTCTGGTGCTCTTTGACGAACTGGGTGCAGGAACCGATCCCACAGAGGGTGCGGCGCTTGCTATTGCCATCCTCTCCCACCTGCACGAACAGGGCATCCGCACCATGGCTACTACCCACTATAGTGAACTGAAAGTCTATGCACTTTCCACCGAAGGCGTGGAGAATGGTTCCTGCGAATTTGATGTTGAGACTCTGCGCCCCACCTATCGTCTGCTCATCGGCATTCCCGGAAAGAGCAACGCCTTTGCCATTTCCGGAAAACTGGGACTTCCTTCTTATATTATTGACAAGGCAAAAGAGCAGATCAGCAAAGAGGACGAGTCCTTTGAAGACGTGCTCTCCACCCTGGAGCAGAGCCGCAGGACCATTGAGGCAGAGCAGGCGCAGATTGCTTCCTACAAAGAAGAGGTAGCGCAGCTCAAAGCAAGGCTGGAAGAAAAACAGGACAAACTGGATCAGCAGAAAGAAAAGATCCTCCGTGCTGCCAACGAAGAAGCCCACCGAATTCTCAGGGAAGCAAAGGAATACGCGGACCAGACCATGAAGATCTTTAACAAAGCAGGCGCCCAGACCCTCTCAGCCAAAGAACTGGAGAAACGCCGCTCTGAGCTCCGCCAGAAGATGGATAATGCCGGAAAGAAAATGGCATTAAAGACACCGGAGAAAAAGAAATCCACCCTGACACCAAAAGATATTTCCCTGGGAGACGCCGTCAAAGTCTTAAGTCTGAATGTAAAAGGAACCGTCAGTTCCAAACCAGATGCCAAAGGAATGCTCTTTGTGCAGATGGGAATCCTTCGTTCTAAAGTTCATATATCCGATCTGCAGCTGATCGATGAACCGGTGATTACGGGACCGTCTCTGCAACGTACCGGCGCCGGAAAGATCAGGATGAACAAATCTTCCTCTATCCGCACGGAAATCAACCTTCTGGGCAAGACAGTGGATGAGGCAGTCGCGGAACTTGATAAATATCTGGACGATGCTTATCTTGCCCATTTAAGCAGTGTCCGCGTCGTTCACGGAAAAGGAACCGGCGCTCTGAGAAAGGGCATTCACAATTACCTGAAGCGCCTGAAATACGTGAAAGATTTCCATCTTGCCGAATTTGGGGAGGGAGATGCAGGAGTAACTATTGTTGAGTTTAAAAAATAAGGGGGTATTGCCAGATGGCAGTAAAACAGAAAATTCTCATCGTCGATGATGACAATAATATTGCAGAGTTAATTTCTCTGTACCTGACCAAAGAATGCTATGACACAAAAATCGTAAACGACGGAGAAGAGGCGTTAAAAGCCTTCGCTTCCTTTGCTCCCAACCTGATTCTTCTGGATCTGATGCTTCCCGGAATAGACGGGTATCAGGTCTGCCGGGAAATCCGGCATAAATCCAATGTTCCGATCATCATGCTCTCCGCAAAAGGAGAGATTTTTGACAAAGTACTTGGGCTGGAACTGGGTGCAGACGACTATATGATCAAACCTTTTGATTCCAAAGAACTGGTAGCAAGAGTAAAAGCAGTTCTCCGCAGGTATCAGCCTACCGTTGCTCCTTCCACACAGCCTGCAGGCAAATATGTGGAATACCCGGATCTTGCCATCAACCTGACCAATTACTCTGTGGTCTATTTCGGAGAGCAGGTAGATATGCCCCCGAAAGAGCTGGAACTTTTATACTTCCTTGCCTCTTCTCCCAATCAGGTCTTTACAAGAGAACAGCTTCTGGATCATATCTGGGGATATGAATACATCGGAGATACCCGTACTGTGGATGTCCACATCAAACGTCTGCGGGAAAAGATCAAAGATCACCCCGCATGGTCCATTGCCACAGTCTGGGGCATCGGATATAAATTTGAGGTCAAAAATAAATGAAAAAATATCTGTATGTAAAATTTGTCCTTACCATTGTCCTTCTTGGCATCATTGGATTTACCGCTATATCGCTTCTGGGCAATTCTCTTGCTCAGAAGCATGTGGAATCCGTATACAGCAATGAGCTTTACCGGGAAGCTACCAACATCGCCCAAAGCCGGGCAGCAAAATATTACCAGGATTCCGTTACCGTGGAAAATATCTTTGCCAATCTGAAAACGGTTGCCTCTTACCAGGATGCCCAGATCTGGCTCATAAGCCCTGAGGGAGAAATCCTGCTTGACACTTCCCTGGATTCTGTTTCTGATAAACCTGCGGTGATCGAAAATTTTAATCCCGGGATATCTAGCGGTTCCTACTACACTGTAGGAGACTTTTTCGGCGAATTCTCCCAGGATTACTTAAGCGTCATGGCTCCCGTGACCCTGGGCATGGACGTTGTAGGATATGTCAGCCTCCACCTTCCCATGAGCACTGTGATACAGCAAAGAGACCAGATCATGAATAATATCTATATCCTGTTCGGTCTTTTTATGCTGATCGTCCTCGCCATCATCCCTGTTTTTTCTTTCATGATCTACCGTCCCCTGCAGAAAATCATACAGGGTGCAGACGCATTTGCCTCCGGCAATCTGAAGTACAATATCCCGGTAGGAAAAGAAGACGAATTGGGATATCTTGCCCTGACTCTGAATTATATGTCCGATGAACTGGCAAAAACCGGGGATTACCAGCGAAAATTCATTGCCAATGTGTCCCATGATTTCCGCTCCCCCCTGACTTCCATCAAAGGCTACACAGAGGCGATCCTGGACGGGACCATTCCCCCTGATATGCAGGAAAAATACCTGAACATCGTAGTCTATGAGACAGACCGGCTCTACAAGCTGACTCAGAGTCTGATCACCTTAAATGACCTGGATAACCAGGGCCGGCAGCTGGATTACTCTCATTTTGACATCAACCGCGTGATCAAGACCACTGCCGCCACCTTTGAAGGCACCTGCCGGGATAAACGGATCTCCATTGAGCTCCTTCTCACCGGTCAGACTCTGTTTGTCCATGCAGACATGGGACAGATCCAGCAGGTACTTTACAATCTCATTGACAATGCGATCAAATTCAGTCCGGAGGATTCCGTGATCAAAATCGAATCTACCTTAAAACATGAGACGGTTTTTATCTCTGTAAAAGATTCCGGCTGCGGAATCCCCAAAGACAGCCTCACAAAAATATGGGACCGTTTCTACAAAATCGATACCTCCCGCGGAAAGGACCGCAAGGGCACCGGGCTGGGGCTTTCTATTGTAAAGGAGATCATCAGCTCTCACAAACAAAATATCAATGTCATCAGCACAGAGGGTGTGGGCACGGAATTTATTTTCACCCTGGCTAAAAGCCCGGAGGAAGATGCAAAAGAGGAATAAGCGGTCTGCTGCAGTACATAAGCAAAACAGAAAGGACTCTTCCCGAAACAGCAAACGATTTTTCTTTCATCCTGCTGTTTTCTGAGAACAGTCCTTTTTTCATACCCGCACTGCCGTCTTTGCCTGACCTCTGTGTCCATTTTTTATTTCCACTGGTACTTTGTCAAATGCCCTTCTAACTGCATATGGTCAAAATGATTCTGCCGCAGAGCTTCATAGAGCACAATTGCCACAGAATTACTTAAATTCAGGGAACGGATATCCCCGATCATGGGAATACGCACTGCAGTTTCTTGGTTTTCCAGAAGTATTTCCTCCGGAATTCCCGCACTCTCTTTTCCAAACATGATATAGCAGTCCTCTTCATAATGCACATCCACATATGTCTTTGGGGCCTTTGTGGTTGCCATGTAAATTTTTGCCCCCGGATTTTTATCCAGGAAATCCTGATAATTTACATAAGTTGTAACATCCAGATCTTTCCAATAATCCATGCCGGCTCTCTTGATTTCCTTTTCATTCAGCCGGAATCCCAGCGGTTCGATCAGATGCAGCCTGGTTCCCGTAGCGACACAGGTCCTTCCGATATTTCCTGTATTTGCCGGAATCTCCGGCTCATATAATACAATATTTAATTTTGCCATGTCTGTCTCCTCTGTTCCCAATCCCTTACATGTTCTCATAAATCTTATACAGCTCGTCGCTCTGCGGCTTATCCAGGTATCTGGTATCTTCCCCGTTTCTCAGAATCCTGTCATTGCCTGCTGTGGCTTTTCCCACAACAGCTGCATGGATCCCCGCCCGCTCAAGCTTCCTTACAAGCCCCCAGCCGTCATCCGCAGCGATCATCATGGATCCGCTGGACATAAGAATATAGGGATTCAGGCCCAGTGCCTCACAGACTTCTACCGTTTCCTGCCTGATAGGTATTTTTTTCAGGTCAATATCCAGCCCCACACCAGATCCGCTTCCCATTTCCCAGAGAGCGCCGAAAACGCCTCCCTCTGTAATGTCATGCATAGCAGAAACACCCCACGCTCTGGCGATCTTCGCCTCTGGAACCACAGAGAGGTACTGGTCAAATCTTTTGGCTGTCTCCACAAAAGACGGGGCAAATCGCTCCAGGAGCATTTCTTCTTTCTCTTTTGCAGCAATGGATGTGCCCTCCAGACCGATCCATTTGGTGATCACGATATCCTGTCCCGGTTTTACAGAAGAAGTGGTAAGTACCGCTTCTTTTCTGATCTTTCCTACTCCGGTCAGGGAGATCAGCGGCTGCTTCACCACATCTGTGATCTCGGTATGTCCGCCCATGACTTCCATATTCAGCTCCCGGCAGGCACTCTCCACGTCCCTCACCATCGCTTTCAGTTCCTCCTCCGTGGTCTGGGGAGTGAGAAGCACTGTGATCATTACCCCAACCGGATCTGCTCCGGAGGCAGCAAGGTCATTTGCCGTAATATGGACACTGTGCCTTCCGATATCCTT
This sequence comes from uncultured Blautia sp., assembly GCA_944380235.1. Taxonomy (GTDB): domain Bacteria; phylum Bacillota; class Clostridia; order Lachnospirales; family Lachnospiraceae; genus Blautia. The sequence continues at coordinate 10,819 of CALWHD010000082.1, forward strand.
GGTGGTTCCTGTGATAGGGTCTGAGGAAAGCACGAAAACTTCCCCTTCCTTTCCCTCTATGACAGCACAGTCCTGCCCCACGGCAGGCCCCACCAGCACTTCTTCTCTTCTGTGCTGTACCTGTTTTAATACGGAGCGGATCAGCACCGGCTCCGGTAATTTTCCTATTTTCATGTTCTGCAACCTTCCGTCTGTTTTCATGTCTTATTTTTATATCTTCTTCTGTCTGCCATTATGCCAGGGCTGTAATTGCCATTGGAATGATCATGGCAAGGGCAAGGATCACAGCGAGTATACCTGCAATGATTCTCTTTGTCTTGGAATTATTCAGATTCATCATATCTCTCTACCTCGTTATCTCATTATCTTTCCATAGGTTCCCAAGATGGTGTCGATCAGCCTGGAAGCCTCATTTTTGGTCAGGCTGTCCGGCTCCACTTTCAGGTCTATTCTATGATATTTTACTAAATCCTGCAAGTAACGTTTTTGTGCCGGAGTGATTGGTCCCTGCTTTTTTACTTTGTAAATCAAATCTGTCTGTATAAAAAGCTCCGGTCTGTCTGCCTGAAATTCCGCCTTCATCTTCTCATAAAGTTTCCAGGTGGTCCGGGCATCCTCCAGCGCCCGGTGAGCGTCCTCCTGGGGAATCCCGTAATAAAGCCGGAGGCTCTGCAGGCTCCGACTCGGAAGATCAGGAAGAAGCGTACGCGCCAGCTTCAGGGTATCCGCCCCTTTCTTCTCAAAATTCAGCCCCATATTGACAGCGCTGTGCTTAATAAAACTGTAGTCAAAAAGCAGATTGTGTCCCAGAAGGGGAAGTTCCCCGCAGAAATCAAGAAAACCTTTTACCGCTTCTTCCGCACATGGCATTCCTTCCACCATATCTTTTGTGATCCCTGTCAGTTCTGTGATCCGTATGGGAATTTCTGTTCTGGGATTTACCAGCGTGGAATATTCTCCCATCACAGCCCCATCCTTTATCTTCACTGCCCCGATTTCAATAATTCTGTCTGTCTTTGGCGCAAGCCCCGTAGTTTCCAGATCCAGACATACGTATTCTCTCATAATTGTTCCCTGTCTTTCCTTAAAGTTCCACCTCGTATACTTCGGCATCCTTTGTCAGTGGATTTCTCCTGCTGTAATCAAAAAGCAGCGCACAGCAAGCCCTCTTTCTGTCTCCTTCTCTCACTTTCCAGTCAAAAATCTCCAGATGGGTCATTTTCTCCAGCTGTTTTGCCTGGTATCCCCTGTAATTCTTTAAAAACCTGGGTTCTTGGGCTTCACCGGCATAAAATTCACGGATCTTTTGTTTATATTTTCCAGTATCCGGTGCCCATACAGGTCGTGTCTTTAAATTTTCTCTGGCGTACAGATCATAAACCATCAGCTGGTCATAATATTCCCGGTCTGCCTCCTGTCTCTCTTCTAAAAATTCCCGGAGGATCTCATATCTTCGTATCCTGGAATGTGACAGACCTTCGTAGCCCTTTCTCTCATAGAACCGGGCCAGTGCCTCATACATGGAAAATGCATCTTCGAACAACTCCTCCACCGCTTCCATGGTCCTGGAAAACTGACCGCTGTTGTAATAGACTTCCACCATATCTTCCACCCCTTTCAGTCGGCAGATCTCCCCATAATCCAGCCATCTGGTCTCCAGCACCTCATAGGGTTCTGAGGCCTTATAGAGGCACCCGTACTCCTCTGCCATCTCATGCATGTAAGATCCCTTCAGGACCTTCAAAAATCCCAGCTGGAGCTGCTGCGGCTTCAGTGCATACACATCGCAGAAAGATTTCCGGAAACTGTCATATCCTTCAAATGGAAGCCCGGCAATCAGATCCATATGCTGATGGATATTATTTCCTGCCTTTATCTTCTCCGTCTGCTCCCGGATCCTGTCAAAACTGGTCTTTCTCCTGATTTCCCGGATCGTTGCAGGGTTGGTAGACTGCACACCGATTTCCAGCTGCACCGCTCCCGGACGCATGGTGTTCAGCAGGGCAATCTCCTCCTCTGTGAGGAGATCCGCAGCAATCTCAAAATGAAAGTTGGTGATCCCATTATCATGTTCCTTCAGATACTGCCATATCTCTGCGGCATGTTCTTTTCTGCAGTTAAATGTCCTGTCCACAAATTTCACCTGAGAAACTTTCTGATCCAGGAAAAACTGCAGTTCCTTTTTTACCAGATTGAGGCTGCGGAACCTGAGTTTCTTATCAATGGAAGACAGACAATAACTGCAGGAAAAAGGACATCCCCGGCTGCTTTCATAATAAATGATCTTATTCCGGAAAAGGGACATATCCTCATAAGGGAACACCAGCCTGTCCATATCCAGGATTTCCCGCAGCGGGTTTCTGTATATCTTTTTCTCCTGTCTGTATACGATGCCACGGATCTCGCTCAGTTCTTTCTTTTCTTTTTGACGATTGATATAATATTCTGCCAGTTCCAGAAAAGTTTCTTCTCCCTCTCCGCACATGACACCACTCACCTGAGGCATTTCGTCCAGAAATTTTTCCGCATCATAAGAGACTTCCGGACCGCCTGCCCAGATTTCTGTCTGCGGCAGGACTTGCTTCAAATCCCGGATCAAATCCTTTACAAATGAAATATTCCAGATATAGCAGGAAAAACAGAGTACCTGCGGCTGCTTCTCATACAGTTTCTTCAAAATCTCGTCTTTTTGCTGATTAATGGTAAATTCCTCCAAATCTGTCCGGATGCCTTGTGCCTTTGCATATGCCCTCATACTGTAAACTGCCAGATTAGAGTGGATATATTTTGCATTCACTGCTGCCAGAAGTATGTTCACTTTATTTTCCTGCCTTTCCTGTTTTCTCTTTTCCTGAAAGAAACCGCCGCAAGATCTGCCTGCAGCGGTTTTCTTTCTCATTATCTCTTTGTCTTTTCTTTTTTCTTTCTTTTTACAAAACGGTTCTTGTCCCTTTCTCCCTCGTCTGTCATAATTCCCAGCTGCTTTGCCAGATCATTTTCTATGTATTCGGGTGCTTTCTTCTTATCCTGGAAAGTCAGCTTCAGCAGGATAGGTGATACAATGGTTGTAACTACTACCACGATAATCACCGGTCCCAGAATATTAGGAGAAATCAGTCCCATACTGTTTCCTTTGGAAGCGACGATCAGAGCCACCTCACCTCTGGATATCATTCCCATTCCTACTCTGATACAGTCCTGATTAGAAAATCTGCACAGCTTAGCTCCGATCCCGCAGCCGATGATCTTGGTAAGCACTGCAACAATACTGAGAAGAACCGCAAACAGTACGATCATAGCACTCATATGCGGAAGCTCTACCTGCAGTCCTATATTTGCAAAAAACACCGGTGACAGGAAGATATAAGACAAAATCCCAAAACGTCTTGCGATATAGTTGGTATGTGTAGTCTTTGTAATGATCAGTCCGGCGAAAAACGCCCCTGTAATATCTGCCACACCAAAGAATTTCTCTGCACAGTAGGAAAATACCAGGCAGATCACAAAGGCCACAATAACAAAACGCTGCAAATCCCTTTCATATCCTCTCACCCATCTTTCAAAAAGAAGATGGATCAGGTAGCCGCCTAAGCCCACAAATACAAAGAAGCCCACAATCTTCAGGAGCACGATCCACACATTTACAGAAGAGTCAGCCAGGCTGGTGATAATGGTCAGTGCAATGATACCCAGCACATCATCAATGATCGCTGCTCCCAAAATAGCGTTTCCTGCTTTCGTATTCAGCTTTCCCATTTCTTTGAGTGTTTCCACGGAAATGCTTACTGAAGTAGCAGTCAGGATAACACCAATGAAAAAGTTCTGGAGCATGGCACTGGCATTTGATGAAGCTTCCAGCATCCCTGGGCCATTAAACATAGCCGCAACCCCGCAGCCGCCGAAAAGAGGTACGATCACACCCAGAAGAGCTATGATAAAGGAAGCTTTTCCGCTGCGCTTCAGTTCATCGATATCTGTCTCAAGACCTGCGCAGAACATCAGCACGATCACGCCGATCTCCGAAGTCTGTTTGATAAATTCTGTCTGCTCCAATACGCCAAAACATGCCGGTCCTAAAATCAGTCCCGCCAAAAGCGCCCCTACTACCTGGGGCATCCGCACCCTCCTGGTAAGAAGACCGAAGACTTTTGTACTTAACAGGATAATGGCAAGATCCAGTAAATAATCATAAGAATTCATGTTTCATCCTCCCAACGTAAGCGGGAACTTTGCCGACAAGTAAAATTCCCGAAATCAAGGTAATGTTACCATATTTTCTCAAAAAATGAAACGGAATTCTTACAATTTTGCCCCTGGTTTTCTGTGCATTCTACACAAATTTATCAGGGGCATTTCAAAATATTTTCTACGTTTCTTCTATAATCTATTTTGTTCCCTGCAGGGATCACATAGATTTCCGCTCTGCGATCTCCGCCATCTTCGCCGCATTAAGTCTTGTATCTCCATGGACCCTGCTGTAGGACAGATATCCGTTCATACGGTCGATCTTTGTCAGATTCCTGGATCCGCATACAGGACACACATCCATTTCCAGTTCCTCGTGCCCACAGTCGTCACAGTAGGCAAGGGAAAGGTTTACTCCTTCATAGTACCCCAGTTCCATAGCACGCCTTACCAAAGCCCGGATAGCATCAATGTTATAACCGATGGGATAACGCACATACTGTATCTTTCCTCCGTTGCACAGTTCCCAGAATCTTCCCTCACAGTCCTGTTTTTCAATGGGCGTGATATCTTCTGTGACATGGCAATGGAAACTGTTGCTCACGTATGGACGGTCAGACACGCCTTCCACAATGCCGTACATCTTCCTGAACTGCTCTACCTGCAGTCCGCACAGACTTTCTGCCGGAGTGCCGTAAATGGCATACAGATTGCCGTCCTCTTTCTTATACTGCTCCACTTTTCTGTTGATATACTGGAGTACCTCCAGAGCAAACTCTCCGTCCTCCCGGATAGACTTTCCATTGTAAAGCTCCTGAAGCTCATTTAATGCAGTGATCCCGAAAGAAGCTGTCATTGGTTTGAGCAGCGGCTTGATCTTGTCAGAAGGCTTTAAATTGCCGCCGTAGAATCCGCCTTCACAGTAAGCAAGAGGATTTGTGGACGCCCTCATTTCTCCCAGATAATCATAGGTTCTGATGTGAAGCTGACGTATCATTTCCAGATAGAAATCAAGGACTTCATAGAAATCCCGGTTCTCAGACCTGGCCTTCGCCAGGATCATGGGAAGATGGAGACTTACAGCTCCCACATTAAAGCGGCCTACAAATACCGGCTCATCTTTTTCATCTGCCGGATTCATGCCTCCTCTCACATACCAGGGACTTAAAAATGCCCTGCATCCCATAGGACTGATGACTTTTTTGTATCTCTTATACATACTGGAAATATATCCTTTTCCACTCAGAGAAAGCCAGTCAGGATACATGGTCTTTGCGGAGCAGGCAATCCCTGCCTCAAAAACATCCTCTCCGATTTTGCCCTCTCCATGTACATTTTCATCATACAGAAATACGATTTTGGGAAAGAGCACCGGCTTTTTATGTCCTTTCTTTCCCTGTCCGCCTTTGTGCACTTCCAGAAGGGAAATGCTGCACATCTTCTCAAAACGCCCCATGCCAAGCCCCAGAGTCACTGTCACAAAAGGATAGTCTCCTCTGGAAGAACCTACGGTATTCAGCTTATACTCGATTCCCTGCCAGCCCTGGTCGTAGTCTCTTCTCACCTTATCAAGGGCATATTGCTCAGCTCTCTCCTGTGCCTTATCCCAGAGAGGATCCACATATTTCAGAAATTCTTCTTTATACTTTACATAACTTTTCTCCGCATAGGGGGCCAGGATCTTATCTACCTCCGGTACAGTAAAACCGCCGTACTGCTGCGCCGCAGTGCTCAGGATAATATCTCCCATTACGTCAAAAGCTGTATCCAGTGTTTTCGGCTCATTGTACCATACATTTCCCATTTCAAATCCGCCTTTCAGAACATTGGCAACATCAAAAAGGCAGCAGTTCATGGTATCCAGACGCGCTGACTGGTCATGGATATAAATGTATCCGTCCTTGCATGCCTGCAGCTCATTCCTGGTCATGAAAAATTTCCTGTAGAGTTCCTTATTCAGTTCATTAAAGATCAGGCTTCTTTTTGTGGCAACCAGAGCGCTGTCCGTATTAGCGTTGCTCTTGTCGCCGATATAGCGGATGGACTGACTCTTGGTATATACCTCGTCCATCATATGGATAAAATCATGTTTATAATTGCGGTAGTCCCGGTAGCTTTTTGCCACAGACGGATTCACCGCCTCCAGGGCACCTTCCACAATATTGTGCATCTCCTGGATAGAGATTTCCTCCTTGCCCAGAGATCTTGCCTTTTCCTCCGCATATTTACAGAGAAATTCCACTTCCTGTTCCGTAAACTGGTACATAATACGGGACGCGGATTTATTCACTGCACGAATAATTTTCTGCACATCAAACTTCTCTCTCGTGCCGTCTTTTTTAATTACATACATCATTGCCTCACCTCTCACAGCGGTACCCCTTTTTTAGCTTTTACTATATCTTGTGCCGCCTTGTGTCATTATATTTTATTTTTACCACATGTTGTATTCAGAAGTATAGCACTTTTTTCTCTCCATTGGAAGTTGGAATATTGCACAATTATAAAATCCCCCTGTATGTCCCCCTTCTCTTTCTCCATTTTACAGAGTTTTCACAGAAAAAAAGCGGTAAAATTTTTCCTTTTTTCCCGAAAATTCCTTCCTTTTCTCCCTGCTTTTCTTTTTTCCGAGTTTTATTTTATATAAAATGCACAACAGATTTTTCTGCTGTCCTGATTTTTATCTGGTAATATTTTTCAGCCATTTAAAAGATTTGTACCGCCATAAAGAAAAGGGAATTTTTATAACTTCGTCGCTGCACAGCAGAATGTAGACCCATGGCATGGGAATCCCGATCACAAAAGCTCCCACTGCTGCTCCTGCGATAGAACACAGCCACATAACACCCATATCCAGCACCAGTCCAAATCTGGTATCACCTCCGGAGCGGAATACGCCTACGACCAGGGTACTGTTCACAGACTGGGCCACTACATAGTAGGACATGATCACCATCATAACACTGAGATAAGACTTTGCCAGAGGCGTCAATTTCATGACAGTGTATATCACCGGTGAAACAGCAAGAAGCAGAATGCCTCCGCCGATGCCGAAGAGGACCGACAGATGCAGGAAACGGTGCCCGTACTCCCTTGCCAGTTCCTCCTTTTTCTCCCCGATCGCTTTTCCTATCATAATGGAAGCTGCATTGGAAACACCAAAAGAAATAACCATGGAAAGCTGCCTGCACACCTGAGTCACAGAATGTGCTGCCACAGACGCACTTCCCAGATGACCAACAATGGCAGAGATCGCCGACATACCCGCGCCCCAGGCAAGTTCATTTAAAAGCACCGGAAAAGCATAAGTAAAAAAATCCCTGGAAAGTGCTCTGTCCCTTACGAACAGATCCCTGAAATGGATTTTTACAATATCGTTTTTCCTGAAAGCATAATAAACCACAATAATGACTTCAATGGCTCTGGAACACAAAGTTCCCAGGGCAGCCCCCGCCGCTCCCATTGCCGGAAACCCAAGAAGTCCGAAAATAAAAACAGCGTTCAGCACAATATTCACACACAGGGAAGTCCCGTACACTACTGTGGCGATCACTACTTTCTCAATACTTCTGATAATGTTCAGATACACATTGGTAAAGGCAGACAGCACATAAGAAAAGCTGACGATTTTTAAATATCTGATGCCTTCCGCGACGATCTCCGGCTCCGCAGTGAAAATCCTCATAAAAAACTGGGGGGCGAAAAACGCCGCCGCCCAGAAGACCAGTGCACCCAGAATAGAAATACGAAAAGACATCCCCATGACCTTCTCTATGGTACGGGTATCCTTCTTTCCCCAGTACTGGGCCGTCAGCACACATGCGCCTGAGGTCACCCCAAAGAACAGCAGCGACAGAATAAAATACATCTGATTCGCCAGAGAAACCCCGGAAAGCGCTGTCTCGCTGACTCTTCCCAACATAATGACATCTGTGGAGGTTACCCCCACATTGATCAGATTCTGCAGTGCCATTGGCATGACCAGCCGGAAAACATTGGAATAAAAACTTTTGTCCTCTGTACTCATGTTTTTTCTTATGTGAAACATCTCTTTCCCCCTCATGTCACGTCTTTTACAGCTGGATTTCCCCATCAAATACTACAGCGGCAGGGCCTGTCATATAAACCAGATTGTCTTTTCTGTCCCAGGAAATCTTCAGATCGCCGCCCAGAAGCTTCACAGTCACCTGTTCGTCCGTATAGCCATTTAGCACACTTGCCACTGCCACTGCGCAAGCCCCTGTGCCACAAGCAAGGGTCTCCCCGCTGCCTCTTTCCCAGACTCTCATCTCCACTGTACTGCGGTCAATGACACGGACAAATTCTGTATTTACACTCTCCGGAAACGCCCTGTGTTTCTCAAAGAAAGGACCCACTTCGTCTATTTTCAGGTTCTTCACGTCATCCAGATAGACTACCGCATGAGGATTTCCCATAGATACCGCTGTCACTTCATAGATCTGCTCATTTACATTCAGAGGCTGGCTGATCACCTGCTTCATGGGATAGATCATAGGAATCTTTTCGGTCAGAAGCTCCGGTGAACCCATATTGACTCTGACCTGAATTACTTTTCCATCCTCGACAGTTAATTCCAGATGCTTTACACCGCTTTTTGTGTCTACACTGATACTGGTCTTATCCGTCAGACCATAGTCATACACATACTTTGCCACACAGCGGATTCCGTTGCCGCACATGGCCCCCTGGCTGCCGTCTGCATTGTACATTTCCATCTCAAAATCAGCCTTTTCAGAAGGCTTTATCAAGATCAGCCCGTCAGAACCGATCCCAAAATGTCTGTCGCTGACTTTTACAGCCACTTCTGAAGGATTCTCCACTTTCTCCTGAAAGCAGTTGACATAAACATAATCATTTCCGATTCCATGCATTTTTGTAAATTTCATAAATCATACCTCCTCTGATAAAATCCAGAACGCTCAATGAAAAAGAGGGCGTCTTTTTGAAAGATACCCTCTTCTTATCTTCTGCTCTATCATAGCAAATCCCGGTTCTGTCTGTCAATGTCCTGCTGCGAGTTACAGCAGGCTCCATATGATTTTATCAGCAGGTAGCGCCTCCGGTCTCATGAAGTTTTGCATCAAGGATCTCCTGCTTTCTTTCCAGAATGTCATCAGAAATAATCTGTGCTTCCACATTCTCAAATCCAAGCCGTTCTACTGTCTCTGCAAAACGTTCTCCCGTCTTTCCCTGTTCTCTGTATAAAAGGATTGCTTTTTCCACTGCGGCGATGACCTCTTCTTTGCTGGTAAAGATTTTGCTCAGAGGTCTTCCCATGGCAATTTTCTTTCCCCATCTTCCGCCTATATAGATTTTATAGCCGTTGATTCCATCCTCAATGGCATCGAAATGACAGGTTCCGATACAGCGTCCGCAGTTGATGCATTTCTCCTTGTCGATCTCCATCACACCGTCTTGTACTTTCACTGCATCTACAGGACAGGCTTTCTGCACAGAGCATTTCTTACAACCGTTGCACAGGTCTTCATCATAATTGGGAATCATCTGTCCCACGATCCCCAGGTCGTTCAGGTTTGGTTTTACACAGTTATTAGGACATCCGCCTACTGCAAGTTTAAATTTATGGGGAAGCTTCACTCCCCGATACCCTAAATAAAATTTTTCGTGAAGCTCTTCTGACAGAGCAAAGGTATCGATCAGTCCATACTGACAGGTAGTTCCCTTGCAGGATACCACCGGACGTACCTTGGATCCTGTACCGCCGGTATCAAGTCCTGCCTCCTGGATAAAGGCGCGGAATTCATCGATCTTCTCATAGGGGATTCCCTGTACTTCCACGGTAAGGCGGGTAGTATAAGTCACATTTCCATTTCCGAATTTTTCTGCCGCTTCTCCGATGGCGATCTGCTGCTTCGCAGTGATCTTTCCGTTTTTTGTGATAATTCTTCCTGAGAAATTATCTGTCCCCTTATTGCTCAAAAACCCCAGGGCCTTTACTCTTTTTTCATCTTCTTTGCTGACTGTAAGTGTTGCCATACTTTTTCCTCCTCTTTTTGACTTTTTATTCTTCTGTTAATTCTGTTCCGTTAAACATTGTCCCGCCTTCCAGCACCTTGGTATTGGTATAGCCGAAATATTTCAGGCGGTTCTGAAGCAGGTATGCCCTTCTTCCCTTTGTGCATACCAGAAGCAGTTTTTCATCTTTGGGATGATTTTGAAGTTCTCCTTCTACCTCTGCCGGATTGATGAACTCTGCCCCTTCGATGGCCGGAGTAAGCCCTGCATCCAAAATGGTATAACTTTCCGCGGCGCCTTCCTGGAATTCTGCCGGAGTAAAGGAATCCAGCTTTCCTTCCATCTTATTGAGCAGAACATTGATCATATGTCCAAAAGGATGAATGGCTGTGGAGAACGGCGGCGCATAGGCAAAATCCAGATGCTCCAGCTGGTTCACCGTCGCCTTCATGGAAAGGGCCACTACTGCGATATCCACCATCTTGTCCACTGCTCCTTTTCCCAGAACCTGGATGCCCAAAAATTCCCTGGTGGTCTTATCCGCGATCATCTTCACGATAAAGGAACCTGCGCCCGGATAATAATGTGCCTTGTCATCCACTGCTCCCAGCACTGTGATCACATCATGCCCCGCTGCCTTTGCCGCTGCTTCTGTAAGCCCGGTCCTGCCTGCATTCAATCCGGGAAGTTTCACCACGCCTGTGCCCAGCACACCGGGATAGGAGATATCCGCGCCTTCCAGGTTCTGTGCCAGGATGCGCCCCTCGATATTAGCAGAGGAACCCATGGGGGACCATGCTCTCTCACCAGTCATACGGTTGACCACCATAGCACAGTCTCCTGCCGCATAAATATCTTCATCACTGGTCCTTAAATGCTCATCTACCAGAATGGTTTTATTTGGCGCAAGTTCGATCCCTGTATCTGCCAGGAATCCTGTATTGGCACGGATTCCCAGAGACAGGATCAGGGCATCTGCCTTGATCGCTCTGCGGGAAGTCTTTACTTTCTCTACCTTGTCTGTGCCTTCTACACCTTCCAGTTTTGTGTCAGTCATAGCCATGATCCCAATATCTGCCAGATAATTTTCCACATATTCTGCCATTTCCGGATCAAATCCCGGCATAATATGGGATGCCATATCAATGACCGTGGTGCGGATTCCCTTCTCCTTCAGGTTTTCTGCCACCTCCAGGCCGATAAAACCGCCTCCTGCGATCACAGCCCGCTTGATGTTCCCTGACTCCACAGCCTTTCTTAAATCTTCTGCATCCTGAGGCGTGCGCATACAAAAAACATTTTTCAGATCTACGCCGGGAAGAGGCGGCACAATGGGGGAGGCCCCGGTAGCGATCACAAGTTTGTCATAGCTGTATTCCGCTTCCTCCTGTGTCTTCAGATCCACTGCAGTGACCTTTTTCGCTTCCCGGTCTAATGCTGTAACTTCCACTCCTGTTTTTACCTTGGCTCCGGTCAGCTTTTCAAATGCCGCCGGAGTGTTGACGATGAGCTGGCTCCTCTCATGGATCACATTGCTCACATAATAGGGAAGTCCGCACCCCGCGTAAGAAATATCCTCGCTTTTTGTGAGAATCAGTACCTCATCGCCTCTGTTCTCCCTTTTTAATTTTGCTGCCACCTTTGTTCCCGCAGCCACACCGCCAATAATCAGAATCCTCATACAAATCTCCTCTTTTCTCTTTTGAACAGCCAGCTGAGAGCTGTCTGTTGTTTTCCAGTTATTTCTATTGTACCACTTGTCATATTATAGGAAAAGAAATATAATTCTATATAACTCATAAGTTTTTCCTATATATCAGAAACCAATACCCTACAAAGGAGGAAGCCCATGACAATCCGGCATTTAAAAGTTTTTATAGCTGTCGCAGAGACAGGCAAAATGAGCGCGGCAGCTGAAAAGCTCTATCTGTCCCAGCCTTCCGTAAGTCAGGCCATTCGGGAACTGGAGTCACACTATCAGGTACTTCTCTTTGAGCGTCTCTCCAAAAAACTTTTTATCACAGAGGCAGGAAAACGTCTGTACAGCTATGCCAAACCTGTAGTGACCCAGTTTGACCTGATTGAAGAAAATATGGCACAGGAAGCACGGATACAGCAGCTGCGGATAGGCGGGACAATCACTGTGGGAAGCAGTCTTCTCCCTTATTTTATCCGCGATCTGAAAGAAGCCTGCCCGGAAACACTTCTGTACTCCTATGTAAATAACACAAGAATCATAGAAAAAAAGATCCTGGACATGGAACTGGACGTAGCTATAGTAGAAGGACGGATCCGCCATCCTGATCTGGTCTCCACTCCCCTGGTTCACGATATGCTGGTCCTCGCCTGCAGCAGTCATCATCCTTTCGCGGGAAAATCTTGTCTTCAGGTACAGAAACTGGCAGGACAGGATTTTGTCATGCGGGAATCAGGAAGCGGCACCAGGGAGTTATTTGAAGATTTTCTCCGGCGCCACCGTCTTTCTATCCGGACAGCCTTTGAAGAAAGCAGCCCGGACGCCATCAGGAATGCCATCAAGATCAACAACTGCCTGGGCGTGGTTTCCATACGCCTGCTGGAGGAAGATATCCGTCAAAAGAACATTTATGTTTTCACCAGCCCTCATCGGGAATGGAACCGCCTGTTCAGCTTTGTCTACCACAAAGATAAATACCTTTCAGCCCCCCTTTTAAAGCTTGAGGAAATTGTCAAAAGCTACGATGACATTGCCTATCTTCACTCTCTGTCCGGAGGAAAGCTGCTGGACAGCTGAAAAAAGGCTGTCCTGCTCATTTCTGAGTACGACAGCCTTTTCTGTTTCTATACAGCGGGGAAATCAGGATGAACCTGATTTCCGCCCTCCGTTTTTATTCCTCTACTACAAAATCATCTTTTCCCACACCGCAGATTGGGCAGACCCAGTCTTCCGGAAGGTCTTCAAAAGCTGTTCCGGGAGCGATTCCGCTGTCCGGATCTCCAACTTCAGGATCATATACATATCCGCATGGTTCACATACATATTTTTTCATATTTCCATACCTCCTATAAAAAGATTATCTCCGTGCTCTTTCTGAGCTATTCCTAGTCTATCATACTTTTCCCTGAGTTTCCAGAGTAAATTTGTAGAGTTTATGTTTTTTTTACGGACCAATAACAAAGAAATCAGCTCCGGTTTCCCGGAGCTGACTCTTCTGCATGATTCAGCAGCAAAAATCTCATGGCGTAATTTCTGCTGCCAGATGATTATTTTTATAAGAACTGAGCTGCAACGATAGCTGCGATCATCAGCGGGATATTAAAGTGTAAGAACGTAGGTACACAGGTATCCCAGATATGATCGTGCTGACCATCTGCATTCAGACCGGAAGTCGGTCCAAGTGTTGTATCAGAAGCAGGTGATCCGGCATCGCCGAGAGCTGCTGCTGCTGACATCAGAACGATAGTTGCTGCAGGTGAGAATCCCATCTGATAACACAGCGGAACATATAATACTGCCAGAACGGGAACAGTACCAAAAGAAGTTCCGATACCCATAGTTACCAGCAGACCAATCAGTGTGATAATAAATGCTGCAATCCATTTGTTTCCGCCCATCAAATCGATAGCGCTTGCAACCAGAGCATCAACTGCACCTGTATTCTGCAGAACTGCTGCAAATCCGCCGGCTACCAGCATAACAAATGCGATAAAGCCCATCAGTTTTACACCGCCCTGGAACTGGTCATCAATCTGATTCGGCTTGATTCCTCTGAACAGGAAAATAACAACCAGACCGCCTAATGCAGCAACCGGGAGTGAACCATAGATAAACTGAAGAACAACAACGACTACAAGTGCAGCCAGAATTACCCAGTGCTCATACTTTAATGTAGTATCTTCAGTCTCATGAATTCCTTCAATCTGAATATCCTTATATTCCCTTGGTTTTCTGTAACTGATAAATACCGCAATTGCAAGACCGATCAACATAGCAATTGCCAGTATCCAGTTAACAGATGTGATCTGTCCGATGGTAACCTTTTCCCATCCCCAGTCAGACTGTACGTTTGCATTGATATTGTCCGCAATGATCCCCATAAAGATCGCACCGAATCCAAACGGAATGGCAATGTAAGGAGCCTTATGTCCAAAAGCGATGGTACATGCTACCCCGCGTCTGTCCAGTTTCATCTTATTCATCAGCGCCAGTAATGGCGGAACCAGAATCGGAATGTATGCGATATGGATCGGAATCAGGTTCTGTGACAGGCAGGCAATGATCAGCAGGGCAAGAAGCATGATCCATTTATTTCCGCCAATAATCTTTGCCATTTTCTTGGAAAGAATTTCCGTGATACCTGTAGTTGCCATACAGCTTGCCAGAGTACCCAGCAGTACATAAGCGAGAGCCGTCTCCGCATTGCCGCTGAAACCAGAAATAACAGAACTCATGATACTTGCTTCGTCGCCGCTGCTTACCACCGGAAGACCGCCGATCAGACCGCCGACAAACAATGAAATCAGCATAGATAACAATACATTAATTTTTAACAGACAGAGTACACACAAAAGTACTACCGCCACGATTACAGGATTGAGTAAATTACTCATAGCCATACCTCCCTCTTTTTTTACGCATACTGCAGCCTGTGAAAGGGTCCCTCTCAAAACACAGACTGCAGCGCACCCTCATATTTTTTTATCTTGTTTCGATTGCCTGACCGATGGCATCCTCTACCGCTTTAATAAGAGAACCATTTGTAATGATCTCTTCGCAGTAATTGATATCGCCGTATAATTCACGGTCATCATCCAGAGTTGCAACCTGTTTGCGGACAAGATCATAAGCAGCCTGTGTTCCTTTGCCCAGACCTTTGTTTCCTCTCATATCAATACCCTGGCAGGCAACCATTAATTCCATAGCAAGAACCCTTCTTACGTTCTTGGCAATTTCTCCCGCTTTTCTTGCGGCAATCGTACCCATGGATACATGGTCTTCCTGACCTGCAGATGACGGGATACTGTCAACGGAAGCAGGATGAGCAAGCACCTTGTTCTCAGATACTAAAGCTGCTGCGGAGTACTGTACGATCATGAATCCTGAGCATACACCGCCATGAGGTGTAAGGAATGCCGGCAGGTTGCTGTATGCCGGATTTACCAGACGTTCAATACGTCTCTCGGAAACATTTGCCAGTTCTGCCACACCGATTCCCAGGAAGTCAAAGCTTAATGCCATAGGCTGTCCATGGAAGTTTCCTCCGGAAATACCAGCCTGGTCTTCCTTAAAGATGATCGGATTATCTGTTACGGAATTAATTTCAATATTTACTTTATCTAATACATAGTTAATAGCATCTTTACTTGCGCCGTGGATCTGCGGTGAACATCTTAAAGAATAAGCGTCCTGTACACGGATTTCGCCCTGGCGTGTGGTGTTTTTACTTCCCTCCAGCAGTTTCAGCAGGTTTCTCGCTGTTGCCAGCTGTCCGGAATGGGGACGTACATCATGTACTCTGTGATCTAAGGCATCCACAACTCCGTTCTGTGCTTCAAAGCAGAGCGCATCTGCAATATCAGCAACTTTCAGCAGATTCAGTGCATCATACAATGCCAAAGATCCCGCGGAAGTCATTGCCTGTGTACCATTATTCAGCGCAAGACCTTCTTTTGCTGATAATTCAATGGTAGGAATTCCTGCACGCTTCATTGCCTCTGCACCGGGAAGCAGCTCGCCTTCATAGTAAGCCATACCCAGTCCCAGCATAGGCAGAACCATATGAGAAAGAGGAGCCAGGTCACCGGAAGCTCCCAGAGAACCTTTTTCCGGAATAAATGCTGTAACACCCTTGTTCAGCATATCTACCATGGTCTGTACTGTTTCCAGTCTGATTCCTGAAAATCCTTTTGCAAGATTGTTAACTCTTAACAGCATAATACCTCTTGCAATATCTTCTGCAAATGGATTTCCTGCCCCTACAGCATGTGTGATGATCAGATTTTTCTGCAGTGCCTTGCACTGATCCTGAGAAATTACCACATCACTGAATTTTCCGAATCCTGTTGTAATACCATATACTACTTTTTCTTCCGCAACCAGGTCATCCACAACTTTTCTTGATTCGATAATATTCTGCTTTGCCTCTTCAGCAAGCTCAATCTGCGCATGGTCACGACAAATGGCAGCAATCTGCTCCAGTGTCAGGTCTTTTCCCGTAATTTTAATACTACTCATATCGCACCCTCTTTTCCTTTATAAGATATAGTGCAATTATACAATATAAACCGTCAAAAAAGCGTCAATAAACGATATATTGCACAATATATTTTTACATTTTCCACTCATTTTCTCTATTTTTCCACGTATCAAAGGCATTTGTTTGCCTACAAAATACACAATTTCACTATATTAGCACATTAAAGCGTTTTGCATAAAAAAAGGCAGCAAATAACACATCTCTTTGTGCTTTCTGCTGTCTTTTTTTCTTTATATTGTTCCTTCCATTTCTTTCAGCAATTTCAATGTAGTGGGATTCTTGATTTTTTCTGAAATTTTCCAGCTTTCCAAATAGTGTTCTTTTGCCTCATCCATCTTTCCGCTGTCTCGCTTTACCATTGCCATATATGCCTCTGTGCGCTCCAGCCCCCAGAGATAGCCATGGCTTTTCAGACAGGAAATGGCTTTTTCCAGATATTCCTCTGCCTTTTCCAGGTTTTTCTCAAGATGATAAATCTGCCCTATATTGGAATAGAACTGCCCCAGCCCATTCGTAATTACCTTTCCCGTCCCTTTTTCTACAGCTGTACGGTAATATTCCAGGGCTTTTTCATAATTTTCCTGCTGCCGGCAGATATCACCCAGATAATTGTAGCACGCAGCAATACTCATAGCATAGCTCTCCCTGTTTTCCTGGCAGTCTTCAAAAATCCCCATTGCGTCCCACAGAACATCCTCCGCCTCAGAGTATTTTCCTCTGTGGAGCAGACACCATCCTCTGAGCCGTTCAAAGGCACCGAGGTCTTCTGTTTCCTCAGGTTCCAGAGCTGCAAGTCCGGCGTTTATATATTTTTCTGTCAGTTCCAGGTTTTCCACCTGAATACCGTAAAAACACATTTGCCTGTAGCAGCTCAGCAGCATCTGCCTCTGCCCCAGATTCCGCGCCAGTCTGATACTTTTCTTGATGCTGTGAATGCCCTCTTCGTATTCTCCCACAGCGATGTGGTACCTTCCATGGACATAATACATCTCCATCTTCATTTCCTGTACCTCATGAGAGTTATTCTCCAAGCGTATGACTTCTTCGGCGATTTTAAGCATTTCCTCATCCCCTTCTGTCACTGCGGAGTTATCCCTGCCATATTCTATCTCCCAATGAAGCACAGGAAAATTTTCATTGATAATGGTATAATACTCTTTCAGATATTGTATCTTATACCAGTATGTTTTCACCTGATTGTGGCATTTCTCATAGTGGTGAATAATCATTGGAAGACTTTCGAAATTTCGCTTTGTCTGCACCTGATCCTCATAATATTCCGCCAGCATCTGATGATACATTCTTTTCTTTCCCATACTCTGCCGCTCATACAGGTACTCACGGAAAACTCTGTGAACAAATTTATAGTAAATATTCCAGCCCACCAGGACTTCCTGGATCAAATGCCTCTCCTGCAATTTTTCCAGGATTTTCAGCAACGTCAGCCTGTCCATATGAGGAAGGAGGAGTTCCAGTTCTTCAATCTTGATCTTCTCCGGAAACAAAGACATACAGTCCAGCACCTCATTTTCTTCCTCACAGAGACCTGCAAGCCGCGCTTTGATCACATGGTTGGTCTTAGGGGAAATCTCCAGGGTATACCCCTTTTCTCTGATGAGATTTATCATTTCCAAGAGAAAAAATGCATTTCCATCGGTCATCTGATAGATATTTTCTCTCTTTTCATCCTCCCTGTCCAGCTGGGGAAGATATTTATGCAGCAGCTCATTGGTCTGCTCTCTGGTAAAAGACTGGATATGGATCACTTCCAGCCATCCCTTTTTCATCAGTTTTTCCAAAGCTTCCATCACTTTGGCATCGTAGTTCTGATTGTATGCACATAAAAGAAGGACCTTCTCTGTGCCGAAAGTAAGCATAACCCGGTTTAAAAGCTGGAAACTCATGGCGTCCAGCCACTGAATATCGTCAAAAAATAAAGCGATCCTGTTCCCCCGCAGAACTTCTCTGAAAAGATCTATCACTGCCTGTTCCACCATCTGATAAGTAAGCCGGCCGGTGCCGCCTTCCTCTTTCAGTGTACCTTTTATCATGCGTTTTAGCTGAGCTTTCTGCTCTAGCGTGACTCCGGCTTTCAGGTTTCCGTTCTCCAGGTTCTGTTCTGTCTCCCAGAAAATATCGTTCCAGGGACGCAGGAAAAAATCTTCCTCCTCCTGATAACAGGACGCACTCAGAGGAATGATCCTGGATCCCTTTACCATCTGCTTTGCTTTCTCCAAAAGGGCTGTCTTTCCTACCCCTTCCTCACCGCCGATGGCAACACACTGCGGCGCCATCCGGGCGCTTCCCGCTATACACTGGCTGATCTTATAGATTTCCTCAGTTCTCCCTGTAAAAGGCAGATTCCAGACCGCACTGTCCGATGCCACATTCCCTTTTACATTGAAGATTCGGTGGAACAGTTCTGTCACTTCCGGAGAAGGCTCCACTCCAAGCTCTTCCGACAATACCTTTTCCAGATCATAGAACAGTTTAATCGCCATATTATAACTTCCGTTTGCCGCATAGAGCTCCATAACCTCCTGATACAGTTTTTCATTGTAAGGGTCATGTTTCAGCAGAATATTACTATATTTCTGAATCATGGAAACATCCTTTACTGCATCTGCATCATACATCTTTTTACGGGCACACTTCATAAAGGACTGATTGTACTGCTCCTGCATATCTGCAATCCATTCCTCAAATTCATAACTGTTTTTGATATGAAAATGAGAAAGGAATCCTTCTTCCTCCTGCTCCAGGATATTCTCTTCTGTGACTCTGTCCCAGTCAATCTCCGGCATGCGCTCCGGATTCAGGGAAATACTGGTGTGGCCCGCAGTCACCAATATTTCTTTTCCAAGAAGCTTCTTGATCTGGTACACTGCCTCTCTCAGATTTTTCCTTCCCACATTTTCTATATCAGCTCCCCAGAGCACATAGATAATTTCTTCCCTGGTAGCTGTTTTTTTCACACAGAGATAATAGAAAAAACCTTCCGCCTTTTTATAAGGAAAGTTTATCCTCTCCCCGTTCACTTCCACATAGGGTCTTCCTAATAGATGTACATTTATTTTGTCCAATTCTATCCCTCTCTATCTGTATAGGTACCGCTCTGTCTATATACGCATAAGTATACTCCAGTTTCCGATTCCGTGTCAATGACGGAAAAGGCATCCTGCCCCGCTCCTCAGAGGCACTGCTCTTTCTTCCTTATTCTTTCAGAATAAAACGATTTTTCCGAAAGTCCAGGATCCCCTCCCGGCGCATCTCACTTAAAGTATGCGAAAGCACACTTCTGTTCATACAGAGGTAACTTGCCAGCTCCTCCCGGTCATAGGAAATTTCTATGACTCCGTCCTTTTGTCTGCGCTTCTGTATGCGCAGGTATTTTAAAATTTTTTCTCTGGCATTTCTGGAGGAAAGCATATCGATCTTATAGAAATTTCTGATATTTTCATTAGCAATAAACTGCAGGAAACGTTCCTGAAGCGACAGCCGGATTTCCTCTCTCACCACTCCCGGAGTCCTGATCTTCCGATAATCAAAGAACCAGACCTGGGCCTCATCACTGCAGTAAGCTGTATAGGGACTGACTCTGGAGGGCGTACACACAATATCCGCGCCAAGAAGATAGGGAGACGAAAGTTTCTGAAACAGATTTTCCGTACCGTCCATGGTAATTCTGCTGATCCTCACCTCTCCGGATAAAAGAATCCCCACAAACTCCTGCACATCCCCTTCGTGGATAAGGATCTGCCCTCTGGAAAATGTCTTCTTGTGCCCGCAAAGCTCCTCTGCCGCCTGACGCATCTCTTCGTCCTTCATAGTGCGAAACAGCCAGCTCTTTTTGATAATCCGCATATCCTCTTGTGTCATATTCTGTCCGCCTTCTATTCTGATGTACTATATTTTTTTATTTTACCACACTTTTTTAATACCTGGAATCCCAAAAACCTGTTGAAAAATATTGTTTTCCAGTATATGATGAATTTATACTTACAAAGTGTGCTGCACTACACTGAAACAGAATAGGGGGAAATCTATGATAATCCGTAAACCCATGATCCTTTATTACGATAATGGGCAGCCTGAAAGAGGAAGATTACTTGAAAAGTCTGTAAGCCATATGGGCATTACCTGTGTGCCCGTCACACCGGCACATTTCAGACAGACCGTCGGACACCTGGCAAAACTGAAAGGTTTTCCCGCAAAACCTCAGTCCCCTCTGGAAATGCCTCCCTCCATCACACAGGAAGTCATGGTCATATGCCATTTTCCTGAGAAAAAGCTGGAGGAGCTTCTCACTGCTATGAAACAGGGACTGGTTCCCCGCGTTGCCTTAAAGGCTGTACTCACTGCCCAGAATTCTTTCTGGACCTTTGCACAGCTCTTTGAAGAGCTTTACGAGGAACATTTAAACTTTTACAGCCAAGATGACTCTGACGGCACTCAGAGTACATGCGAAGAAGAGGAATAACTGCGGTCTTTCATCCGCAGCCGCGGACAAAAAAGAACTGTACAGATTGCTTTCCATACCTGCAGGAATAGGTCTGTACAGTTCTTTTTGTCTTCTTTCTTCCATATAATAATTGTGAAATCACTCATAAAGGAGATTTTTCCTTGTCCAAAAGATTATTCAATTCCCTTATGATCTTTGCTTTTGCCGGTCTCCTGATCCTCTGTGCCGTCACCTGGGCACCAAAAATCATTTCTGTCAGCAGTACCGCAGGAAACAGAGAACTGCCCATCTACTGCGTGGAAACAGAAAAGCCTCAGATTTCCATAAGCTTCGATGCCGCCTGGGGAAACGAAGATACTCAGGCGCTCCTGGATATCCTCGCCAGCCATGAAGTCAAGGCAACCTTTTTCATGACCGGAGGCTGGGTGGAAAGCTATCCCGATGATGTAAAAAAGATTTATGAAGCAGGACACGACCTGGGCAACCACAGCGAAAGCCATAAATATATGAGCAAATTAAGCGACGAAGAAATGACCCGGGAGCTGATGACCGTACATAATAAAGTAAAAGAACTGACCGGCTATGAAATGTTCCTCTTCCGTCCGCCCTACGGTGATTATAACAATGAGGTAGTCACGAATGCCCGAAAAAACGGTTACTATCCCATCCAGTGGAATGTAGATTCTCTGGACTGGAAAGACTACGGAGCGGCTGATATCGTTAAGAAGATCACAGAAAACAAGAACCTCGGCAACGGAAGTATCATTCTCTGCCACAACGGAGCGAAATATACAAAGGACGCCCTGGACACTGTTATCACCACCCTTCAGGACAAAGGCTATGAATTTGTTCCCATCTCCCAGCTCATCTACAAAGACAACTATCACATGAACCATGAGGGCAGACAGATTCCTGATGCGTGATGCATCTCAACTCCGTAACAAACTGACAAATCCCTGATGCGCAGCTGCACATCAGGGATTTGTATATACAGTACCGCAGAAAATGATTCTCCACAGCTTTACAGAAACAGATCTGGAAATACTCCCAGGCTCCGCTCCAGAATTCCTTTCATATAGGCAATCAAAATACCATAATTCGTCATGGGAATCTCCTGTTCCCTGGCACAGTTCAGCCGGTATTTCATCTCCCTTTCTCCGAGCATACATCCGCCGCAATGCACCACCAGGCTGTATTCCTCCAGATTATCCGGAAATTCCGTACCGGAGGTAAAGTGAAACTCCAGGTCTTTTCCCGTGTATTCCCTGATCCATGCCGGCAGTTTCACTGTTCCGATATCCCCGCACTGCCGGTGGTGTGTACACCCCTCACTGATCAGTATCTTGTCCTTATCCTTCAGTGTTTCCAGTGCTTTCGCGCCCTTTGCCGCAGTTGTCAGGTTCCCCTTATATCTGGCAAACAGGATGGAAAAAGATGTAAGGGGAATATCCAGGGGAGTATCTCTGGAGACCTTTTCGAAAACCTGGCTGTCCGTGATCACCATCCGCGGCTTTACCGCCAGCTTGTCAAAGGTCTCCTTAAGCGCATTTTCTTTCACCACCACAGAACAGGCGTCTGCCTCCAGAATGTCCCGGATGGTCTGCTGCTGGGGCAGGATCAGACGCCCTTTTGGTGCAGCCTTGTCCACCGGCACTACAAGGATCACCAGATCTCCGGGAGCCAGCAGATCTCCTGCCAGCCGCCGGCTGTTCTCCCTCGGCTTAGCCAGCAGGGCGATCCGCTCTTTCAGCTCCTGTATACCCATCTTCTTCTCTGCACTCACCCAGAGAAACTCATTCTCCTGTATCCCGTTTTTCCGGAGGCTGTCCTCAGCCTGGCAGACTTCCTGGTCACTAAGCTTATCTCTTTTATTGAGAACCGCGATCCAGGGAATTTCTTTTTTTCTGATCAGCTCCAAAAGCTCTTTGTCTTCTCTTGAAAAACCTTCCGTTCCGTCCAGCACCAGCACTGCTGCATCCGTCTTGTTCAGTGTCTGCCTGCTTTTTCCCACTCTCAGGCTTCCCAGTTCACCTTCATCGTCAATGCCCGGCGTATCCATCATCACCACCGGTCCCAGAGGCAGCAGCTCCATAGATTTTAAGACCGGATCTGTCGTAGTCCCCTTCACCTCTGACACTACCGCCAGATTCTGACCTGTTACTGCATTCATTACGCTGGATTTTCCCGCGTTCCTCTTTCCGAAAAAACCAATATGTACCCGCTCAGAAGCAGGCGTCTCGTTCATTCCCATGAAACCCTCCTTCTCAGAAACGAAAATCCCGGTTTCCTTTTTCAATCTCCATCAGCCGCTCTCTCACGATCTCACGTGTCCGCTCCCTTGGAATTTCGCCAATCTGTTCCTGTATCAGCGCCAGCCCCTTTTCTTTTGTATCAGGAGAAGCATAATCCATCAAATATTCTTTCAGCGTCATCAGCGCATTTGGCAGACAGCAGTTCTGGATCTGGCCGGATTTGCAAAGAGACATAAAACGGTCTCCGGTTCTGCCTTCCCGGTAGCAGGCGGTGCAGAAGCTTGGTACGTACCCCATTCCCATGAGCCAGTTCACCACTTCGTCCAAAGACCGCTGGTCGCTGACTTCAAACTGTTCCGATGATTCCTCCTCAGGTTCCGGCTCCACATAGCCGCCCACGCTGGTCCTGGACCCTCCGGAAATCTGGGAAATTCCAAGGTGAAGTACCCGTTCCCTGCACTGTTTGCTCTCTCTTGTAGAGATGATCATTCCTGTATAAGGCACAGCTATACGGATGCACGCCACGATCTTGGCAAAAGTATCATCATCAATGCCATTATCAAATACATCCGGATCAATATCGTCTGCCCGCTTGATCCTGGGAACACTGATGGTATGAGGTCCAACCCCGAATACTGCTTCCAGGTGCTCCGCGTGCATCAAAAGCCCGGCAAATTCATAGCGGTACAGCTCCAGTCCGAACAAAACACCGCATCCCACATCATCAATGCCGCCTTCCATAGCACGGTCCATGGCCTCTGTATGATAGTTGTAATCATGCTTGGGACCTGTCGGATGGAGTTTCAGATAGCTTTCCTTATGATAAGTCTCCTGAAACAGGATATAGGTACCAATCCCTGCTTCTTTCAGTTTTCTGTAATTTTCCACTGTAGTTGCCGCGATATTTACGTTCACCCTGCGGATCGCCCCGTTTTTATGCTTAATGCTGTAAATCGTCTTAATACTTTCCAGCACATACTCAATAGGATTGTTCACAGGATCTTCCCCGGTCTCCAGAGCCAGGCGCTTATGTCCCATATCCTGGAGTGCAATCACTTCTCTGCGGATTTCTTCCTGAGTCAGCTTTTTCCTTGGTATGTGTTTATTCTTTGCATGGTAGGGACAGTACACACATCCGTTGACACAATAGTTGGAAAGATACAGGGGCGCAAAGAGGACAATTCTGTTTCCGTAAAAATCTTTTTTGATCTGCTCTGCCAGTTTGTAGATTTCCTGATTTTTATCTTCCAGGTCACAGTCTAAAAGCACTGCTGCTTCCCTGTGTGACAGCCCTTTCCGCAGCCTGGCTTTTTCCAGTATCTGATCGATCAGCTCCCGGTTATGCCGATTTTTCCAGGCATAGTCCAGAGTTTCCAGAATTTCCTCATGGTTAATAAATTCGTCTGCGCATCTTGATTTTGGATTGTACATATTTTTTCTTCCTTTCTGCCTCAGGGTCAGTTCCTCTTTCCCTTTGGTCTTGCATTTTTACGCCAGAACTGTCTCAGGCGCTATATCTCCACGGTCAACCGCAAGCTCATAGCCCAGAGCATTTACGGAAGCTCTCAGTGCTTCCAGCCCTTCTGCGGCTTCTTTTCCCGTACAGATTTTATTGTCATAAAGCAGGTATTTTCCCCGGACATCTGCCGGGGACAAATTGGGCATTACTACATTTGCCCCTGCCAGGATTCCCTTCTCTCTTCCTTTCTCATCAATGGTCCCCAGGGCTGTGGTTGCCGGCAGCAATACTCTTGGGAGCAAAAGCCGTACCAGACTAAGCAGATAGAGCGTCAGCTCAAGGCTTCCCTGCTTCTCCCCCCTGAAAGGTGTCTGGTGATGGGGGATGAAAGGACCTATCCCAACCATCTCCGGCTGCAGCTCTTCTAAAAACATCATATCATCAATGATCGCTTCAATTGTCTGGCCCGGGGAACCTGTCATAAATCCTGCTCCCGTCTGATATCCCAGACTTTTCAGGGTTTTCAGGCACTGGATCCTGTCTCCCAGTCTCTGATTTTCCGGATGCAGCAGCCTGTAATGCTCCTCATTTGCCGTTTCATGACGAAGAAGATAACGGTCCGCTCCAGCTTTTCTGTAAGCCTCATAGCTTTCTCTGCTCTTTTCCCCCACAGAAAGGGTAATGGCGCAGTCCTGAAATTCCTGCCGGATTTTCCGGATCATTTCTGTAAGTCTTTCATCTGTATAATAAGAGTCCTCTCCCCCCTGCAGCACAAAGGTCCTAAAACCCAGCCCATAGCCTGTCCGACAGCAGGAGAGAATCTCTTCCTGACTCAGGCGGTAGCGCCTGGCACGGCTGTTGCTTCTGCGGATGCCGCAGTAAAAGCAGTCATTTTTACAATAATTGGTGAATTCAATTAATCCCCTGATAAAAATTCTTTTTCCGTAAATCTGATCTCGAAGTTTCGAAGCCTGTGCGGCAAGCCATTCCTGCCTCTCCTGTGTCTGTCCCTGAAGCAGCACCCGCCATTCCTCTCTGTTCAAATGCTGCCTTTGTATCAGTTTCTCCCCGCATCTGCGGAAATCTTTTTCTCCTGATTCCTGTCTCATTTTATTTTCTGCTGTCCTTCCTGTATTTTTCCGCCTCCATGGCTTTCCTGTCCGGTGCAGGTATTCTGTCTGGAATACAGCGCCTTAGAACTCACACCCCGCAGTCTCCCCAGCTTTCCTGCCAGAGCGCTGATCACATCAGAAGGTGCGTCCAGCACTACACTGATAATATTTACCTGCTTTTTCTCATAAGGCAGTCCCATCCTTCCGATAATATAGCTGCTGTACTGATGCAGCAGGCTGTTCACCTGCTCTGCCTGGTTCTTATCTTCCAGAATAATTCCGATTACCGCAATCCTTCCTTCCTGCACTTCCATATTGCCTGCCTCCTTCCCCTTATCTCAAAACGCAAAAGGAGACCCCGAAAGGTCTCCTTATCTATCACTCTTCTGCAGCCGCACACTTCTTTCCGTCAGATTCTCTTCCGGTCAGGGTTTGTTTTTATATAAATCTTTTATACTATTTTACTCCTTTGCCTTACAGCACGTCAAGAAATTTCCTTTTTCATTTGCGACCTCATTTCGGGTAACTGAAATTTCTGGATGCATTCAATTAATAAAGAAGAAATTGTTACCGTTACAACCGAAAATGCGATATTTGAAAGAGGAATATAGGTCAGCGAAAGCCCCAGAACAATAAAATCTGTAAACAGATAACAGCGGGACAAACGCCATCTGGTCAGATGAGAAATAGTAAGTGCCAGCGCGTCATCTCCGCCGCTGGATCCGCCCTGCCGCACAATAATTCCTACACCGATCCCCACAAATGCACCTCCGCTGAGAGCTGCCAGCAGCGGGCTGCCGGACATGTCCGGCAGCATCGGCGGAAACAATTCCCAGAATTTGTAAAACAGTGAAACACTCAATGTAGATACAACCGATATTTTAACAAATCTGCCGCCCAGATATTTAAATGCAAGCAGATAGCAGAAAACATCCAATGCCAGTGTAAGGAAAGACGGTGAAAGATTCAGCCAGTGCTCAATAAGGAGCATCAGGCCGATCACTCCTCCCTCAGTAATTCCAACTCTCTGATGAATATTGTGTATTCCAAAAGAACAGATTGCTGCTCCGATCATAATGAAACCAATCCCTTTCCAGGACAGCCCTTCTGCCATTTTGCTCCAAAAAGTCAAACAGTATTTTTTTAACACAATAAAACCTCCTTGTCTTTTTCTTCTGTCAAAAGTATAATAAAGGATATAGTAACTATAATGTCAAGGAGAAGAATATGGATAATTACTTTTCCATCGGAGAACTATCCAAATATCAGAATATTTCGAAACAGACCCTGATCTTCTATGATAAAATCGGTCTGTTCCGTCCTGCTTATGTTGACCCTAATAACGGTTACCGCTATTACAGTTCCAAACAGATTGATTATCTGGACACGATTCTGATCATGAAAAAAATCGGTCTTTCCCTCCGTGAGATCCGGGACCTTATGCAGCATTACACCATTGACAGCAGCCTGGTATTTTTAAGAAAGCAGCTGACAGATATCGACCGCAGGATTGAAGAACTGCAGCTGATCCGGAGCCGGCTGCTCCATCGCTGTGTGCAGATGGAAAACGCAAAAACCTCTACAGAAAAAGAGACCTCCGTAGTGATCGAAAACTCTGCCTCCAGGTATATCCTGTTTCACGAAGTCAAAAAACCATACAGTTTCCGTGAAATCAGTATTGCTTCCAAAAAATGTTTTGCCCAGTCTTTCCAGGAGCATCTCCCCGTCTTTTTCCAATGCGGCGCAGTAGTGCCCCTTGAACGCATAAGACAGAGACGCTTCACAGAAGCCTCCCTGGTTTTTCTTCCCATTGAAAAAACGGATCAGGCCAGCAATATCAAACAAATTCCTGCCGGAAAGTGTGCAAGTATTTACCACGTAGGCGATTATATGTCCATCGGCCGTTCTTATGAGAAGCTTTTAGATTACTGCCAGGCAAATTCTCTGCAAATTATATCGGATTCTTATGAGTTCTGCATCAACGATTATATTACTACTTATGACGAAAATGAATACATTACAAAAATTATGTTTTATGTCAAACCGTGAGATGATTAAACTTCCGCAAAAACCTTCCTCTGTCCCGGTTCAAAGGAAAAAGCAGCTGAGATTCCTGGGAAACCAAAGATCTCAGCTGCTTTTCCATATAGCACTTTCTTTTGCGATAACTGCGGATAACAGGACTTGAACCTGCACGTCGTAGACACCAGAACCTAAATCTGGCGCGTCTGCCAATTCCGCCATATCCGCATATTTCTCCTTTTGCAAAAGAAAGTCCAAACCTGAACGGTTTGAACTTTCCAGTGAAGCATCGGGGATTCGAACCCCGGACAACTTGATTAAAAGTCAAGTGCTCTACCGACTGAGCTAATGCTCCATAATTATAACTGCTAACTGGGCTAGCTGGATTCGAAC
>CALWHD010000083.1 GCA_944380235.1 uncultured Blautia sp.
ATGAAAACCTCGGTTTATACCGCCATGATTTCTTTTCTGGCGGTCAGTCTTTTGCTGGGATGCATGGGACTGGTTTTTGGAAGTCAGATCATGCAGCTGCTGAATACACCGGAAAATATACTGGATCAGGCGACAGAATACCTGAATATTTATTTCCTGGGGCTGCCGTTCCTTTTTATGTACAATGTGCTGGCAGCGATGTTTAATGCCCTTGGGCGTTCCAGGATTCCTCTGTATCTGCTTATTTTTTCTTCTGTGTTTAATATTGTGCTGGATATTGTCATGGTGTGCAGTTTCCATATGGGAGTGGCCGGAGTGGCCTGGGCAACTTTGATTGCCCAGGGGATTTCCGCTGTAGCGGCGTTCCTGCTGTTTCTGAAAGAAATGAAAGGTTATGAAGTAGGCAAAGAGGGAAAAGTCTATGATGCGGGAGCGCTTTCCGATATGTGCCGGATTGCTCTTCCGTCCATTCTCCAGCAGTCGACTGTGTCTATCGGAATGATGCTGGTGCAGTCTGTAGTCAATAGCTTCGGAGCGGAGATGCTTGCGGGATTTTCTGCCGGTATGAGGATTGAAAGTATCAGTATCGTTCCTATGGCGGCAATGGGAAATGTGATTTCTTCCTATACTGCCCAGAATCTGGGCGCCGGACAGCGGGAGAGGGTGGTAAAGGGATACCATACGGCTTATGGGATTGTATTTGCCTTTGCTGCTCTGTTATGTGTGATCCTGGAGCTTTTCTACCGTCCATTGATCCTTCTGTTTTTAGGTGAGGACGGGACAGCGCTGGCAATGGATACGGGCACATCTTATCTGCGCTTCATCGGCTTTTTCTTTGCGCTGATCGGACTGAAGATGATCACAGACGGTCTGCTGCGGGGAGCCGGAGATATGACTATGTTTACCGTGGCAAATATGGTGAATCTGTGTATCCGTGTGGTTATGGCAGTGACTCTTGCGCCAAGATTCGGTATCGCGATGGTATGGTATGCAGTACCGGTGGGGTGGCTCGCCAATTATCTGATTTCTTTCGGGGAATACAGGACAGGAAAGTGGAAGCGGATCGCAGCAAAAACAGAGGATTAAGAATAAATTATGGAAACGTATATACTGAAAGATTTTGATATACAGCAGATTCACAGATCCGGTCAGTGTTTCCGCATGGAACAGACGGGAGAGGATATCTTCAGGGTGCTGGCGAAAGACCGGTATCTGGAGATTGCGCAGACAGGAGAGGAGTGCTGTTTTTTCTGTACGGAGGAAGAATTTGAAAGTTTCTGGAAACAATATTTTGATTTAGACAGGGATTATGGAGAAGTAAAGAGGAGCATTGACAGCCGGGACATCTATTTGAGGGAGGCTGCCCAAAAAGGATGGGGCATCCGTATCCTGAAGCAGGATATGTGGGAGATGATCGTTTCTTTCCTGATATCCCAGCAGAATAATATACCGCGTATTCGGAAATGCATTCAGAATATTTGTGAGAAGTACGGGGAGAAGAGAATAAGTGATAATGGAATCATCTACTATACCTTTCCGACGCCTTCTGCATTGTCCGGAGCAGCAGAAGAAGATCTGAGAGCCTGCAATCTGGGTTACAGGAGCAAATATGTCCTGGAGACAGCGAAGCGGGTGGCAGACGGAGAAGTGGATTTGGAAGAAATTGAAGACATGGATTATCCGGATGCAAAGCAGGAGCTTTTAAAGCTGTATGGAGTGGGAGAAAAGGTGGCAGACTGTATCTGTCTGTTTGCCCTTCATCATCTGGAGGCTTTTCCTGTGGATACGCACATCCGTCAGGCGCTGGACAAGCATTATCCCAATGGTTTTCCTCATAAAAAATATATGGGGAACCAGGGTATCCTGCAGCAGTATATTTTTTATTATGAACTTTTTTTTAGATAAAGAGAGGGGCGCCTCACATGAATGCTTGTGAGACAGCTCCTTTTTGAAATAGGAATCTCTGCCGGATCAAAGCCCGGGAAAATCATCCAGATTGTCAAATCGGATATAAGTGACCTGGTCTTTATCATCGTACTGAACGGTACCTTTCAGCTGGAAGCTTTCATCTCCTTTGCTGTTCTTTAGTGTGCAGGTGAATTCTTCATAACCGTCTTTTTCACTGGCGGAATGAGAGTCCGCTGAATAGTCATTTTCTGCACACAGGGAAATAATATCATAGGGAAAAGTGGAGAAAAACTGTTCCATAAACGACTCGGAAGCATATCCTTCCAGGGCGTCCCTTATATAATCGGGAACCTGTCTGGATTCTTCAAGCTCTTCTTCGGATGGTTCTGTGGCTCCAAGCCCCAGAGCTACTCCCGAATCGCTTAAATATTCTTTTGCTATGTCAGACGAAAAATAGGTGTTTAACACCTGGTCCAAAGATTCTCCCTTAGAATTTTGAATGTCTGCTTTGGTGTTCTGTCCGCAGCCGGAACATAAGAAAAGAAGCAGAGAAACTGTTGCAGGCAAAAGCCGTCTGACACTGACAGATATTTTTTGACGCATAAAAATCCCTCCATTTCATACAGAATAATCAAACAGACACGAATTGATTTTTTTATATTATCTCATAAAAAAGGGGAAGAGTAAACAGTGCCGTACAAGAAGAATATAAGAAAATAGAAGTTGTGGCTTGTTGTAAAATATTATATAATAAATGTGAATCCCGGCTATGCCGGAAGGCTTTTTGCAGTATTCAGGGGAATCCGGCGGGGAAGGAAATACTATATTATAAAGATGGGACGTGGAAAAATTATGAAGAGAATTGGTTTATTGACAAGCGGCGGTGACTGCCAGGCTTTAAATGCAACTATGAGAGGTGTTGTAAAGGGTCTGAGTACAAATCTGGATGAGCTGGAAGTATACGGATTTGATGATGGATACAAAGGCCTGATCTACGGAAACTACAGAATGCTGTCTTCCAAGGATTTTTCAGGAATTCTTACCAGAGGCGGCACAATTCTGGGAACTTCCCGCCAGCCGTTTAAGCTGATGCGTGTTCCTGATGAGAGGGGGCTTGACAAGGTTGAGGCAATGAAGCAGACTTATTACAAGCTGCGCCTGGACTGTCTGGTAATCCTGGGAGGAAACGGAACACAGAAAACAGCTAACCTGTTAAGGGAAGAAGGTCTGAATATTATCCATCTTCCAAAAACCATAGATAATGATATCTGGGGAACAGACATGACATTCGGTTTCCAGAGTGCAGTAGATATTGCCACGGATGCCATCGACTGTATCCACACTACAGCTGCTTCCCACAGCAGGGTATTTATTGTGGAGGTTATGGGACATAAAGTAGGATGGCTGACCCTTCATGCAGGTATTGCAGGAGGCGCGGACATTATCCTGATACCGGAAATTCCCTATGATATTGATAAGATCGTAGAGGCGATCAATAAGCGAAACAAAGCTGGAAAAGGCTTTACGATTCTTGCTGTCGCAGAAGGTGCTATTTCCAAGGAAGACGCAAAGCTTGGAAAGAAAGAGCTGAAGAAGAGACAGGAAGAGATTAAAAAGAAATATCCGTCTGTTGCGTATAAACTGGAAGATGAACTTCAGAAGAAACTGAATCTGGATATCAGAATCACTATTCCGGGACATATGCAGAGAGGCGGAAGCCCGTGTCCGTACGACAGAGTTCTGTCCACAAGGCTTGGCTCAGAAGCAGCCGGTCTGATCTTAAAAGGAGAGTATGGATATATGGTGGGCATAGTAAACGGAAAAGTAAAAAAAGTGCCGCTGGAGGAGTGTGCGGGGAAATTAAAGATGGTTTCTCCTCAGGATCAGCTGATAGAAGATGCAAAACGTATCGGCATCAGCTTCGGGGACTGATTTCCTGCTGTTTCTTCGGGCATATGACAAAGGAGAATCTCCATGAGCTATACTGCTCTTTACCGTAAGTTCCGCCCTCAGGATTTTGAAGACGTAAAAGGACAGGAACATATTGTAACAACATTGAAAAATCAGATAAAAGCTGATAGAATCGGACATGCATATCTTTTCTGCGGTACCAGGGGCACAGGTAAGACCACCATTGCAAAAATACTGGCAAGGGCGGTCAACTGTGAACATCCGGTGGACGGGAGTCCCTGCAACCAATGCAGGACATGCCGGGCGATCCAGGAAGGAACTTCCATGAATGTGATCGAGATCGACGCTGCTTCCAATAATGGCGTGGACAATATCAGGGAGATCAGGGAAGAGGTGGCTTACAGACCCACAGAAGGGCGTTATAAAGTATACATTATCGATGAGGTTCATATGCTGTCAACAGGAGCGTTCAACGCACTGCTGAAAACACTGGAAGAGCCTCCTTCTTATGTCATCTTTATTCTTGCAACAACAGAAGCCCATAAGATTCCTATCACCATTTTATCCAGATGTCAGAGATATGATTTCCGGAGGATTACCCAGGACACCATTGCAGCCAGACTGAAAGAGCTGATGGAGAAAGAGGGCAATGATGTGGAAGATAAGGCAATTCGCTACATCGCCAAAGCGGCGGATGGTTCTATGCGTGATGCTTTGTCCCTGCTTGACCAGTGCATTGCTTTTTACCTGGGAGAAAAACTGACTTATGAAAAAGTACTGGAGAATCTGGGCGCAGTAGATACAGAAATTTTCAGCGGAATGTTGAGGAAGATACTGGAAGGAAATACATCAGGTGCTATTAAAACCCTGGAGGAGATCATTATCCAGGGGAGAGAGCTGGGACAATTTGTCACAGATTTTATCTGGTATCTGAGAAATCTCTTGCTGGTAAAAACTTCTGATAACCCGGAGGAAGCTGTAGATGCTTCAGCGGAAAATCTGGCGCGAATGAAAGAAGAATGCGAAATGCTGGATGCAGAGACGCTGATGCGGTATATTCGGATCTTCTCGGAATTATCCAATGAGATCCGATACGCTTCGCAAAAAAGAGTTTTAGTGGAAATCGGGCTGATCAAGCTGTGCCAGCCAGTGATGGAGACAAATCTGGATTCGCTCTATGACAGAGTACGGGTGCTGGAGGAAAAATTGGAAAAAGGACTGGTTCTGCCTGACAGGTCAGCAGAAGGACGGGGAGATCCCGGGACTCAGCCGTACGGTGAGGAGTTTTTTTCAGGGGATTTCAGTCATGACAGGTCTGCGCCAGAGCCTGAGAAGAAACCGGAAAAAGCTGCACCGGAAGATCTGCAGTATGTAAGGAAGAACTGGAATTCTATTATCCGGGAGACCAAAGGACTGCTCCAGCAGATGCTGCTGGAATCTACACCTAAGTATGACGGCAATACGGGAGAACCAGTGCTTTATGTAGAATTCAGGAATTTTCTGGCACAGACCTGCATCGACAATCCCCAGAGCACAGAGCTGTTGAGGCAGGCGATCCGCAAAAAAATTGGAAAAGATGTGGAAGTAAAAATGATTCTGAAAAACAGTGAAGCAGGGAAAGGACCGGCAGGACTTGCGGAAATCTCTGTGGATGATCTGATCCGTCAGAATATCAATATGGATATTACTGTGGAAAATATGGACGATGAATAAGTAGGAGGAATGTTAATATGGCAAAAAGAGGAGGCTTCCCGGGAGGAATGATGCCGGGAAACATGAATAATTTAATGAAGCAGGCGCAGAAAATGCAGCGTCAGATGGAAGAAAACCAGAAAGCCCTGGAAGAGAAAGAGTTTACAGCGGCAGCAGGCGGCGGTGCGGTGGAAGTGACCATATCCGGCAAAAAAGAAGTGACAAAGGTGAAACTTGCTGAGGAAGTTGTAGATCCCGATGATATCGAGATGCTGGAAGACCTGATCATGGCCGCTACCAACGAAGCGCTCCGCAAAGTGGAAGAGGAATCTGCGGCAGTCATGTCAAAACTTACAGGAGGTCTGGGCGGATTAGGCGGCGGACTTCCGTTCTGATGCCGTAAAGGAGAGACAAGAGTTGGAATATTACAGCAGTCACATTAACAAATTAATAGAAGAATTTTCAAGATTGCCGGGCATTGGTGCGAAATCCGCACAGCGCCTGGCGTTCCACGTTTTGAATATGCCAAAGGATCAGGTGGAGCAGCTGGCGCACGCCATTGTGGAGGCAAAAGCAAATGTACAGTACTGCAAATGCTGCTATACCCTTACCGATCAGGAAATCTGTCCCATCTGCCAGAATCCCAGAAGAGACAAGAAGGTCATTATGGTAGTGGAAAATACCCGGGATCTGGCGGCCTATGAAAAGACAGGAAAATTTGAGGGGGTATATCATGTGCTCCATGGAGCGATTTCTCCCATGCTGGGTATAGGTCCGGATGATATAAAGCTGAAGGAACTGATGCAGAGGGTTGCAGAACAGGATGTGGAAGAAGTAATTATTGCCACCAATTCAAGCCTGGAGGGGGAAACTACAGCTATGTATATCAGCAAGCTGTTAAAACCGGCAGGGATCAAAGTCAGCAGAATCGCCAGCGGCGTACCTGTGGGCGGTGATCTTGAGTATATAGATGAAGTCACACTGCTGCGCGCCCTGGAAGGAAGAGTGGAGTTATAGGAGCCTGTACAGATGAAAAAGAAAGTGACCTCCACGGATATCGCCAAAGCCGCAGGGGTTTCCCAGGCGACTGTATCCATGGTGCTGAATAAAAAATATAATGTTTCTTTTTCAAAAGAAACCATAAGAAAAGTAGAACAGACAGCAAAGGAACTGGGATATACAGTTCCGGGAAGGAGAAGCCGGAAAAATGACAGGAACAACCGGCTTCTTGTGGTGTTCTGCCCCACGCTTACCAACCCGTATTATGTCATGCTTCTGCAGGGAATTGAAACCGTAGCCAAAGAAAAAGGGTACGGTGTTTTTGTGTGCAATACCCAGAGAGAATTGAAGATGGAAGAGCAGTATCTGCGTATGATGCACACAGTATCACCGGCAGGGATTATTTATACCTGCAACCCAAGTTATGCTTTTATGGAACAGGTGGAGGAACTGGCGGAGAAAATCCCCCTGGTGATTATCAGTAACCGTGAGAGGGTAAAAGTAGATGCGATCAATCAGGATAATACCAAGATTGGAAGTGTGATGGCCCGTCATCTGCTGGATCTGGGGCACAGAAAGGTGGCATTTATTGCGCCGCCTCTTACGAAACGCCAGCAGCAGCGTTCCAGAAGAGTACAGGGGTTTGTGAGGGAATATGAGAAAGAAGGACTGGCAGATGCGGTGATCATTAAAGCGGCAGATGATATCTGGGATGAGGTTCTGCCAAGTGTGGATTCGGAATATAGAATCGGATATAATCTGACAAAGGAACTGATGGCGGAAAAGCAGGAGGTAACTGCTATTGCAGGACTCAATGATATGATTGCTTTCGGCATTATTGACGCCCTTCAGGAGGAAAAACTGAAGGTTCCGGGAGATGTTTCAGTGATCGGCTGCGACAACATTATTTTTTCCAGGATGTCTCATATGTCTCTGACTACGATTGAACATTTTGTCCCTTTAAAAGGCAGGGATGCCTGTGATATTATTATGAGGAAAATCGAATCTTCGCACATCGCCTGCTCAGAGATAGAGCCCACCAGTATTTTTCATATTGAGTATGAACCCAGGCTGATTGTGAGAAAAACAACAACTTATGCAAAGCAGACAAGTTTAAAACGAAGAAATACAAAAATTTTTAATAAATAAATCCCCTAAAATTATTAATAATAATAAAATATAGAAATGCGGAAAAACTATATGATGAGGGCGTAGATAACAGGACAAAGTCAGGAATTTATTTATAAAATAAGATATTATTAATAAATATGTGTATTAATAAAAATCCATCCTCTTGAAGTCTGTGTGTTTATGGGTTAAACTGAAAATATCAAAGGACAAAGCGCAGAGAAAAGTGCAGGAGGAAGAGATTATGAAATTTTTTATTGATACTGCAAAAGTAGAAGACATCAGAAAAGCTAACGATATGGGCATCATCTGCGGAGTAACTACAAATCCGTCTCTGATCGCAAAAGAGGGACGTGATTTCAATGAAGTTATCAAGGAGATTACTTCTATTGTGGACGGACCTATCAGCGGAGAAGTTAAGGCAACTACAACAGACGCAGAAGGAATGATCAAAGAAGGACGTGAGATCGCTGCAATCCATCCAAACATGGTCGTAAAGATTCCTATGACAGCAGAAGGATTAAAAGCAGTAAAGGTTCTTGCAGCTGAAGGGATCAAGACAAATGTGACACTGATCTTTACCGCTAATCAGGCACTTCTTGCGGCAAGGGCAGGTGCCGCTTATGTTTCTCCGTTCCTTGGAAGGCTGGATGATATTTCCACAGATGGAGTGGAGCTGATCCGCACGATCGCAGAAATGTTTGCTGTAGCTGATATCCCAACAGAGATCATCGCAGCAAGCGTACGTCACCCGATGCATGTAACACAGTGTGCTCTGGCAGGCGCTGATATCGCTACTGTACCGTATAAAGTTCTGGATCAGATGATAAAACATCCTCTGACAGACGCGGGAATCGAGAAATTCAAACAGGACTATATCGCGGTATTCGGAGAATAAGACAGGACTGGAAAATTCTATTGGCATACATAGGATCATCTGTTATAATTACGCTGTTAAACAACCAATCAGGAGGAAAAGAATGAACAAGTTAGAACTTCAGAAGACAGCCAACGAAGTCCGCAAGGGCATTGTCACCGCTGTTTATTCTGCAAAAGCCGGACATCCGGGCGGTTCACTGTCCGCAGCAGATTTATTTA
>CALWHD010000084.1 GCA_944380235.1 uncultured Blautia sp.
ATGAAGCAGTGATTGCAGCAAATCCGACCATCGCAGTCAGCGTGGGTACTATCAATGATGCTATGATTTCCGACTGTGATGCGCTTTCTGAAAGTCTGGGAATTCCTGTAATTGCGGTAGACGGAGATTTAACTGCGGCTCCTGAAGCTTATCGTTTCATGGGTGATCTATTCGGTATGGAGGAGCAGGCAGAAGAACTGGCTGCTTACGCAGAGAAAACTTTTGATGACATCGCTAACATGGATATACCGGAAGAAGAAAAAGTCCGCATCTACTACGGCAACGGTGAGGATTCTCTGGAAACAGCTCCCGCAGGTTCTTCTCACGCACAGATCATTGATATGGTCAATGCTGTGAATGTAGCAGATTTAGAGCTGGGCGATGGTTCCCGGGTACAGATTTCTGCTGAACAGCTTCTTGCCTGGGATCCTGATGTTATCATTGTCAACGGCGAGCCTAAGTCCAATCTCAGCGGAGGCTCTGCAGCAGAAGCTCTTCTCAATGACCCGACTTTTGCTTCCTTAAAAGCTGTCCAGGAACAAAAAGTATACGGCACTCCCAATGCCCCGTTCAGCTGGGTGGACCGTCCGCCCGGACCAAACCGTATCGTAGGCATACGCTGGCTTTCCGGTTTGATTTATCCCGATTATCTGAATTTTGATGTAGACGAAGAAGTACGGGAATTCTTCAGCCTGTTCTATCATGTAGATCTTACAGACGAACAGCTTGAGGCTCTTTATAACGGTACAATATAAATTCTGCAATTGTTTTGAAAGTCCGAAGACAGTCTTCGGGCTTTCTTTTGTGGTATATTGCATTAAAATGTCTTCTTATGCTATACTTTTCTATATATTGAAAGGATACAATCCGGAGAAAGGAGTTCTGTCATGACTGCTGCACTGATCATTGCTTCCGGCAAAACAGACGGTAAAAAAAATTTTGAACCATTGAAAAAGACCGGGACAATCACTGCCATAAAACGTCTGGCACTGCTGCTCCAGCAGGCTGGCATACGGCGTATTGTTGTCGTCCACGATGAGAATATGCCTGTAACCAAATGGGTTCCCTCTATGAATCTGACCTTTTTGCCCAGCCCGTCTGACAGTGAAATGCTGGATAATATAAAGACAGGTCTTTCCTATCTGCAGGATAAAGTATCAAAAGTGCTGATTTCTTATGTAGACGTACCTCTGTTTTCCGTTGATACAGTCAAGGCTCTCCTGGCAGCTGATGCGGATATCTGTATTCCTTCCTATCACGGCCGCTGCGGACATCCTATATTGCTGGGTGTCGGGCAATTTCCGGAAATCCTATCCTATACAGGCGAAAAAGGACTCAAAGGAGCCATACAGTCCTGCCAATCCGCCCCGGAGATTATAGAAGTCAATGATGCCGGAATTGTTTCCGACATTCAAAAGGGAATTTCCTACAAAAGACTTTTAAACGAACATGACATTTCACACTTGCGCGCCTCCTTCCGTCTTCGGATAGAGAAAGAATGTCCATTTTACGGACCAGGTCCTCATCTGCTTTTACAGCTGACTGAAGAAACCGGTTCCCTTTCGGAAGCCTGCCGGCATATGGGAATATCGTACAGCAAAGGCAGAAAGATCATCTCTACCATGGAGCAGCAGATGGGAAGCCCTATGATACAGACTCAGCAGGGGGGCAGGGGCGGCGGTTACTCCCATCTGACCAGGGAAGCCAAAGACTTAATCCAATGCTATGATGCGTTCTGTACAGAGGCAGAAGATACACTTCAGAAGCTGTTTCAAAAGCATTTTTCCTCTCAGTTCGGAAAAAATAAAACAGAGTCATAAAATGCCATTGATATATTTGCAAAACCAATTCAGATAAAAGTGAATATTATCCTGTTTTTTGAAGTTTTATTACATGAAATGCAGAAGAAGCAATTTTATAATTGGATTCGTCAGACAAGATAGAAACGTATTTGAAAGGAGATTCAAAAATGTTAAAAGGTATTCCCAGTATTTTATCACCGGAATTGTTAAAAGTCTTGGCAGAAATGGGACACAGTGACCGTCTTGTAATTGCAGACGGCAATTTTCCTGCAGAAAGTATAGGACAGCACGCAAAGGTCATCCGCTGTGACGGACACGGAATTCCCGAACTGTTAGATGCAATTCTTCAGCTGTTTCCATTGGATCATTATGTAGAACATCCAGTCCAGCTTATGGAAGTAATGCCGGGCGATCCTGTGGAGACCCCGGTGTGGGATGTGTACAAAGAAATTCTCAGCAGGCATGACAGCCATGGAGCACAGATAGTGGGAACATTGGAGAGATTTGAGTTTTACGAAGAGGCAAAGAAAGCATATGCAATTATAGCTACCGGTGAAAAGGCTTTGTATGCGAATATTCTTTTGCAGAAAGGTGTTCTTTAATTGGAGGGTATGACAATAACAGGCGGCTTTTCCGCCTGTTTTAACCAAGTCGTTCTTTTATTCCGGAAGTCTGCCATCATACATAATACTCACTTCTCCGTAGATCTGAGCCCAATTTCGGATGGTAGTGGCCCACTTTTCAGTTACCCGTTCAAGGACCTCCAGGGCATTCTTCTCATCTGAAGCCTGATATATTATTTTCACATCTGTTGCAAAAGCTTTTCTGTCTTTATCTGGAACATACTTCAGGATATTTCTTACTTGATGTACGGCGATGATATTCTGTTTTAGGGAATGGCAGCCGCTAGCTTCTTTAATCTCAGTGAGACCGTCAACACAGAGGAGCAGGATATCTTTTACTTCTTTTACCAGCTCCCGGCTGCAGTCATAAGGAGACTTTCCCAGTCTGTCTGCTTCCATAATGCTGAGATTATAATAAATAGACCCTAGAAAGTCCTCCTGCGGAATTTTTTTCCAAACGTACCCGACCTGTCTCCTATAAGCCCAGTTTCTGTACAATTTCATGAAGCGCCCCCCGCACGGGAGAATCCTTCGGAAGCCGGACGATTGGCTGTCCATCACAATCATACTGATAAACATTCTGATCCTGCGGTACAATGCCCAGCAGAGATAGTCCCTGTTTGTTGATTTCCTCCATTGTTCCTTCGTCAAGTTTTCCTCCCGGGGCACGGTTCACTATCAATCCTACCTTTTTGGGTTTAAAATTCAGTTCTTTCATCAAGGCTGCAATTCTTCCTGCTGCCTGTACGCCTCGCCTGGAACAGTCGCTGACCAATATGGCAATTTCCATAGACGGAATCAGCCCCCGGCTGATATGCTCCATGCCGGCCTCGTTATCCACCACCACATATGGGTAATGGCTTTGCAGCTTCTGAATTTGTGTCTGCACTAATCCATTTACAAAACAGTAGCACCCCTGCCCCTGTGTACGGCCCATTACCATCAAATCGTAATCATCTTCCTCCGCTATTGCATCTGCCAGCCGCATTTCCAGGTACGCCTGCTTTGTCATTCCCATGGGAATCTGATAACGGCTGTCCATACCCGCCCTTTCAATTTCCTCCCGCAGTTCTCCTAATGTGCATTCAATCTCCACACCCAGCACCTCGTTCAGATTCGCATTTGCGTCTGCATCCACTGCCAGCACCGGTTTTTTCCCACTTTCACACAGATATTGGATCAACAAACCGCATAATGTGGTTTTCCCTACGCCGCCTTTTCCTGCCACTGCTATGATATGTCCCATCTTATTTACCCCTTTCTATACAATATGTCTTTTTTCTAAACATACTGTTGATTTTTAATATCAAAATCATTATAATAAACCCATGGAATAATTCAATCATCAATATTTTCACATTGACAGGTTTCTGAACAGAATCCGAAAATTGTATAGAATCTGGAGGAAAGCCTTATGGATAAAATACAAAAATTAGACCGGCGCACCCGATACACACGCCAGACCATTAAAGACATCCTTCTGGAGGAGCTGAAGACCAAACCATATAATAAAATTACGGTGACAGAAATATGCAAAAAGGCAGAAATGAACAGAGGCACATTCTACCTTCATTACTACGATATTGACGATGTACTGAATGATATTTTAGAGGATTTTCTTTCGGATACATCAGGCGTTCTAGAACATGTGCTCTGTCCCCATAAGCAGAACTGTACCTATCCGTTCTGCGAGAAAATACGCTCCTCATCCCAGTATCAGGTACTCTTTTTGGATGATTTGACTTCCGCCCGGATGCTGGAAAAACTGATGGATTCCGGCAAGGAACAATTCGTTACACACTTAATGCAAAACAGCCTTCTGACTTTCGAGCAGGCAGAGTCCATTTTCTATTTCCAGATGAACGGCTGCCTTGCCATCAACCGCAT
Organism: uncultured Blautia sp.; assembly: GCA_944380235.1. GTDB lineage: Bacteria > Bacillota > Clostridia > Lachnospirales > Lachnospiraceae > Blautia. Next base: position 4,313 of record CALWHD010000084.1, read on the forward strand.
GATGATTAAGCAGCAATGCGGGGACTGGACCAAAATACAGCAGACCATTGATCAGTTTATCAAAGCAGGAATTGAAAATTTTCTGTTCCACGACCAGCGTGAAGAGTTCCTGTAGGACTGTCTTCTTTAGAACAGTCCTACAAGCTTTTCCATGACCAGCTGTCCCAGGGTCACCGCATCCTCGATGGTCAGATAATGATCCGCACCTGTATCTACCAAAAGCTTTCCTGAGGCCGGAAATTCTTCATCCGCAAACCACAGCTTCAGCAGCAGCGGATAACAGGGCAGAAAATCAAACTGGACCGTAAAATCCGCATTGCTGTCCATCATCCTGCCTCCCATCATCCTGCATTTCCCGGAAAGTTCTTCCACATCTATCTGGCTCAGCCGCTGACGGATCACAGCTTCACATCTCAAATCAAAATTTCCGCCCCGGATCATCCCATCTTTTATTTCCCGCATGGACATCCATTCTCCGGTCAAAGGAATACCGTCTGCCAACTTCATACAGTGCAGGATAATCAACTGCTGCCATTCATTGATATATGGCGTGACCACATAATCCGGATAGTGAATACGGACTTCCTCACCCAGACTGACCAGACGAAACTCCCCGCTTTCTTCCTCATAAGGGATTCCTGTTTTGTCT
>CALWHD010000085.1 GCA_944380235.1 uncultured Blautia sp.
AAGAGGTCTGTTAAGAAAGAAAAACTTGGAAGAATTAAGAAAGCTTTGGCAGTGCAGTGAGAAGATAGCAAAGGAAAATATCCTGCGTCTGGAGGAGCTGGATCTGGAAAAAAATTTAACGCCGGCGCTGCTTTCCTATGAAGGTATACAGTATCAGTATATGGCGCCTCAGGTATTTTCAGAAGAACAGTGGAGGTATGTGAACCGTCATCTGCGGATACTTTCAGGGCTGTACGGAGTCCTTGCCCCCACAGACGGTGTGATTCCTTACCGCCTGGAAATGCAGGCAAAACTGGAAAACAGAGAAGGAAAAGATTTGTACGCGTTCTGGGGGAGAAAACTGTATGAAGAATTAATTAAAGAGGATGAGCTGATCTTGAACCTTGCTTCTAAAGAATACAGCAAAGGGATAGAAAAATACAGGGGAGGTTCCGTGAAGATCCTTACCTGTGTATTCGGAGAACTGGTTCATGGAAGGATAAAAGTAAAGGGAACTCAGGCAAAAATGGCAAGGGGAGAAATGGTGCGCTGGCTGGCGGAAAACCAAATTCAAGATTCCGGGCAGATCAGAAATTTTCACCTCTTGGGCTATAAATTTTCAGAATATAAATCCTCAGAGCAAGAATATGTGTTTTTGAAATAAGAAAATTCGATCAATATTCAGGAAAAATTTACATATATTTCAAGGGAACATCATATAGATATAATACTACTGTAGTATAATTTTTGTATCAAAAACAAAGAGGTGGCTGAATTTGAGAAGAGAAAGAAGAAACCGCAGACAGATTAAATTTGATACCATAAGAAATTACTCCAGTATGGAAGCAAAAGTTAATGAAAAAGCAAAGGAAATTTTTAAAAGGAAGCCGTATGTGACGCTTCATTCATGAGGAAATATCCGGTCAGGTGAAAAACGCCGACCGGATATTTTTTCAGGACCCCAAAAAGATGTTTCTTGTGTTAAGAAAGGAAGTTTGTTATACTTTGTTTAATTTTATCCGGTCAGCCGGAGAAAACGGTACACAGGAAGGGGCAAGAAGATGAAAATAGAATTGAAAAAATGGAGTCACGATGACATAGAAAGTTTAAAGAAGATTTGCAATGCTGTGGACAGAAAGTATTTGGCGGACAGGATGCCATATCCTTATACGGAAGAGGATGCCAGATGGTGGCTGGGACAGGTAGCAGAGCAGGACGGAAAAGACGGGATATTCCGTGCCATCATGGCTGACGGACGGATTGTAGGAAACATAACTGTAGAGAGAAAAAGTGACGTTTACAGAAAAGATGCAGAATTGGGTTATATGCTGCTGACAGAGGAGTGGTCCAGAGGAATTATGACAGAGGCTACAAGGCAGATCTGTGAAATTGCTTTTGAACAGCTGGATCTTCTGCGCATCACAGGTCTGGCATATGAACCAAATCTTGCTTCACGCAGAGTAATGGAGAAAAATGGGTTTCTACTGGAAGGAATCATGATGAATGCAGTGGTCAAAGGAGATCATATTTATAATCTCTGCATCTATGGAAAAGTCTGTCCGTCTTGCCGCGGAGCGGCAGATCCGTTTGCAGAAGATGAAACAAAGTGTAGGATAGAGAAAAATAGAAAAGAATAAAGCAAAAGTTTCATTGTTGATTTTTATAGTTTTTGTATTATAATAAATAATACAAAAACTATAAAGGGGGTAAAGCAATGGAAATTTTAGTGTCCGTTATTTTTTGTTTACTTTATTTACTTTTGTGGGGGTGTTTTTACTGGACCTTTATTCAGGAAGCAAGAACTGCATACGGGCATCCTCTTATGGTTCGGCTTACAAAAGAGCAGATGGAAGATCCTGATGTAAAGGAACTGCTGGAATTATATCGGAAAAAACTGAAAAGGTATTTCCTGATTTTTCTGCTGTCTGGAGCTGGGGTGCTTATTCCCGTGGATGTTCTTTTTCCTGTTATCTGGACTTTTCTGATGGCGGCTGCAGAGCTGGTCTTCCCTTCAAAAATTGCTGAAAAAACAAGAAATGACCTGGTGAAGCTGAAGGCAGAGAAAGGATGGAAAATTTCCGGAACTCTGGAGAAAAGAAAAATTGATTTAAAGCTGGACAGGAGAAAGATTAACAGATCTATGATTTCTCTGTATTGGTATCTGATCCCTACAGCCTTTTTCGCAGGGACTGTGCTTTATGCGTTCCAGAGCAGGGAAAACAGGACTATATTTTTGCTGCTGGCAGTGCTGGGTTTTGTTCTTATGGCTGCCGGGATTCTTTTTATTATCTGGCTGCCAAATAAGACCTGGTGTGAGAATACACAAGCAAATCAGAAGTTAAACGGATGGAAAAAATATACTGCAAGTCTGTGCTGGCTGGAACTTTCCATAACAGATGGAGCAATCTATTTTGCCACAGCGCTTTTTTTGGAAAAGGATCAGCTGATCTCTCTTTTTTTAGAGATATTTTTTGTAATAGTCAGCCTGTTGTGCGTAGTTATACAGCTAAAGGAGTATCAAAGTGCTAAGGACCAGCTGTTGGCGCAGGAGAAGGTCTATGCTTATGATGAAGATGACTACTGGTCTTTTGGTATCTGGGGACTTCGGTATTATAATCCTTACGATCCTCAGGTACTGAAAGAGAATAACAGCGGCGGTCTGAATCAGACGGTGAATATGGCACAGGCTTCCGGGAAGTGGATGGCAGCAGGAACCATTCTCTTTTTGGCTGTTATCTCGCTGTTTGTAGCCTGGCAGTTTGCTTATCCTGCCTGGCTGGACAGACAAGGCAAACTTGCGGATATGGAAATCCAGGCAGATACTCTGAAAGTGGAGAGTCCCCTTTATAAGGCAGAGATACCTGTGGAGGAGATTATGAGAGCAGAGCTTTCCTATGACTTGGGAGAAGGGAGCAAGACCAATGGTTCGGCTACAGGACATTACGGGGCAGGAAAATTCAGATATGACAGATACGGAGATGTGACAGTATATGCTGCATGGAAACATAAGCCTTATTTGATCCTTTTTGCAAAAGATGAAGTGTATATAATAAATGACGACGATCCGGAAGTTACTCTGGGTATATATGAGAAAGTTAGCAGGGGAAAGGAGGCAGACTGACATGTTTCTGGAACTTGACCTGAAAAGCAGTATTCCTGTTTATATACAGCTCCGCAATGAGATTGTCAGGGGGATTGGGAGCGGAGAGCTGGCATTTGGGGAGCAGCTTCCTACAGTCCGCAGTCTGGCGGCAGACCTGAGTGTGAATTCCATGACGGTCAGCAAGGCATACCAGCTTTTAGACAGCCAGGGGTATATCCATACAGACAGAAGGCGTGGTACTGTTGTATGCGCAAGAGGTGAAATGCCGGACTTTCTGGAAAATCCGGACAGCAAAAGAGAGCTGGTCCTTTTGGCACGGGAAGCAGCCCTGGGCGGATATACCAGGGAAGAATTTTTAAAGCTGTGCAGCGATGCCTACATAGAGCTGGTATAAAAATAAAATAAATACTAATGGAAAGTTTAAAATAAGCAAAAAATAAATTATAGCCAGATATGAGAAAAAAGGAGGAACCTGTGAAAAATCAAGAGGCAGTAACAGAAATCATAGAATATTATGCAGGACAGAAAAATCCATCAGAACAGGAGAATCTTACAGCTATGTTAAGAGAAATCCAGGAGACAGAAGGATGCATCTCCAGGGAGGTCCAGGAGATGGCGGCGCAGAAAATGGGAATCAAGCCAGGGGTGATTTCCTGCATTATCCGACTGTATCCCAGTTTAAAGGAAGCACCATATGCCCACGAAATTCTTATCTGCACCGGAGACAGGTGCGGCAGCAAAAACAGCAAGAGACTTTTGGAGACGGTGAAGAAAGAGCTGAGACCAGACAAAAACGGACTTTCCGCTGACAAGAGGATACTGCTGGTTACAAGAAACTGCCTAAAGCAGTGCAGGACATCTCCTAATCTGATGATAGACGGAAAGCTGTATCCGGCTATGACAGAGGAAAAACTGAAAAGTCTCATCAGAGAACTGTGCTGCTGAGCAAGATGTGATATGAGCAGGAAAAACCCGCGGCTTTAAAAGTCGCGGGTAATGTTTTTCAGCCATTTATAGCTTTTGTAGTGTTTATAGATAAAAGGCATCTTTACAAACTCGTCTGTGCAGATGAGAAAGTACACCCATATAGGAGGCAGCTTGAGCAGAAAAGCGGAAATGAAGCCCAAAGGAACCGCGTATACCCACATATCGATGAAGTCACAGATGAATCCCCATCGGGAATCTCCGCCGGAACGGAAGATGCCGCAGATGACAGAAGTATTCATCGCCTGACCCAAAACATAATACATATTGATAAAAAGCATGATGCTCAGATACCCTTGGGCTGTGGCAGTCAGATCGGACATGTTCATAAAAACAGGACGGAGCAGGAAGATGATCACGCCGCCTGCGATTCCGCTTAAAAATGTGACCTTACAGAAACGGGAAGCATCTGCCTTTACCAGCTCTGTCTTTCCGGCACCAATGGATTTTCCAAGGAGGATAGCGCCGGCGTTGGCAATGCCGAAGCATACCACGGTTCCAAGGTTTCTTGCAACTACCACAACAGCATTTGCTGCCACCATGTCACTTCCCAGATGTCCCATGATGACAGAGTACATGGAGAAAGCCACACCCCAGGATACTTCATTTCCGAAGGCAGGGAGGGAATATCGCATAAAATCTGAAAAAAGAAGTTTATGGTGCTGGAAAAGTGTCGCAGGACGAAAACGCAGTGTTTTGAAATGCAAAGTGTCGATAATGCAGATCAGGAATTCAATTCCTCTGGCAATGGTGGTGGCGAGGGCAACCCCGGCGATTCCCAGTTTGGGTGCACCCAGCAGACCGAAAATAAACACGGCGTTTAAAATAATATTCAAAATCAATGCGGAGCCATTTGCTGCGGTGGCAAAGATCACACGTTCAATTGCCCGCATAGTGCACAGGTAGACCTGAGAAAAGCTCATGAACAGATAGGAGAAACTTACGATTCTCAGGTAAGGGATTCCTGTTTCGATCAAAACCTTGTCATTGGTAAAAATGTGCATGAGCAGGGATGGACAAAAGCAGGCGAGAAGAAAGAATATAAAAGAAACCACGATAGACAGTCTCATGGCGATCCCCATGATCTGTTCAATGGTCAGGGTATCCTTTTTTCCCCAGTATTGTGCTGCCAGCATGATAACGCCGGAGGAAATCCCGGAATAGACCAGATTCAGGATAAACATGATCTGGCTGGCAAGAGAACCTGCCGCCAGAGCCTCCTGACTGACAAAGCCGAGCATTATTACATCTGCGGAGCTGACCGCGGTAGTCACCAGATTCTGTATGACAATAGGAAAGGCCAGGCGCAGCATGTCCTTATAAAAAGTAGAATTTTTTTCGTATACAGTTCTCATAAAAAATCCTCTCGATCTGATGTTTTAAACGGGATAGCAGATAGGATCGGATATCCGCTGCTTTACAGAAAATAGCTGTAAATCCTGAGACTATTATAAATAAAATTTTCCTGTGTGTCTTGCGAAAAAGAAGAAAAAAACTTTAAAATATTGACTTTTTGTTGAATGATATCACAGAAATTTTTCTTGTGTACAAAGTAAGGGACAGATATAATGAAAAAAAGACTTTACAGGAGGAGAAAAATATGAAGTATAAAGCACTGCTGTTTGACCTGGACGGGACTTTGACGGCTTCCGGGGAAGGAATTACAAAATCTGTACAGTATGCTCTGGAAAAAATGGGAATGGGAGATAAAGCTCAGGATTTGAAAGCACTGGAAGTTTTTATAGGTCCTCCTCTTCTCCAGTCCTATATGAAGTACTGCAGCATGACAGAAGAGCAGGCAAAGCAGGCTGTCATTTATTACAGAGAGCGCTATAATGTGACGGGACTTTTTGAGAATATGCCCTATGATGGAATACAGGAACTGCTTCAGAAAGCTTCAGAGAAGAGGTATATTCTGGCAGTAGCTTCTTCGAAACCGGATGAGCTTGTAAAGAAAATTTTGGAACATTTTCATCTGGATGGATACTTTCAAGTAATTGTAGGAAGTGATAAAAACCAGCTGAAAATGACAAAAGCGGATGTGATAGAAATTGCACTGGAAAGGCTGGGCATGAAAGAAGAAAGAAGATCTGCCGTGATGATCGGAGACCGGGACCAGGATGTAAATGGAGCAAAAACAGCAGGTCTGGACTGTATCGGTGTGACATATGGATATGGAAGCAGAGGAGAACTGGAAGAGGCAGGAGCAGACAGAATCGCAGACACTCCTGAGGAACTGGGATGCATTCTGGAATTGCAGGAAGGACAGATATGAAAAATTTTCAAATCTATGATATTGGAAAAGAATTATTTTCCGCCCCTTCTTATCCGGGAGATCCCGTACCGGAAAAGAGAAAGTTCTTTTCTGTTGAAAACGGTGATGCCTGTAATCTGACACTGCTTACCCTCGGAAGCCACAATGGAACACATCTGGATGCGCCCAGGCATTTCTTCAGTGAGAAATACGGCGCTGATAAGATCCCTTTGGAAAAAACGCTGGGAATGTGCAGGGTGGCAGAGCTCTCAGGGGAAATTTCTGCTGAAGAGGTCAGAGGGCTTCTGGAAGGGGATGTAAGAAAACTTCTGATAAAAGGAGAAATTCTTCTCACACAGGAAGCAGCGCAGGTGATGGCAGAAAGGAAACTGGATCTGGTGGGTGTGGAAGGACAGACAGTGGGAGAGGGAGAAACTCAGATTTCAGTTCACCGGATCCTTTTAGAAGCAGAAGTAGTGATTTTGGAAGGTCTGGTGCTGAAAGAAGTGACACCGGGGGAATATTTTCTTGCCGCACAGCCCTTAAAGATGGAAGGGCTGGACGGTTCCCCGGTGCGTCCGGTCCTGCTGGGATGAGAGCATTGAAAATCTGCCTCAGGACCTTCTGCCTGCCGGCAGGCTAAAACGAAAACCATCCGGACTTATCCGGCAGGCGAAGCTGTGCAAGGATGGTGGCGCCGAACATGAGTACACAGCCAGCAATCTCTCTGGCAGAAAGGCTCTGCCCAAGAAGAAGCCATCCGGCAAGGACAGAGACAACAGATTCCAGACTTAAGATCAGAGAGGCAATAGTAGGATCTGTTCCTTTCTGGCCAATGATCTGGAAAGTATAGGCAACACCGCAGGAGAAGACACCTGCAAAAATAATAGGAAGCCAGGCAGCGAAAATATCTTTCCAATGCGGCTCTTCAAAAAGGAGCATTGGAATGGCGGAAAAAAGGCTGCATACAAAAAACTGGATACAGGACAGTTTTGTTCCGCTGACTTTTTCTGTAAAATGGTCGATTACCATGATATGTATGGAAAAGCAGACAGAACAGATCAGAATCAGAAAATCGCC
>CALWHD010000086.1 GCA_944380235.1 uncultured Blautia sp.
CACCGAGTTAAGATGAGTTTTTCCCTTTGACCGGAGTCCGTAGGGCAGCCGTGACTTTTTCTGTTTTTTTAAGATCCCATAGCCTGCAAGTTTTTTTTCAAGTCCTGTGACTGTACCAGTCAGTACCAGCCTTTCCTTTGCCCTGGTAAGTGCCACATACAGGATTCTCAGCTCTTCCCCAAGGCTTTCCAGAGCGATTTCCTGCTGGACTGCTTTTTGAAGAAGGGTCTTTGTGCGGATGCGAAGCTTTTCGTCTACACAAGGGGCCCCGATTCCCAGATCCGGATGGAGCACAATGCTGTCCCTTGCATCCTGCATGTTGATCTGTTTTCCCATACCGCAGACAAATACAATGGGAAATTCCAGACCTTTGCTGCTGTGAATGCTCATGATCTTTACGCTGTCATCGTTTTCCGAAAGAACACTTGCCTCTCCAAAATCCATCTGGTATTTCTTCAGGTTTTCAATATACCGTACAAAGTTGAACAGCCCCCGATAGCTGGTGCTCTCATAATCCCGGGCTTTTTCCAGGAGCATCAAAAGGTTTGCTTTTCTCTGCTCCCCGGAAACAAACGCCTGCTGATACACAAGAAATCCTGTAGAGTCATAAAATGCCCACAAAAGCTCATGCATAGGCGTATATGGCACCAGCTTTCTTAAACTGCGGTAAATTTTCAGGAACTCCCTTACTTTGTCTCCGAGTTTTCCTCCCCTCTTTTCTGCCGCCAGCACAGATTCATACAGACAGTGGGTCTCCTCCTCTTTCCCGATCTCCCCGATCTGCGCCAGCTCCTGCATGGAAAAACCTTTGGGCATACTTTTCATGGCCCCTGCAAGAGGAATATCCTGAAAAGGATTGTCCAGGATCTGAAGGTAATCCAGCACTGCCGCCACCTCAGAGGCAGAAAAATACCCTGTCTTTGTAGTGACATTGGCCGGTATGCCGGAGGCATTTAAGACTTTCTTAAAGGTTTCCGCCCAGCCGGACATGGTACGGAGAAGAATGGTGAAATCCGAGAATCTTGGTCTTCTGTAAAGCCCTGTCTGTTTGTCAAGGACCTGCTCCTCTTCCATGATCTCCCGGATCCGAAGAGCTGTCATACTGGCTTCCAGCTCCCGACCTGTCTGCGTGCCTTCCTTTTCTTTCCAGGATTCCTCGTCTTCTTCCAGGAGGAGGATCTCGTCTGCAGGCGTCCTGCTCTCCTCTTCTTTTGCAGGGAAGGCAAGCTGTGGATACAGAGCCGCATCTTCGTCGTATTCCACACCCCCCAGGTCCTCCCCCATAAGCTGATAAAACAGATAATTAACTCCGTCCAGCACTTCTTTTCTGCTTCGGAAATTCCTGTGCAGATCGATACGCAGGGTTTTTCCCCCTTCCTGTGTGGGATAGGAACGGAATTTTTCCATAAACAGGTCAGGGCGGGCAAGGCGAAAACGGTAAATGCTCTGTTTCACATCTCCCACCATAAAAAGATTGTTATTCCCCTCTTCCGTCTGGGAGACAGCCGTCAGCAGCTTTTCCTGTACCAGGTTGCTGTCCTGGTATTCATCGATCATGATCTCGGAAAATCTGGATGCCAGCTCTTTTGCCGCATCTGTCCGCCGATCCCCTTTACTGCTGTGTTCCACCAGGATCTGGAGAGCGCAGTGCTCCAGATCTGCAAAATCCAGTACATTCTTTTCTTTCTTCTTTTCCCTGTAGGCCTCCATGAAACGCAGGGTAAGATCCACCAGGACACTTACCGGTCTTCCGGCTCTGCACAGGTTTTCTATGATCTCTTCCCCGGATTCGGCAAAGTATCTGGCTTTGATGTCTTTTATAATCTCTTTTGCCTCATTTCTCAGACTCTTTACAAGTTCCTGCTTTTCCTCTGACACCAGTTCTTTCTCTGCCTTTTTCCCCGGAGGAAGCCGTTTAAATTCCAGGCTGTCCAGGCGTTCTTTCCAGGAGAAAAAGTCATCCTCTGCGCACACCGCCTGCACGCTGTTTTTTTCTGTTCCCAAAAGCTCCAGGTAGAAAGCAGGACCGTCTGCCTCTGCTGAAAGCTGCTCTGCCTGGGACAGCAGCTGTGCTGCCTCCTGGATCTGACGTTTTGTCTCTCTTTTTACCGCGGCGAACCAGGGGGCACCCTCCAGTTCCTCTATGTTCTGTATCTCATAAGCCTTTCTGCAGGAATCCAGCCACTCCTCCGGATAAGGATAACTCATGGAAAATTCGTAAAGCCTGATCATATAATCTGCGATCCTGCTGTCACTTTTTCCGCCTCCGAAACAGTCCACAAAATCAGAAAAAGCCTGATTATCCTCTGCCGCATATGCCTCTTCCAGAACCCGGTCTGCAGCGTCTGCCTGCATCAGCCGCATTTCCCCCTCCTCTCCCATCCGGTAGGAAGGATCCAGATCTATGAGATGAAAGTAATTCTTTACCACATAAGAGCAGAAACTGTCAATGGTTGTGATCTGGGCATGGTGGACCAGAGCCGCCTGTCTCTGAAGGTGTTCATCCTCCTGATTCTCCTCCAGCTTCTTCTCTATGGCTGCCCGGATACGCTCCTTCATTTCTCCTGCCGCCGCTCTGGTAAAAGTGACGATCAGAAGCCTGTCGATATCCGCAGGATGATCAGGATCTGTGATTCTCTGGATAATCCGTTCTACCAGAACAGCGGTCTTTCCGCTTCCCGCAGCTGCACTTACAAGAATGCTGCAGTTTCTGGCATCAATCACTTTCTGCTGTTCTTTTGTCCACGAAACACCCATGCCTTACTCCTCCTTTTTCTGCTCTTCTTCCAGAGCTTCCTGCATTTTCTGCCAGATTTCTTCTGCCTTCATATCCTTCAGTCTCCGGTAGGCATAGCCGGGAATTTTCTCGTCAAAACCACACACACTTTTATACGGACAGTACAGACAGGCATTTTCTTTCTGTCTTTCATAAGGAGACGCTTCCGCATTTCCGTCCAGGATCTGCCTTCCGATCTCTTTCGCCTTATGGTTCACATAGCGCATCAGCTGCTGAAACTGCTTCTCATCCGCCACTTTGGATCCTGATGCAAAGGTTCCTTTGGCAGTATATTTTACAGGAACTGCAAGAGACTGCACCCCTTTGCCCTGTGCAAGTTCCCGGTCAAGCCTTGTGAGAATTTCTTTCTCTGAAGAGGCAATACCGTCCATCCGCAGTTTTTTCAGAATATCCTTCTCCGGATTTTCCATATCGCTTACATCTTCCCTGTTTAATACAGGATCTTTGATATTATAATAAAAAATTCCTGCCGGCCTGACCTTTTTCCCCGGAAAACGTCTCTGCTCCAGTTCCACCGCCGCGTTCAGATACAAAGCAAGCTGAAGCTGGATTCCATAGTACAGGTTTGTCAGATCCATTTCTGTCTGTCCGGATTTGTAATCAATAACTTTTACATACAGTTCCTCCTGATTTTCGCAGGTATCAATACGGTCAATCCTTCCCGTCAAACAGATTCTCTCATGTTCCGACAGTTTCAGGTTCACACTTGCCAGATCGTCGGCAAATCCAAATGCCCATTCTGTCAGCGCAGGGATAAATTCTCCCTGGCGCAGCTGGCACTGAAGGGCCCACACGCTTTTTTTCACCATGCGCTTCGCCCTCCTGATCATGTATGCGTTTCTGGCACTGCTTTCCAGAATCTGCTGTCCGCTTCTCTCTGCCGCTTCATCCACACATCTTTCTGCCAGGGCATCCCTCTCTTCGTCTCCCAGATCCTTCCACTGTCTTCCCTGCTCTCTTACTTTTTTGGCAAAAAGATCCAGGCTGTTATGGAGCAGGGTACCAAGATCAGCCATGCTGAATTCATATTTTACCCGTTCTTTTAAAGAAAGCCCGTAGTTAAGGAAATGGGCGCAGGCACATTTGGCAAACTGTTCCAGCCTGGTGGCGCTGTTTTTCAGCTCTGTACCGTAAAGCGCCGCCGCCGATGCCCGGGAGATCCTGTCGTGGGGATTTACATAAAAGGCCGCCTCCAGTAAAGCGTCCAGCATCTCCTGCCATTGTCCCTGTTTTTTAAACCAGGACAGTACTTCTGCATAGACCGGATCTTCCTCTGTTTCTGCCCTTAGATTCAAAGAAAGATACTCCAGTGCCGCCTCCGGGCTCTCCGCCAGGAATTCTCTCTCTTTTTGTCCTGCATCCGGAAAGAGCTTTTCCACCTGGGAAATGAGATAGGAGGGAGAAAGCGCTTCCCCGTCTCCGCTTAAACGGCTGTAGGTAAGGTACACTTTATCCCTGGGTTTCGTCAGATTCATGTACAGATAAAACTTTTGTGTATACAGGTTTTCCTTGGCTGTGGGAGCCAGGGAGAGTCCTCTCTTCTGCAGAGGGTTTTCCAGTTCTTCCCGGTTCATGTCGGAAAGGATTTTTCCTCCTTTTTCCTCCTTTGGGATCTTTCCTTCATTGACCCCTGCGAAAAACAGCACACGGATATCTTTCAGTCTGGTCCTCTCCATATCCCCCACCAGCACCTGGTCCGGCGCCGGCGGTACGATTCCCACTTTTGCCTCAGACAGGCCTGCATCCAGGATTTCCTTAAATTCCCTTACTCTTACCTTTTCTTCGCCCAGGATCTCCACCAGCTTATCCAGCAGATCCATAACAATGGGATAAATCTGGCTGTATTCCTTTGCCATGGACAGATTCCCGTCCCGGGCAAACTGCTCCTCATAGTTTTTCAGTTTTTCCTGTATCCTGCCGGCGCAGATATATTCGTAAAGAGCTGCCGCATAGTCTCTCACAGCAGCGTCTTTGTTTTTCATTGCCCGGGCAAATGGAGTCCAGAGAGCTGCCAGGCTTTCACGTGTCTTGTTCAGCCGCACACATTCCTCCGGTACTTCTCCCCGGTAGCTCCTCACCCATTCTTCCTGCCACTTGGGCAGTCCCCGGATCCCCATTGCCACAACATAATTTTCCAGCCTGTCCAGTTCTTCCTCTTCCACATCCGAAAGACCGCAGCGCAGCATGCGGAATACACTTTCATAGCTGAAATTCTCCGCCACCATATCCACGGACGCCCGGATGTATTCCACAAAAGGATTCAGAAACAGGGAGTGCTTCTCATCAATAAAACAGGGGATCTTATACTTTGCAAAAGCCCGTGCGGCAGCAGGGGCGTAGACTTCCATATCACCGGTGATCACTGCAAAATCCCGATACCGGTACCCCTCTTTGCGCACCATTCTCCGGATCCTGGCCGCAGTTTCTTCCATCTCCTCCCCCGGATTTAAACACTCCCTGATGAAAACTGAGTTTTGTTTCCGTGTCTCATCCCTGCCCAAATTGCCGCCGTAAGGTTTTGCTCTGTAACGAAAAATATTTTTTTCCAGATAGGCAAGAGCGGGATTTTCGGCAAACCTTCCCTGTCCTTCCTGTCCCTTCAGAGGAATCCACTGCTCTTCCCATGTACTTCCCGCCTGTCTTACAAGTTTACATAACCTGTGAACAGTCTGTTTGCTTAGATAAAAGAGACTGTGAGGACTTCCCAGCTGATAAGGATCCTCTCCGGAAGCTACGGTAACTGTCACATAGATCTGGGGGCATACAGGAAGAAGTTTTTCCAGAACTTTCAGCTGAATGGGTGTAAAGCCTGTATAGCCGTCCAGCACAAGGACACTTCCCCTCACCTTTTCTGACAGGTGCACCAGATCTCCCATAACATCCAGGACTTCCTCCTGGGTGATGAATCTTCCCTCCAGGTAATCAAAAAAGCCTTTGTAAAGTGTGCGGATATCCTGCATTTTATAATAGAGCTCCGGTTTTCCCTCCAGCTCTCTGCTGATCTCCTCCAGACTTTCCGGTGTGATCTCATACTGCCTCAGCTCAGAAACCATAGATTTCATCTGGGATACATAGCCCTGACGGTCCATTTTATTTCCCAGGATCTTCAGGTCCTTCTTTTTTTCCTGAGCCACCTTTCTCAAAACCATACTCTTTCCTGTTTCTTCCAGAAGTCCGGTACAGGCAGAGCCCACTTCCTCTATCACACGGAGGGCGAGACGTTCAAAGCTTAAAACGTCAATATTCATAATCCCCTTTTTCGGATGCATAGACACCAGCTCTTTCTGGGTCTGCATGGTAAACTGTTCCGGCACCAGGACCAGATACTTCCCCCGGGGATTTTCCATAGATTCTTTTATGATCCTGCTGTATATATAATAAGATTTTCCAGCTCCTGATGCGCCGAAAATAAACTTTAATGCCATATTTTTCTCCTGCTGAAACACACGGTATAACTGTCAGAAAAACTTTTCAATAACTTCTGCGATACCGTCATGATCGTTATCCTTTTCCGTAATATAGTCAGCAACATCTTTCACCTGTTCCTGGGCATTCGCCATAGCAACCCCAAGACCTGCGAACTGTATCATAGTTACATCATTAAAGCCGTCGCCGCAGCAGACAGTCTCTTCTCTTTTGATTCCAAGAATCTCCAGAAGGTGTTTCAGGCAATAGGCTTTGTCCACATTTTTCGGCGTTACTTCCAGAAAATACGGCTCCGAACGGAAAACCTGTGCTTCATGGCAGTATTTCTGCGCCAGCACAGGTTCCAGAGCTTCCAGATCCACAGGATCCCCTGTGAGCAGACATTTATTCACAGGAAAATTTACATACGTTTCAAATTTCTTTTCCCACACAACCGGTATATTATTGATATCTGCTTCTATCTGCATGTATTTGTCCGGCTGGGTCCCCGCAATAATCTTATCTCCTTCATAGGTAATGATCCCCACGCCGTTTTCCCTGGCATCTTTTACCAGCCTTCCCGGAAGATGAAGGGGAAGGGTCTTGGAATAGATGCACTCCTTTGTTCTGAAATTCAGAATCCGGGCACCGTTAAAAGGAAGTACATAGCTTCCGAAATCCTGAAACCGGAGCACAGAGGCAACTTTGGACACTCCCTGGACAGGCCTCCCGGAAGCAATCGCCACAGGAATTCCTCTCTTCTGCAGGCCGACTACTGCCTCCAGTGTTTTAGGTGTGACCTCCTTCTTCGAATTGGTCACTGTGCCATCTATATCTAATACAAGAAATTTATATTTCATCCTTTACCTCACCTGTTTATAAATTCACGATGTGCAATCATTATACCACGTGCGCAGAAAAGGAAGCGCCGCTTCTGGCGGCATTTACTTTTCAAGCTATGGGTCCGGTATAATCTTCGCGTAGCGAAGCAGGGCGTTTTTTTGCCCTGGATTGCACTTCTGGTGCAATCATTATACCACGCCCTCTTTAAATATGGTTATATTTTTCACTGGTTTGTAATATGTTATAAAAAGAAATGCAGGAGGTGCAGCCATGAGCTCAAAAACAAAAATTGTCGTTTTACATATGAAAGAAGTTATTTATACCGGAATCTTTCTGGTTCTGGCTGTGGTACTGGCTGTGGTGCTTTTTCTCATGTTCGGCAAAGGGAACAAAGCGGACCCGGCAAGCGCGGATGCCATCTATCATGCCGGGGTCTATACCACGCCCATCACCTTAAACGACAATACTTTTGATGTGGAGGTCACGGTGGACGAAGATCACATCAATTCCATTTCTCTGGTAAATTTAAGTGAGACCACCACTGCGATGTATCCTCTCATGGAGCCGGCCCTGGAAGCGCTCTCCAGCCAGATCTGCGCATCGCAGTCCACAGAAAATATCACCTATTCGGAGGAAAACAAATATACCTCCATGCTGCTCTTAGATGCTATCAATCAAGCCCTGGATAAGGCGAGAGCTGACTGAAAACTTTTTTCCAGCCGCCCCTCTCTCCCATTGCAGAAAAAGAACCGGAACTCTTCCGGCTCTTTTTTTCTGCATGGCTTTATACTCCTTGTGTTATTCCCCCGGATATTTCAGTCCCCATTCTGCTCTGACTGCATCCATCTGCGCCATGATGCGAAGAGTCTGTGCATGGGTCATCTGAGGACACTGTGTCTGTCCTCTGCGGATCGCCTCGGCACAGGCGAGAATTTCATATTCATATCCTGTGATCTGCGGAGGCTGTTCGCAGACAGCTGTGACCTCCCTGTTTTCATTGTAGACAGTGATGGATTCGAAATTGTTGATATTTTCCACGATCACAAATCCCTTTGTGCCGTAAATAATTCCTTTCCGGTCAGAAAGCACCCGCAGAGAACTGTTCAGGATCGCCATCCTGCCCCCGGGATAAGTAAAGGTGATACTGTTCTGGGCGTCCACACCGGTATCTGTCATCAGCGCCCTGGTGGTAATCGTTTCAATCTCATCTCCAAAAACAAGAGATGCAAAATTAATGGTATAAACGCCTACATCAAGAAGAGCTCCACCTGCCAGTTCCGGCTTTACCAGCCTGGGTACCCGGTCAATGAGATAGCACAGATTGCAGGTCAGAGTCATGGGCTCACCAATAGCCCCGGAATCCAGGATCTGCTTCAGAGTAGTCCACATAGGCATATACCGCACCCAGATAGCCTCTGCCAGAAGTACTCCTTTTTCTTCTGCAAGTGCAGTCATTTCTGCCGCCTGTTTCTCATTTACCGCAAAAGCTTTTTCACACAGCACATTTCTGCCGTGATCTATAAGCATTTTTACATTTTCATAATGCTCTGAGATGGGCGTTGCCACATAAACAAGATCCACATTTTCATCATCTGCCATTTCTTCGTAGGAACCATATGCTTTCTGTGCACCGAAACGGACTGCGAATTTCTCTGCCTTTTCTTTTGTCCTGGAAGCCACAGCATACACTTCTGCCTCTTTCATCTTTGCTACTGTTCCTGCCATGGTTGCGGCAATACTCCCTGTACTTAAAATTCCCACTCTTAATTTTTTCATTTTATTTTTCTCCTTTCTCCCCATATTCTGAAAACTTTTTCATAAAACATTACAGCCTTACATGCACCTCAGAGTCCAGAAGCCCGTAATCTTGTGCAATGCTTTCCAGGCCTTCCAGGATCTCCTCCCTGGTATAATTGTGTTCTGCCAGGAAATCGTCGCTGTACTCACTGATATGCTGGTAAAAATCAGTCTTCATCACATGGTAATCCGGAGTATCCTCCGGAATCTCTGTAAGAAGAATATTTTCCGCCTCATTGATCTCTCCCTGGTCTGCCATATGGAGAATCTTCATATAAAGATTATCTGCGTCTGTCCTGTCATTTTCCTCAGGAATCTCATAGCGGATGTCCTTTTTCCCGAAAAGGACCAGGGCAAGTGCTCTGACCATATCTTTGATCATCCGCATAACATAATCCTGTTCATAATCCATAATACGGTTCCTCCTGCTGTCTGAAAATAATTCTTGCCTTGTGCTCTAAAATTTTCTGCTGTCTCCCGGCTCTACACAGTTACGGCAATCTTAATAACTCCCTCTTTTTTGTTTTCAAAAATATCATAGGCTTCCATAAGATTGTCCAGAGTGGTTCTGTGGGTGATCAGGCATTCTGTATTCAGCATTCCTGCCTGGATCAGTTCCATGATCCTGCCGCACTCACTCCCGTCCACACCTCCGGTCTTGAAAATAAGATTTTTTCCATACATCCGGGGAAGGGGCAGCGTCTGATCCTCCTCATACATTGCCACTACTGCTACCACTGCATTTGGTCTTGCGATCTTCCACGCTGTCTGGAAGGTATCTTCCCCTCCCGCCACTTCAAATACTGCGTCCGCGCCTCTTCCATGGCTTTCCTGTTTTACTGCTGTCTCCAGTTCTTCTCCTGTCATATCCCCGGGATTGAGAAGAACATCCGCCAGCCCGTTTTCCCGGGCAGTCTGAAGCCGTCTGCTGTCTGTATCAACAGCAATGATCTTTCCCGGACTGTAAAGGCGTGCACACATCATGGTACAAAGTCCGGCAGGTCCTGCTCCAAGCACTGCCACCGTATCTCCTGGAGTAATCTCTCCTATCTTAGCCGCCCAGTATCCGGTGGAGAGAAGATCTCCTGTAAACAATGCCTGCTCATCTGTCACACTGTCCGGTATTTTTGTAAGTCCATTGTCCGCAAAGGGAATCCTTGCATACTCTGCCTGTCCGCCGTCGATCCTGCATCCCAGAGCCCAGCCTCCCTGCCTGTCTGTACAGTTATTTACATATCCCTGTTTACAGTAAAAGCAGGTTCCGCAGAAAGTTTCCACATTCACTGCCACTCTGTCTCCCGGCTTTACTTTCTTCACCGCGCTTCCCGTCTGTTCCACAATTCCCACAAACTCATGCCCTACAATCGTTCCCGGCACTGCTCTGGGTACTGCCCCGTGCTTGATGTGAATGTCACTGGAACAGATAGTAGTAAGTGTTACCCGCACAATGGCGTCTGTATCCTCCTGGAGAGAAGGTACCGGACGCTGTGTCAGGACGATTTTCCCTTCTCCCTCATAAACTGCTGCCTTCATCCTTTTCCCTCTTTTCTCTGTCTTTTCACCATTTTAGCAAATCCACACAGGAACCTCAAGGCTTCTGTCGGAATTCTTATACTGATATACACCTTTCTCTGAAAATATGCTTCCTGTTGAATTTTGTCGTTTTTTTCTATATAATAAATAAAAGTCGGGGCTTGTAAATCATACATCATACAAAAATGTGTAAGGAGAAAAGAGCCATGGAAGCAAAAGCAGACAATACTGTTCCCTCTTCATCTGAGGGGAATACCATTGATCTCAGCAGCCAGCTGGAAGAACAGCTGGACACTCATCTGACAGAGGAAAGTGAACTGGCAGCAGCTTTGGAAAAGGCAGATAAAACTCCTCCCGAAAAAGAGGAGCCTTCAGAAACATCTGAAACTAAGCCTGAACGGAAACAGGAAACACTGAAAAAAGCAAAGACATCTGTTAAAGGAAAAACGGTTTCTTTGCTCAAAGAAAGCAAATATTTAAGATACCTCTCCGATTTACGGAAAGCAGACAGTGAACTGGCGCTGGCAAGGGCTGAGTCCGCAGAACTGGTGCGGCAGATGGATAATTACAGAGGGCATTATCAGGAATACGAAGAGATCATCCAGAAACTGATTTCTGATCAGGACCAGAGTGTAACAGAAAAGATCCATACTTTACAGGGGCTGTCCTTGTCCATCCAGCAGAACAGTGAATCTTTAAGCTCCAGGATTGACACCGAGATCCAGAGGCTGACCCAGTCTCTGGCACACTCTATAGAGACCGACATCAAGAATTCCTGTGACCAGGAGCTTGCGAAAGTGGAAGAGGCTACACAAGTGCTTTATGACTACAGTGAAAAAGTAAAAGAACAGTATGTCAGATTTCAAAAACTGGAGAAATTTAAATTTGCTTTATTCATTATAAGCAGTGTTTCATCTCCTATAGTACTGATCTTGTTCATCCTGAATCTGCTGCATGTTTTTTAGAAGCAGCACAGAAAAAATTCCCGAAGAAAGATTCTTACGGGAATTTTTTCTGTTTTTTTTCTGTTTTTATGTTCATTACCAGCATCTGAAGCCGGTTCTCAATATTGGCAAAACTTACATCCGGATCGTAATCCAGGGGAAGGATCTGGGCATCCGGATACATTTCCTTTAGTTTTTTTGTAATTCCCCTGCCTACCACATGGTTGGGAAGACATCCAAATGGCTGAAGAATGACGAAAGCCCGGCAGCCTTTGGCCGCATGATGCAGGATCTCCGCGGGAATCAGTACACCCTCCCCGGTATCAAAAGTGTGATGGATGATCGGATCACTTGCCTTTACCAGATCTTCCATACGGCATGCCGGTTCATAGAGGGGATGTTCCTTTGCAATAGAATCTGTCACGCTGTGGGCCAGACCGAAAATTTGATTTGCCGTATAATACCACACTTTATCGCCCACGCCTTTTTTCACGTGATATTCCTTTATCTGGGCTTCTTGATAAAAATAAGTCTTCCGGATCACATCTGTCATACGCGCTTCAATGATCTCAAATCCATTTTTCTCCAGATAATCCTCGATATGGTGGTTGGCACCCGGATGAAAATTCAGCAGGTATTCTCCTACAATAAGCACTTTCGGCTTTAAGCAGCTCCTGTCATAGGGAACCTCTTTCATAAGGCGGATCGCCTTCTTAAATCCTTTTTCCATACCGGGGATCCCTCTCTGTTCCAGTCCCTGCACCACTTCGTCCATAGCTCTTGCGAAAGCCCGGTTTGCACTGCCTTTGACTACTTCATAAGGGCGGATCTTTCTCAGCAGTTCTTCCAGCGCATCGATCACAGGCAGTCCAAAGGCAATCTCTGCTGCTGTCAGCATATTCATCTTAAATCCCGGATGAAGGTCATGGTAGTCTTTGTCATCATTGGTCAGAATAGGAACTTCAGGAAATCCTGCATCATCCAGCGCCTTTCTTAAAAGTGCGCTGTAATGGGTCAGACGGCAGTCCCCGATATATTTTCCCATGCCGATGGCAGTATTTTTGCTGTCGTATCTTCCGCTTTTCAGCGCAGCAAGAGCTTCCCCGATAACCATCTGCGCCGGAAAGCAGATATCATTATGTACATATTTTTTCCCAAGCCGGATGGCTTCTTCTCCTCCCATCTCCAGAGGAACCGCCCGGACGCCCTGGGTACAGAATGCAGCTGACAGGATCTGGCTGAAGGCATGGGAAGTGTTTGGAATCAGCACTGTCTTCTCCTTTTTCCATTGTTTCGTATACTTCACAGGATAAGGTTCTTTTAAAGGTTCCGTCTGAAGTTTTCCCGCTTTTGCCCTTCTCATGGCTACCGTCTCCAGAAAAGAGCGCACCCGGATGCGCAGAGGTCCCTGTATATCGCTCTCATCCAGCTTCAGCACCAGCGGGGTTTTCCCGGAGATTTCTTTCATCAAGCGTATGATCTCATCGGAAAGATAAGCGTCGTGACCGCATCCGAAACTGACGATCTGAACATATTCCAGCGCTTCGCTGGATGCCGCCAGCACAGCAGAGGAGAGCATCCTGGCGTGAAAGTTATTCACGATATCCAGACGGCTCCTGCTCAGATCCTCCTGGTTTACTCCTGGCAGGGAGTCTGCAGTAAGCACCGGAATTCCCATTCCGGTAAACATTTCCGGAAGATCATGATTTACCAGAGCATCATTCTGGTAAGGACGGGAAGCCAGAACAACAGCGAATTTTCCTGTCTCTTCCGCCTGTTTCAGCACCGCTTCTCCTTCCTTTTCAAGCTGGCTTTTAAAAGATGCCTGCGCCCGGTCGCCTGCTTCCATGGCAGCCCGTGTTTCCCCGGGAGAGATCCTGAAGGTCTCTTCCATGTATTTGGTAAGCTGCCTGTCTCT
>CALWHD010000087.1 GCA_944380235.1 uncultured Blautia sp.
GATACCTCTCTGTTTAATAAGATTTTTACTAACCGGCAAAGTCAGCAAATCTTATTTTACTCTGAGGTATCTTTTTATCAACCACCTTTCTTGGAATCCCCTATGTTTGTATTATACAGGAAGCTCCGTTCTCATTTAACCGAATTGCTTTGCTGTCCTACCCGCCGATATCCAGAATGGTCCGTACAGCAGGATTAAAATAGTGAGCGCCTTTGC
The DNA here is from genome assembly GCA_944380235.1 of uncultured Blautia sp. Classification (GTDB taxonomy): domain Bacteria; phylum Bacillota; class Clostridia; order Lachnospirales; family Lachnospiraceae; genus Blautia. The sequence continues at coordinate 217 of CALWHD010000087.1, forward strand.
CGTGACAGCTGATTTCAGTAACGTTCTCATCGGCAAATTCAATACTGACCCTTCCGTATCCGGTGGAAACAATCCAGGAAATGTCCTCTCTGACAAGTCCCGCTTTCTCAAGCACCTCTTTTAAGGCTTTATCTGCACTGACTCCGGATTTCGCCCCGGTGCGTACTACAGAAAAAGCTTTTATCTTCCTGTTCTGGTCCATGATCACTGCATTGGTTGATGTGGAACCGCTGTCAATTCCCATTACGTACATTGTTCCGTCTCCCTTCCTCTGTTTTTTTAACTGACACGTCTGCGGAGTCAGCGCCTCCAGAAATGCTTCAATCCTGGTCCGTATCTGTCCGCTGCTCTGGCGGGTGTAATCCGTCTCCAGCAGAAGCATAGGACGCTCCAGCCATTCCTTCAGCCATGCATACTCATAGGCATAATTATCGCAGAACTGTACTGTATGATAAATAATCCCGTCTACGCCCCCCGCAGAGCGCCGGATCAGTTCATCCCGGTTAGCAGCCTGTTCCATCCGCATGCAGGGAAACTGACTTAAAAGTCCCCGGGCATATTCAGCCATTGTTTCTGTTTCATCCGCCAAGATCTTTCTGCCCAGTCCTGTACAGGTCAGATCGAAAGCCACATTTGCCCCCTTTTCCCTTAAGATCTGTTTGATGCTCTCATTTGCTCTGGCACCAATAATGCCGATGTTCAAAGAACCGTTTTTCACGGCATATTGCTGCTCATTTTCCCTTTCTTTTAAATACTCCAGAAATTTTTCCCTGCAAAAGGTTGTTCCGGAAAAATTCTCATACGCTTTGATCATCGCTGTAATGCGCTTCTCATAAAGCCGTATCCCACCCTCCTTGGTGATTCGGGGAGTATCCAGCATGTAGATAAATTTCCCAGGGAATTCTTCTCTTAATACATCATAAAGGCGTCGGATACTGTCACAGCAGGTAGTGAGGATCACACCTTCATAGCCGCCTTTCATAACTTCCTCAAGAACCCCTTTTGCAAAGCTGCAGATATTCGGATGCATTTTGATCTCCGCCTGATTAAAATTCGTCACATCCGGTTCAATCCGTTTCATCTTTACTCCCATGGATTCAAATACTTCCACAGGAGCATATTTACATATATATCCTAACATATCTTCTTTTCTTCCTTCTCTGCTGTCTCTTCTTTTTCTTCTGATCCCAGCATCTCCAGAAATGCCTCCAGCCGCGTCTTGATCTGTCCGTCATGGCTGTTGCGCCGATCGATTCCGTCTCCGTCCAGAATCAGCATGGGTATATTCCTTTTCTGCATTTTTTCTTTCAGCAGGATACTTCCTCCTGAGGACTGTTTGCAACCCCAGTGGCAAAACTGAATCACCGCATCAGGGTGAAGGGTATCCGCCAAGCTTCCCACCATCTCTGCTTTATGAGAATAAGAGCCGTTATACAGATTCCGTATGATCTTCTTTGCCAGTGCATGGAACGGTTTTGTCTCATCCATTTCTTCCATAGAATCAATAATAATATCGCTGGCAATAATCTGGTACTTACGGCTGGAATTGAAATAGCTCTGAAGCGTTTCCTGATAAAAAGGGAGAAGATGTATCCACAAAATCTTCTTTCCCTCAAACTCAGGATAATTCTTGATATCCTCGATCATAAAACGAATGAGATCCAAAAATTCCTGTGTGCCGATCAGCAGGTGCATCCCCATCATCATATAGAGATGGCTTATCAGCTCTCCCGGATAATATCTCTCGCTTTGCAGACGGAAGAAATGCATCAGTTCTCTTCTTGTCTCGTTTTCAATCCTGATCGCTCTGCGAAGTTTCTCCTCCTCAAAGGGTCTTCCATAGCGTCTGGCAAGTTCTCCTGTAAAATCTTTTAACTGTCCTGCAAGATATTCCACAGATTCCTGATCATCCCTGTAAGGAACATCAAGGAAAGTAAAGGGTACTCCCTTTTTCTTTTCCAGATACCGAAAAGTATTCAGATTTCCGTCACAGGACAAAGAAGTGGTAACTGCATATTCCGGTACCGGAACCGCGCCGCTGTCGATAGCGCCCACAAAAGTCTTATGATAAGAACACAGAGTAGGCGCAATTCCTGTATTCTGAGCATAGTCGATAAAATAATCCTCCAGGTGGTAACCGCTGAAATAGCAGGAAAGGCACTCAATGGAAAGGGTATTAAGTCCGAAACATCCTATGATCTCACAGGGAGAAAAGATATTGCCCCACACATAACTGTCAGGGCGTCCCAGCGAATCCGCCACGAAAGACATCATCATAGCCTCCAGTTTCTGGTAGCCTTTTGCAATTCCTTTTTTTGGAAGAAGTTTTGTACGAAACTTATTAGCCTTGAACCCCAGAAGCATTTTCCCCCAGCTTTCCCCTGGATGCTCTATTGTCTGCTCTTTTACATGATCAATATATTTATCTGCAATCCACATAGCTGTCTCCTCCAGTTATCCTATGTTAAAAGTTCTTCAAAATAAAGGTATATCATATTTTCATAAAATTTTCCAGGGGGATATACATCCCTCTTTAAAAGATATTACATCCATGGACAGGGCTCCAGGGAATCTGTTTTTCATTTCAGAGCATAAAGACAGAGCTGCGGCAAAACCAGATAAATCATCTGCTTTTGCCGCAGCCCCATTGTATTGTTCCCTGTCAGGCTGTCCGCCTCATTCCAGAAAACTATATCTCTGTCTCCCGGCGCCGAAATGGTTTCAGGAAAATAAACCATCCGAAAACTACCAGGTTGACAATCAGAGAAGGTATAAGATCTCCCCAGTAGATGGCCTGACCCTGAAGTACATCTGCCGAATAATTTCCCGCAAACATGGGGATAAGATTATTATTTAAATAGTGGATCACCACCGGTACCCAGATATTCTGTGTCTTCATATAGGCATAGGCCAGGAAAATTCCGAGAAAAATACAGGTAATCTGCTGGGATACACAGGCGATCAGCCCCATATCCGGTGTGGTATAGTAAAAAAAGTCTATGGGAAGATGCCAAAGTCCCCATACTACTCCAAGGAGCAGGACGCCCGCTTTTAACCCAAATCTTTTCTGAAACAGAGGCTGTAAATAATATCTCCAGCCATATTCCTCCCCGAAAAATGCAGCCACAACCAGGAAAAAGTTAATTGCAGCGGAAAGCAGATAACCCCAAGTGGAAGGATCCGCCCAGACAGCCGCAAATTCTTTTGTCTGACCTGCCCAGATACAGGAAAGTCCCATACGCAGACTGTAAAGGATAAAAAACAGGAAGATACACAAAAAGGACATTTTCCAGTTCTTTCCTTTCAAGCCATATGTCTCCCTCCGTTCTTTTCCGGATACCAAAAGCAGGATCCAGAATACAATACTTCCCGGTATCAGCAGCATCTGCACTGCTACCAGCCAGACAGATATTTCCATTTGATTGACAGTCAGCGTCTTGGGAGAAACTACAGAAGCTACAGAGCACAAAATCAAAATCCCGGTCAGGACAAGAAAAAACACAAAGAAAGCCTTGGGCATATTCTTGTCTTTTTTTCGGGTAATCAGATATGCCAGCATCACACCAGCCGCCGGGTACAGCATCTGAGCGTTGGGAAATGCCCCCAAATCAGCCCCTGTTCCGTATCCGTACCACATGAGAAGTCCCAGTATATAGGTAATCCCGTATGCAATAACGGTAAATATGATCAGTTGTTTCTTTTCTGTTTCTGAAAATTTCATTTTCTTCTCTCCTTTTTCAAATCTTATTTTCCGGGAAAAACCATGGTAACGGAAAAGATTCCTGCCTTCTCCTCAAGCTCCAGTTCCCCCTGATATTTCTCTACTGCATGCCTCACATTCTCAAGCCCAAGTCCTTCATGCCCCGTTTTCCCGGAGCGCCCCGGCTGGTAGCCGCCAGACGAAGGATTCCAGAGTTTCACTACAGTAAAATCCTGTATCCTGTCCCCGCGGATTTTCAGCCAGAAATCTTCTCTGCCTTCCCCTGCCTCTATAGCATTATCCAGAAGATTTGCAAAGATTGTGGTAACGTCTATGTCTGCCAGGAACCCAAGATCTGCCCCTCCCAGACTGCACTCTGCCTGCTCCTGATCCAGCTTTTTCAGCTTATCATTCAGAACAATATTCAGTATCTTGTTATCCGTGTAGAATTTCAGCCCCAGAGAATTCAGCATTCCATGGACATCCTGAAAATAAGCAGTATTCTCTTCAGACCCATCCTTCATTTTTGATGACTGCTCCAAAATATTCAGATGATTCCGGATGTCATGGATAATTTTCCTGGAATTATTATAATTCTTTTCCAAATCCTCATAATACTGGTGCTTCAACTCATTCTGCTGGTGGATCAGCTCCAGGCGGTGCTTCAGCTCCCGGTTTTCGGCCAGATCATACCAGACATACAGACAGTAAAAATTAATGACCAGAAAGAGAATGCAAAACACAATGACCCAACCATATCCATATTTTTCAAAAAAAGCGTTGCCGGAAATACAATACAGAAAGATCAAAATCATACTGAATGAAGGAATGAGTATCATTCCCCTGATCTTTAAATCTTTCCGGTCTGATACCTGCCGTTTCTGTACAATCATTCTGAGCATAAGGGTAACTGCTGTCATAAAAATTGCCTTCAAAACAGCAATGGCGTAAGTAAGTGTATGGAGATTCATGGAGATTTCTGTTTCCAGATATGCGGCAAGATAGATTCCTATTGCCTGTGCCGCATAGATCATCATGTTAAAAATTACACCGTAGAGCAGCCACGTCCTGCTTCTGTGATAAAGGAACCAGATGATCAGCAGATAGCTTGCTGCCATCACCGGCATGGTAATTCCGTCATTAAGCCAGAGGGTGGGTATGAGGATAGAAAGTGCCGTATAAATTCCCCATGCCGGGCATATCAATATCAAGAAAAACCAGCCTCATACGGCTCATAGTTTTTAACTAATTCCTCCCCTGAGAAAAAATACTTTACCTCCACTTCCGGATTCCATTCCCGAATTAATTTTCCTGTCTGTTCCAGGATGTTTTTTTCATCATCGCAGACTGCAATCTTGTACATTTTTTGATTCTCTCCCCTGCTTTTTTACTATAAGCATTATACATGAAATTGTAAATACAGTATACACAACAGACAAAAATCATGTATTAAATAATAGAAAAATTTTATTTTTCCTATTCTTTATCTTCAAATCGACAAAAAAATCTTATTTTAACGTGTACCTCCCTGCCCGGAGGACTTGCATGCAAAAAAAGACACAGCTCTCTGGGATCTCTCTCAGAAATGCTGTGTCTGAAAACCAATTTTTATCTGATAAAGTTTGTCTTAATCTTTTCTTCCTGCATGGGAGCTGAAATACCTGCATTCTTTCCGGCTTCAATGGATTTTAATATCCAAGCCATATTGTTTCCCAGAATACGCATGATCTGCATTCCCTCTTCATCTTGTTTCACTTCCTCCGGTGTGTTTCCGTGAACCATGTTCCAGTAATTAGAAGATATTACCGGCATCTGATGGAAAGAGAAGTATTTCAGCAGTACATCCAGTGTCGCCGTTGTTCCCGCACGTCTTGCAGAAGCAACTGCTGCTGCCGGCTTCAGCATCATATCCCTGCCAGCCATGGAGCAGAACTTATCCATAAATTCAATGATTTGTCCTGACGGAGACGCCCAGTATACCGGGGAACCCACGATCAGCGCATCTGCTTCTTTCATTTTCTGTGCCGCAGCCTTTACATTGGCGGTTTCCGGATTTCCCGCCTGGAAGATCTCGCTGTCCACACCGTTTTCCTTTAATGCCTCTGCTACCTGGCACAGTGCCGTATAAGTACAGCCCTCTTTTCTAGGGCTTCCGTTTAACAATAATACTTTCATATTCTCAGTCCTTTCCGTAAATTTCCGCTTTCTATTATACTCCCAAAAGGTAAAAAATACTATGCTAATTTTCCCCTTTCCTTCTGCATACTTTTCCAAGACCAATTCATCGCCCGAATTGTGACTGCAGGCTCCATCTCCGTCTTCAGCTTAATTTATCAGATTTTTTAAAACGAAACATATCGTCAAGGACCTCTGAGATATTCCATCTCAATCTCTCAGGAACATCCTGCCTTTCAGAAACTACTGCCATATATTCTGGTTTTGCCATCTTTTGTGCTGTATAAATTTTCATATACAGGTACAGCTCTGCCTGACACTGCAAAATTCTTTAATTCGGTTAACCGGGGACATTTCTCTGCCCAGACCATAGAAAGCCTGAGGATAACCGCCTGTCTTCCCAGCATCGTTATCAACATTTGCTCACAGGCACTCTTAAACAGCCCGTACTCACTTTCAGCTGCTGTGTCATCGCTCTCATAATGTTCACGATCCTGCGCATCGTCAAAAACTGTATCATGGAAGGGTCCTCTATGTACTCCGGGCGCGATCTGTGATACGTTCCCGTCACAGTATATCCCGCAGTCTGCAAATATGTCTTAACGTAAGACCTGCAGAGTCCGCTGGCTCCCAAAATCAGTACCTGCATACCGGCACCTCCATTCTATATC
>CALWHD010000088.1 GCA_944380235.1 uncultured Blautia sp.
CAGCTATCGGACTTCATGAAAAACCGTCGTTGTTGGCGGAAAAACAGGCATGTGCAGCTATCGGGCAGGCCAGGCTGATGATGATCTATCAGAAACTGTTTGCAGAATACAGTCAGACTGCTGCCCAGATCTTAATGACAAAATATACAGTAAAAAATGAAGTGACAAGAGAAAATGTAAGAAATACTTTTCACAGTCTTTTGAACATGGGGGCAATCCCGGTGGTCAACGAAAACGACAGTATTTCTACGGACGAAATCGAATTCGTCAATACTTTTGGCGACAATGACACTTTGTCTGCGCTGGTTGCTGCCATGGTGGATGCGGATCTGCTTATCCTGCTTTCGGATATTGACGGACTGTTTACAGATGATCCACATGTAAATCCTCATGCGGAATTTGTGGATGTGGTGGAGCATTTGGACGAACATCTGATGAATATGGGAAAAGATACTACCGGCAGCAAAGTGGGCACCGGCGGCATGGCAACCAAGCTCTCCGCCGCCAAGATTGCTACCAGCGCAGGCGCGGATATGGTGATCGCAAACGGCGCAGATTTCCATATCATACATAAAATCATGCAGGGAAGAAACCACGGAACCCTGTTTCTGTCAGATAAAAAGGAAAGAGCTTCTCTGCATGCCATGTTTGAAAATCTTTAATGCCTGCGGAAAACAAGTACTAATGAGATAAATTTAATAAAGGAGATCAGAATGGATCAGAATAAACTCAATCGAATCAATGAACTGGCAAGAAAATCAAAAAGCACGGGACTGACACCTCAAGAAAAGGAAGAACAGAAAAAGCTGAGGGCAGAATATATTGCAGTCATCCGCATGAATCTGCGGTCACAGCTGGATAATATCAGCATCCAGGAAGAAGATGGAAGCATTACGAATCTGGGAGAAAAATATGGACTCAAAAAAGGAAATTAGAAAATACGTTTTTGGAAAGAGAAAAGAATTAACACAGGAAGAGGCAGACCGATTCAGTCAGGAAATCTGCCGGAAAGTCATTGCCCTTCCCCAGTTCCAGGAAGCAGAATGCGTGTATGCCTATGCGGATTATAACAAAGAAGCCGCTACAGGAGACATTATCCGGGCTGCATGGGCTGCCGGGAAACGTGTGGCAGTGCCAAAGGTAACTGGTCCCCATGAGATGAAATATTATTTTCTGGAAAGTTTTGATCAGCTGGAACCGGGATACTACGGCATACCGGAACCTGCGCAGGGAGAAGAAGCTGGAGAAGAGGACGCGCTGGTGATCGTGCCGGGTGTTGCTTTTGATGAAAACCGTCACCGTGCAGGTTATGGACAGGGATTTTATGACCGGTACCTGGGCACTCATAAAAAACACAGGACCGTTGCTATTGCCTTTGAATTCCAGATTGTAGACCATGTACCGGCAGAATCTACGGATATTTTTCCGGAACTGGTAGTGACAGAGAAGAGGATCATACATTAGAAAAGATATGCCCTGAAAGGACAAAATACATGGAAAAAAAAGAAATTCTATTTGATGACACTATTGAAAAAATTATAGAGCAAATGGATTTAAACCAGGAAGCACCCGGGAAGGAACCGGATCGGCAGTACTGGTACATGAAAAAAGCCAGGCAGCTTGTCAGGGAAAAACAGAAAGAGCTGGGACGTCCCCTGACTTTCTGCGTCAATACTTTCGGCTGCCAGATGAACGCCAGAGACTCTGAAAAGCTGGTAGGTGTGCTGGAACGGATCGGATACGTAGAAAAACAGGAGGAAGACGCGGACTTTGTGATTTACAATACCTGCACAGTACGGGAAAATGCAAATTTAAGAGTCTATGGAAGGCTGGGATATCTCCACAGCCTGAAGAAAAAAAATCCCCATATGATGATCGGTCTGTGCGGCTGTATGATGCAGGAGCCCCAGGTAGTGGAAAAGCTGAAAAAAAGCTATTCTTTTGTGAACCTGATCTTCGGGACCCACAATATCTATAAATTTGCAGAGCTGGTTGTACTGGCGCTCCAGTCAGACCGTATGGTCATTGACATATGGAAGGATACAGACAAAATTGTAGAGGATCTTCCAAGCGAAAGGAAATACTCTTTTAAATCCGGAGTCAATATTATGTTTGGATGTAATAATTTCTGCAGCTACTGTATCGTGCCTTATGTAAGAGGCAGGGAGCGGAGCCGAAACCCGCGAGATATCATACGGGAAGTGGAACGTCTCGCCGCGGATGGTGTAGTGGAAATCATGCTTCTGGGACAGAATGTAAATTCCTACGGAAAAACTCTGGAAGAACCTATGACTTTTGCCCAGCTTCTGCGGGAAATAGAAAAGGTGGAAGGAATCGAAAGAATCCGGTTTATGACTTCCCATCCAAAAGATTTATCCGATGAACTGATCGAAGTAATGAAAGACAGCAAAAAGATCTGCAGGCATCTCCACCTGCCCCTTCAGTCGGGAAGCAGCGCCATTTTAAAGAAGATGAACCGCAGATATGACAAGGAGAAATATCTGCAGCTGGTGGAAAAGATACGCAGTGCGGTGCCGGATATTTCTCTTACTACAGATATTATCGTGGGATTTCCCGGAGAAACAGAAGAAGATTTTCTGGAAACCATGGATGTGGTGGAAAAAGTACGCTATGACAGTGCGTTCACCTTTATTTATTCCAAACGGACCGGAACCCCGGCAGCAGTGATGGAGGATCAGGTGCCGGAGGATGTGGTGAAGGACCGTTTTGACCGTCTCCTGGCAAAAGTACAGGAAATCGGCAGACAGATGTCAGCCAGAGATACCGGAACGGTTCAGGATGTTCTTGTGGAAGAACAAAACGGCCAGGATCCCCATCTTCTCACAGGAAGGCTTTCCAACAATCTGCTGGTACATTTTGAAGGGGATACTTCTCTTATCGGGAAGATATGCAGCGTGCATTTAGACGAATGCAGAGGATTTTACTACATGGGTACGAAAGTAGGATAAGAGGCAAATATGGGAATTTCGATAAAAGATGTGGATGTATCGTCGCTTTCGCCGATGATGCAGCATTATGTAAAGACCAAAGAAGAATATAAGGACTGCATCCTGTTTTACCGGCTGGGAGATTTCTATGAAATGTTTTTTGAAGATGCCCAGACAGTTTCTCAGGAACTGGAACTGACCCTGACAGGAAAGGACTGTGGTATGGCAGAGCGGGCGCCCATGTGCGGCGTCCCCTTTCATGCGGCAGACACTTATATCAACAGGCTTATTGAAAAAGGATACAAAGTTGCCATCTGTGAACAGGTAGAAGATCCGAAGCAGGCCAAAGGCATTGTTAAAAGAGAGGTGATCCGGGTAGTAACTCCCGGAACCAACTTAAATACCCAGGCACTTGATGAAACCAGGAATAACTATATTATGTGTGTCGTCTATCTGTCCAACCGTTTTGGTATCGCAGTGGCCGACGTCACTACAGGTGAGTTTATGATCACAGAGGTGGAACGATGCAGAAATCTGCTGGATGAGATCTACAAATTTTCCCCTGCAGAGCTGATCTGCAATGAAGCCTTCAGTATGAGCGGCATTGACATGCAGGAATTTAAGAATCGTTTAAATATCTCCATGTCCCTGCTGGACAGCTGGTATTTTGACGATGATCTGTGTGAGCGGACGTTAAAAGAACATTTTCATGTGGGAAGCCTGGAAGGACTGGGAATCAGTGATTATCCCTGTGCAGTGATTGCCGCAGGTGCACTTTTTACCTATCTTCTGGAGACACAGAAGACATCTCTGGAACATATGCGTGTCATTACCCCGTATGTAACAGACAAATATATGCTTCTGGACAGTTCCACCAGAAGGAATCTGGAACTGACAGAGACTATGAGGGAAAAACGGAAAATAGGTTCTCTGCTGTGGGTTCTTGACAAAACAAAAACAGCCATGGGAGCCCGTATGCTGCGTTCTTTTCTGGAGCAGCCTCTGATTGACCGGGAAGAGATTGTGGCCAGGCTGGATGCCGTAGAGGAAATCAATGCCCATGAAATGGACAGAGAGGAGATCCGGGAATATTTAGGACCTGTCTATGACCTGGAAAGACTGATCAGCCGGGTGAGTTACCAGTCTGCCAATCCCAGAGATCTGATTGCTTTTAAAACTTCTATTGGCATGATCCCTCACATAAAAAAACTGCTGGAAGTGTTTTCCTGTACAGAACTTCAGAAAATCCGTGAAGAAATGGATGACCTGCAGGATCTGTACCAGCTTCTGGAGAAATCCATTGTAGATGATCCGCCTCTTGCCATGAAGGAGGGGGGCATTATCAAAGAGGGATATCATGAGCAGGTAGATCATTTCCGGGAAGCAAAAAGCAAAGGAAAGACCTGGCTGGCAGAACTGGAAGCTGAAGAAAAAGAAAAAACAGGCATCCGTACCCTGAAAGTAAAATACAACAAAGTATTCGGCTATTATCTGGAAGTAACAAACTCCTTTAAAGACCAGGTACCGGATTATTATACCAGAAAACAGACACTTACCAACGCAGAGCGCTTTATCACCCCCAGGCTAAAGGAACTGGAAGATATGATCCTGGGTGCTGAAGATAAACTCTATGCTCTGGAATATGACTGCTTTGCTGCAGTGAGGAACCAGGTGGCACAGGCTGTGGAGAGGATCCAGCGGACGGCAAAGGCCATCGCCCGGCTGGATACATACGTCTCCCTTGCTTTGGTAGCTTCCAGAAATCAGTATGTACGTCCCAAAATTAATACCAAAGGGGTTATTGATATAAAAAACGGCCGCCATCCTGTAGTGGAGCGGATGATCTCCAACGATATGTTTATTCCCAATGATACTTACCTTGACAGTGGGAAAAACCGAGTGTCTATCATCACCGGACCTAATATGGCGGGAAAATCCACCTATATGCGCCAGTCCGCCCTGATCGTTCTTATGGCTCAGATCGGCTCATTTGTCCCTGCGGACAAAGCAAATATCGGAATCGTGGACAGGATTTTCACCCGTGTGGGAGCTTCTGATGACCTGGCAAGCGGACAGAGTACTTTTATGGTGGAAATGACAGAGGTTGCAAATATTCTGAGAAACGCTACCGCCAAGAGTCTGCTGATCTTAGATGAAATCGGCAGGGGAACCAGTACCTTCGACGGACTTTCTATTGCCTGGGCAGTGGTGGAACATATCAGCAATACCAGACTTCTGGGAGCAAAGACCCTGTTTGCCACCCATTATCACTAACTGACGGAGCTGGAAGGCAAGCTTGCCGGAGTCAATAATTACTGCATTGCCGTGAAAGAACGGGGCGATGACATTGTGTTTTTGAGAAAAATTGTAAAAGGCGGAGCAGACAAAAGCTATGGAATCCAGGTAGCAAAACTGGCGGGGGTTCCTGATTCCGTCATTGAACGTGCCAAAGAGCTGGTGGAAGAGTTGAGTGATGCAGATATTATTACAACCGTAAAAGATATTGCCTCAGAGGGAAAAAAGCCGAAGGCCAGACAGCCCCGCCATTACGATGAAGTAGATATGGAACAGATTTCCCTTTTTGACACAGTCAAAGACGATGATGTGCTGGAAGAGCTGAAAAATATTCCTATTGATGAATTAAGACCCATTGATGTGCTAAATACACTGTACCGGCTTCAGAACAAGCTGAAAAACAGGTGGTGATAAATTGTGAGAAAGATTGCAGTATTGGATCAGAATACCATTGACAAGATTGCCGCGGGCGAGGTGGTGGAGCGTCCTGCTTCTGTAGTAAAAGAACTGGTAGAAAACGCTGTGGACGCCGGCGCGACCGCTGTAACGGTGGAGATCAAGGAAGGAGGAATCTCCTTTATCCGGGTGACAGACAACGGAAACGGCATTGACAAAGACCAGGTGCCGCTGGCATTTCTTCGCCATGCTACCAGCAAAATCGAAAAAGTGGAGGACCTTGCCCGGATTTCTTCCCTTGGATTCCGCGGGGAAGCATTATCCAGCATTTCGGCTGTATCTCAAATGGAAGTGATTACAAAAACAGGGGATGCACTTACCGGAGTCCGTTATGTCATCGAAGGGGGACAGGAAAAATCACTGGAAGAAGTGGGGGCTCCCAACGGAACCACTATGCTGGTGCGAAACCTTTTCTACAATACACCTGCCAGGGGGAAATTTTTAAAAACCCCCATGACGGAGGCAGGCTATGTCAGTGCCTACATGGAACAGCTTGCCCTCTCCCATCAGGATATCTCTTTCAAATATATGGTAAATGGACAGACTAAGCTCCATACTTCCGGAAACTCTAATTTAAAAGATGTGATCTACGGCATATACGGAAGGGATATCACCCGGGAACTTCTGGAAGTCCATTATGCAAAAGAAGGAATCCTTATCGACGGTTATATTGGAAAACCGGTGGTTTCCAGAGGGAACAGAAATTTTGAAAACTATTATATCAACGGCAGATATGTCAAGAGTAAAATACTCATGAAAGCTATTGAAGAAGCATATAAGCCCTATATGATGCAGCACAAATATCCTTTTGTATGTCTGCAGTATACTATAGAAGGGGATGAGATCGATGTCAATGTACATCCCACAAAAATGGAAGTACGGTTTCAGAATCAGGGTGCAGTATACAATGCCACTTTCGATATGATCACGGATAAACTGGCACACAGGGAATTGATCCCTGATGTGGAGTTCGGCAGAAAAAAAGAGAAGAAGCCTGCGGAAAAACTTTCTGTACCGGAACCTTTTGAAGAAAAATACAGAGAAAATGTGAGGGGGAATTTTTCAAAAATACAGGAAGAAGCCCCATATTCCGCCTCTATATCCGGGATACAGCCCGCAGTGATAAAGCCTGTGCAAATCACACCCGTCCGGCAGCAAGCAGAAAATGCACCGGCTGCAGAAATGGAAAAGAAAAAGGATTCCCCAGAGAATTTTCCCCGGGAAGAGCAAAGAACAGAAAAGCAAAGAACCGGGGAGATGACGGATTCCGCGCCTGGAGCACAAATCAGAGCAGAGCAGCTGGATCTTTTCGACGGCAGGCTTTTATCCAGGGAGGCACGAAGTCATCACCGGATCATCGGACAGCTTTTCGATACGTACTGGCTCGTGGAATATGATAATAAATTTTATATTATCGATCAGCATGCTGCACATGAGAAAGTTCTCTATGAGCGTTTCATGAAGGATTTTGAAAAACGTCAGGTGATGTCTCAGATGATCGCTCCCCCGGAAGTGATCTCCTTAAACCTTCAGGAGGACATGCTGTTAAAAACCCACATGAAGGCTTTTGAGCAGTTTGGTTTTGAAATTTCTGAATTCGGAGGCAGAGAATATGCCATTCATGCAGTACCTGCCAATGTGTACGGGATTTCGGTCCAGGAGCTTTTTGTAGAGATTCTGGACAGCCTGGAAAATGAGAATGCAAAACGTCCTCTGGAGATTATTACAGCCCGAATCGCCACAGCTGCCTGCAAAGCAGCTGTAAAAGGAAACAATACCATTTCACGTCAGGAGGCTGATAAGCTGATCGATGAGCTTTTAGGGCTTGAGGATCCCTATCACTGCCCTCACGGAAGGCCCACAATTGTCGCCATGACAAAATACGAACTGGAAAAGAAATTTAAACGGATTGTGTAGGTGAATCATTTGAAAAAACCTCTGATTGTTCTTACAGGTCCCACTGCAGTGGGAAAAACAAAACTGTCGATTTCTCTCGCCCATGCTGTGGACGGAGAGATTATCTCTGCGGATTCCATGCAGGTTTACCGGCATATGGATATCGGTTCTGCAAAAATCACAAAAGAGGAGATGGAGGGAATCCCTCATTATCTCATTGATATATTGGAACCTGAAGACGAATTCCATGTGGCAAAATTTCAGAATCTTGCAAAAGAAGCAATGGAAACGATCTATTCCAAGGGAAAAATACCCATTCTCACCGGAGGAACCGGCTTTTATATCCAGGCAGTTGTAAAGGATATTGATTTTTCTGAAAACGCAGAGCAAAGCGGAGTCAGAAAAGAGCTGGAAAAAATGGCAGAAGAAAAAGGAGCAGCATACCTTCACAGGCTTCTTTGCGATGTCGATCCTGAGTCCGGACAGAAGATCCATGCAAATAATGTAAAAAGAGTGATCCGCGCCCTGGAATACTACCAGCTTACCGGAGAAAAAATTTCCCTACACAATGAGAGGGAAGCAGAAAAAGAATCACCGTATAATTTTGCCTATTTTGTACTGAATGATATACGGGAACGTCTCTATCAGAGGATTGACCAGCGGGTGGATCAAATGCTGGAAGCAGGACTGGCAGAAGAAGTCCGGCAGCTTGCAGCCAGAGGCTGTACAAAGGACATGGTTTCCATGCAGGGGCTGGGCTATAAAGAAATGCTGTCCTGGCTTTTGGGTGAATATTCTTATGAAGAAGCTGTCTATATCTTAAAGAGAGATACCCGGCATTTTGCCAAGCGTCAGATCACCTGGTTTAAGAGAGAAAAAGAGGTAATCTGGGTAAATAAAAATGAATTTGATTATGATGATAGTAAAATTTTGAAATATATTCTGGATAAATGTCATGAGAAAGGAATACGCTAATGCAGGAAATGGATTTGATGTACCAGAAGCTGGGAATCAGCAGAGAAGTACTGGCATTTGGTAATAAGATTGAAGCTGAATTAAAGGAACGTTTTGCAGAAATTGATGAAAATGCAGAATACAATCAGATGAAAGTCATTCATGCCATGCAGGAAAATAAAGTCAGTGAGGCATGCCTTTATACCTCCACCGGATATGGCTATAATGATCTTGGAAGAGACACGCTGGAAGCTGTGTATGCAAGCACATTTCACACAGAGTCCGCTTTAGTGCGCCCTTTGCTCGCCTGCGGAACTCATGCTCTGGCAGTGGCACTGATGGGAAATCTGCGCCCGGGAGATGAATTGCTCTCACCAGTAGGGAAACCCTATGATACTTTAGAAGAAGTCATCGGGATACGCCCTTCCAGAGGTTCTCTTGCGGAATACGGCGTCACATACCGCCAGGTAGAGCTTTTAGAGGACGGCAGCTTTGACTATGACGCCATTGCTGCTGCTATTTGCGATAAGACAAGACTGGTAGAGATTCAGCGCTCAAAGGGCTACCTTACACGTCCCACTTTTTCTGTAAAGCAGATCGGCGAACTGATTTCTTTTATTAAAGGTATCAAACCAGATGTGATCTGTATGGTAGATAACTGCTACGGAGAATTTGTGGAAACCATAGAACCAAGCGACGTAGGCGCTGACCTGGTAGTAGGTTCCCTGATCAAAAATCCTGGCGGCGGACTTGCTCCTATCGGCGGTTATATTGCCGGCAAAAAGGAGTACGTGGACAATGCCGCATATCGTCTCACCTGTCCGGGTCTCGGAAAAGAAGTAGGGGCAACACTGGGGGTCAATCCCGCATTTTATCAGGGATTCTTCCTTGCTCCCACCGTAACGGCAGGAGCTTTAAAAGGCGCTGTTTTTGCGGCCAATATTTATGAGCGTCTGGGATTTTCTGTTTCACCGGACAGCACCCAGTCCCGGCATGACATTATCCAGGCAGTCACCTTCGGCACACCGGAAGGCGTCATTGAATTCTGCAAGGGTATCCAGGCTGCTGCGCCTGTGGACAGTTACGTGGAGCCGGAGCCTTGGGCTATGCCGGGTTATGACAGTGACGTGATCATGGCGGCGGGAGCTTTTATCCAGGGTTCCTCGATTGAGCTTTCTGCAGACGGTCCTATCAAGCCTCCCTACACTGTGTACTTTCAGGGTGGTCTGACCTGGTACCATGCCAAATTAGGAATTCTGATGTCTCTGCAGAAAATTCTTGATAAGAAACTTGCAGAGCTTCCAAAAGAAGTTTAAACAGAGCAATCCCTCAGCATATGGAAAACTTTTCATAGATTCAGGAGACAGTAAATATGGAGAAAAAAAGAATCTGCATTGTAGGCGGCGGCGCTTCCGGTCTTATGGCAGCTATTATGGCAGCGAGGGAGGGAGCTTGCGTAACGCTTCTGGAACATAATGAAAGAGCTGGGAAAAAACTTCTCGCCACAGGAAACGGCAGGTGCAACCTGACCAATCTTGACCAGGATCCTGCCTGCTATCACACCAGGACCCCGGAGGCAGTCCGCAGCGTTCTGGACAGCTTTTCCATGCAGCAGACCATTGCCTTCTTTTCCGGCATCGGCATTTATACCAGAAATAAGAACAACTGTCTATATCCGGCAAGCATGCAGGCCTCCAGCGTTTTGGAACTGCTGGAAGCAGAAGCGCGATACCAAAAAGTAAAGTTTAAATACCAGGAACACGTAACCGCCATATTACCCGGTGAAAAAGAAACAAACCGTTTTCTGGTAAAAACCCAAACTTGGCAGTATCCGGCGGATGCCGTGATCCTGGCCTGCGGCTCCTTTGCCTCACAGATCCAAGGGGCCGACGGAAGCGGGTATAAAATCGCTGAGAATCTGGGGCACAGAGTTATCAAGCCTCTGCCTGCTCTTGTTCCGTTAAAGGGAAAAGGAACTTATTTTTCCCAATGGGCTGGAGTGCGCGTAGAAGGCAGAGTATCTCTTCTTGCAGACGGAACTGTTTTTCAGCAGGAGGAAGGAGAAATACAGCTCACCGAATACGGTGTTTCGGGTATCCCTGTTTTTCAGGTAAGCGGTTATGCGGTGCGGCTGCTGGATGAAGGAGTTCCTGTAACCCTGCTTTTAGATTTTTTCCCGGATTTTGACCGAAAAGGAATGGAAAGACTGCTGCAGATGAGAAAAGAACAGTGCCCTTATAAAACTTTAAAGGAGCTTCTGATCGGGCTTTTCCCCAAAAAGCTTATCCCTGTCCTGGTACAGGGCTGTACTGAGATTGAAGAAGCAGCGGCAAAGATCAAAGAATTTCCAGTGCAGATCACAGGCGCAAAATCTCTGGAACAGGCGCAGGTCTGCTCCGGCGGGGTGGATTTGGCTCAGATCAATCCCCTCACTATGGAATCCAGGCTGGTTCCCGGTCTGTACTTTGCCGGAGAGCTGGCTGATGCAGATGGTTTGTGCGGCGGCTACAACCTTCAATGGGCATGGTCCAGCGGAGCAGTAGCGGGAAAACACGCCGCTTCCGACTTAAACTGCATGCACAGTCAAAATGCGTCCTGCAATGACACCGCGGGCTGACCTGTGTATGCAGGAAAAAGAAAGGTGGTTGTTCATGCTCAGCATTCAGCAATTAAAACTTCCGGTATCTCATACACGTGAAGACCTGGAAGAAAAGATATTGAAACAGTTAAAAATCAACAGAGAAAATCTGATTACCTGGAAAATCTGGAAACAGTCTCTGGATGCCAGGAAAAAACCGGAACTGTTTTTTGTATATACAATTCATGTTCAGACGAAAAATGAGAAAAAAGTCCTGAACAAAGTTCGCAATAAAAATATTATGTCAATCAACGAAAAAGAATACCAGTATTTGACCGTACCTGAAGGAACTTCCTGTTTTCGTCCTGTGATTGCTGGAAGCGGTCCTGCCGGTCTGTTCTGCGCTTATTATCTGGCCAGAGCCGGTCTGAGACCTATTGTTCTGGAACGTGGAGATGATGCAGATACCAGACAGAAGGCTGTGGAAAATTTCTGGAGAACTGGAATCCTGGATCCGGAAAGCAACGTCCAGTTTGGAGAAGGCGGCGCAGGAACTTTTTCTGACGGCAAACTGAACACTTTGGTAAAAGATCCCGCCGGAAGGAACCGTGAAGTACTGAATCTCTTTGTACAGGCAGGTGCGCCGGAAGAAATTCTTTACATGCAGAAGCCTCATCTGGGGACAGACTTGCTGGTAAGTCTGGTAAAAAACATTCGGGGTTTTATTGAAAATCTTGGAGGAGAAATCCGCTTTCGCAGCAAATTGACGGACATTCAGATAGAAGAAGGAAAACTTGTCTCTGTAACGGTCAACGAAACAGAAAAGATTCCCACAGACCGTCTGGTGCTGGCAATCGGACATAGTGCCAGGGATACTTTCCGGCTCTTAAAGGACAGAGGATTTTCCATGGAAGCCAAATCCTTTGCTGTAGGCCTGCGTGCCGAACATCCTCAGGTGCTCATAAACCGCTATCAGTACGGCTGCGATCATCATGAGCTTTTAGGGGCTGCTAATTATAAACTGACGCACAAATGTGCAGACGGAAGAGGCGTATACAGTTTCTGCATGTGTCCCGGCGGCTATGTAGTCAACGCGTCCTCAGAAAACGGAAGGCTTGCAGTAAACGGTATGAGTTATCAGGACAGAGGATCTGAAAATGCCAACAGTGCCCTGATTGTCACCGTAACACCGGAAGATTTTGCCGGAAAGGATGTCCTGGCGGGTATGGAATTCCAAAGAAGGCTGGAAGAAAAGGCGTTTGCCCTGGGAGAGGGAAAAATTCCTGTGCAGCTTTACGGCGATTTCAAGAAAAATCAGATCTCCCAAAGTCTGGGAGAAATACTTCCCTGTATGAAAGGAGCGTATCGCCTTGCCAATGTGAGAGGACTGTTTCCAGAGAGTTTAAACAAAGCTCTTATAGAGGGAGTAGAGGCTTTTGAAAAAATTATTCCCGGCTTTTCCAGGGAAGACTGTCTGTTAAGCGGAGTTGAAAGCCGCACTTCTTCCCCTGTGAGGATTTTAAGGGATGCGGGATTTGAAAGCAATTTTTCGGGAATCTATCCCTGCGGGGAAGGAGCTGGATACGCAGGCGGCATAACTTCCGCGGCTATGGACGGCTTAAAAACAGGAGAAGCAATTGTGAAAAATCTGATAAATTTTTTCTAAGGCATATACATCGTTTTTAATCTGTGCTACAATGAACCTGCGAAATTGTGCTGAAGAGAGTCACAGATTATATATGAAAGAGAAAAAGACTATGAAAGACATACCAGAGGACAGCCGTCCTTATGAAAAGTGCCTGCGGCAGGGTGTAGAGGCGCTTACAGACGGAGAACTTCTGGCAGTTCTTTTGCGGACAGGTACCAGAGGAAGAAACTCTGTGGAGCTTGCTCAGGATATTCTGGAACTGTCCAGAGACAAAGAAGGGATTTTGGGGCTTCATCAGTTAAGTCTTACCCAGCTTCGAAGCATAAAGGGCGTGGGTACAGTGAAGGCAGTACAGATAAAATGTATCGGTGAACTTTCCAAGCGCATTGCCAGAACAGCAGCGAAAAGAGAACTTACCTACAACCGTCCCGGAACTATAGCAGATTATTATATGGAACAGCTTCGTCATGAAGAGCAGGAAATGCTGATATGTATGATGCTTGACACAAAAAATCATCTGCTGGGAGAAGAAATGGTTTTTAAGGGAACAGTAAATGGCTCTCTGGCAAATCCCCGGGAAATTTTTCTCTCCGCCTTTTCTTATCACGCGGTGGGGATCATTCTGGTACATAACCATCCCAGCGGGGATCCAAAGCCCAGCCGGGCGGATCTGGATTTTACGGAAAGAGTTTTGCGGGCAGGGGAAATCGTAGGAATTCCCCTGCTTGACCATATTATCATCGGAGACCATATCTATATGAGTTTCAAAGAACAGGGGATTTTATAATAACAAAAAGGGGAGCATTTTTATGCCTTTTAACAAAACGTTTGGAGTAGACCTGGGAACCAGCGCTGTAAAAATATATGCAAAAGACCAGGATACTGTGATAACGGAAAAAAATATGATAGCAATACGCAGCAGAAATCAGATTCTGGCTGTTGGAAATGAAGCATACTCGATTTTTGAAAAAAATCCATCGAATGTATCTGTGATCTCCCCTATGTCAAATGGCAGGATTGCAGATATTAATCATACAGAGATGATTTTAAACGCCCTTCTGGACAAAGCCGGAGCAGGTTCTGTATTCGGGAACGACATTTATCTCGCCGTTCCCACAGACTTATCGGAAATTGAACAGCGGGCGTATTATACCATCGGAAATTCCAGCAGAAAAAACAAAGTATATATGGTAGATAAAACCATTGCAGACGCAGTGGCAATGGGAGTTCCTGTAAATAAGACAAGAGGAAGCATGATTGTGAACATCGGCTCTCAGAGCACGGAAATTTCCATTATTGAGCGGGGAAAAGTGATCTTGAGCAAGATTGTAGAAATCGGAGGCAGCCAGTTAAATCAGGCAATTATCAATGAAGTACGAAAAAACTTCAATCTGCACATCGGAAGCCGTACGGCCAGGAGACTGAAATTTTCTCTTGCCTATTTAAAGTACGATCCCCAGGAAGCCCGTAAAGCGGCAGGACTGGACAGCCTGACAGGACTTCCGGGTGAAGCTGTGGTTCCTTCAGAAATGATCTACGAGACTATCTTGACTCCTGTGAAACAGATCTGTGAGGAGATTCGCTTTTTCCTGGAAAGGACGCCTCCGCAGATCCGGTGCAATATTGAACAAGAAGGCATCTGTCTGGCCGGAGGAACGGCTAGGATTCCGGACATCGATTGGTTTTTAAGCAAGGAGACAGGACAGAAGGTATGCCTGTCTGGTTTTTATGAACTGTGCACCATTTATGGACTGAAAGAAATAATCAGAGATCGTGCCCTGAAAAAGTGGGTCTGGTAATGAATAAAAGCTGAGGTTTTGAGAATGAAGAAAAAGTTAAACTGGAATATCAAAAGCAAACATATCCTGACAGCAGTAATCCTGGTATGCGTCGGGCTGATGATCTTCACCGTGGCGGCAGAATTTCCTGTTACACCTGTTAAGAGAGTGGCTGCCTACGCGGTAGTTCCCTTCCAGAAGGGCATCAATAAAATTGGGACTGCGCTGGATGAAGCGGCATCTGGTTTCCGCGAAAAACAGTCACTGGTAGAAGAAAACGAAAAACTTCAGGAAAAAGTAGATGAACTGACAGCGGAAAACAGCCAGCTTACCCAGGATCTGGGCGATCTGGAAAGACTGGAAGAATTATACCAGCTGGATCAGCAGTACAGTGAATATGATAAAGTTGCCGCAGAAGTGATTGCCAAGGACCCGGGAAACTGGTTCTCCACTTTTACCATCAACCGCGGAACCAATGACGGTGTTCAGGTAGACTGCAACGTGATCGCAGGAAGCGGTTTGGTGGGGATTGTTACAGAGGCGGGTCCCGACTGGGCAACAGTTCGTTCCATCATTGATGACTCCAGTAATGTCAGCGCTATGACGGTCAGCACTTCTGACCGCTGCATCGTATCTGGCGATCTGCGGCTGATCGATGAAGGAAAACTCCAGTTTATCCACCTGAAAGATGATGACAATAAAATCCAGGAAGGGGAAAAGATCGTTACCTCTGATGTCAGCGATAAATTTCTGAAGGGAATTCTTATAGGTTATGTCAGTGAAATTGAGGAAGATCCAAATAATCTGACCAAGACAGGAACCCTCACCCCAGCAGTGGATTTTGAACATATTCATGAGGTACTGGTGATTAAAGAACTGAAGCAGAAAGGAGAATCTGAATGAGGCTGAAACGAAAAGCAGCGACAGGGCTGGTGATCCTCATATGCTTTCTTCTCCAGAGTACTGTCTTTCAGTTCCTTTCCATTGGCTCCATAGCTCCAAACCTGCTGTTGATCGTAACGATTTCTTTTGGATTTATGCAGGGAAAACTGTCCGGTATGTGGATTGGTTTTGTATGCGGTCTGTTAAATGATATGTTTTACGGAGATCTGATGGGATTTTACGCTCTGATCTTTGCGTGCATCGGGTACTGTGCAGGATTCTGTACCAAGATTTTCTATGAGGAAGAAATCCGCGTTCCCCTGGTGCTTGTAGCAGGCGGGGACCTGATCTACGGAATTCTGGTATACGGTGCTCAGTTCTTATTAAGAGGACGGATTGAACTTCTTTATTATTTCAGAAGGATCATAATACCGGAAATGATATATACAGTCCTTATCACTGTTGTTCTCTATAAACTGCTTTACAAACTGAATAAGAAACTTACTGAACTGGAAATGAAGGAGAGAGATTCCATTTGGCTGAGAAAATAAGAAAACTTTTAAAAAAAATAAGACTAAAAAGAACCACTGTGCTGATTCTGGTTTTCTGCGCCATGTTTGCAGTCCTGATCCAACGGCTTTTTTCCCTGCAGATCATCCATGGGGACGAGTACGCGGACAACTTTAATCTGAATATCACCAAGGAAAGGACCTTAAAGGGAACCAGAGGAAACATTCGTGACAGAAACGGAGAGCTTCTTGCATACAATGAGCTTTCCTATTCCGTTATACTGGAAGATAATGGAACTTATGAATCCACAAGGCAGAGAAATCTGACATTAAATCATGTGGCATATGAGCTTCTGAAAATCCTGGAAAAGCGGGATGAAAAACTGGATATCACTTTTTATATTGATCTTGATGAGGAAGGAAATTATACCTTTACTGCAGAAGGTTTTACCCTGAACCGTTTTAAAGCGGATGTATATGGTCAGGCACTGATCGATAATCTGAAAGAGGAACAGCTCAATGCCACTGCGGATGAAATGATGGAATACATGGCCGGCGAGGACGATTTTGCAGTAGTAGACAACGAGAATCCTTACACGCAGGAGGAATTGAAAGAGTATGGACTCCCGGAATCACTGACGAAGCAGGAGCTTCTGAACGTGGTGAAAATCCGTTATATCCTTTCTACCAACAGCTTTCGGAAATATGTTCCTGTTACCATCGCCACAGATGTCAGCGAGGAGACAGTGGCTGAGATCATGGAAAGAAAGGACGAACTGCAGGGCGTAGATATACAGGAAGATTCTATTCGGGTCTATGATGACGCTGAAGCCTTTTCTTCTCTTATCGGCTACACCGGCAAAGCAGATGCTGAGGAACTTGAAAATTTAAGAGACCAGGGCTATGATTACTCCACAGATGCCATCATAGGAAAGACCGGAATTGAGCAGCTGATGGAAACCCAGCTTCAGGGAAAAGACGGATTTGAAACTGTTTTTGTAGATAATGTAGGGAAAGTGCTGGATATTGACGAAGATTCCCGGGTGGAACCAGAAGCGGGAAATGATGTATATCTTACAATTGACAAGGATCTTCAGAAGGTGGCTTATGATGTGCTGGAACAGACCATTGCCGGCATCCTGGTGCAGAATATTGTCAATACCAAAGAGTTCGAGACCACCAGTGAGGATACTTCCGATGTCCGCACTCCCATTTATGACGTATACAACGCCCTGATTGAAAACGGTGTGCTGGATATCAGCCACTTTAAAGAGGAGGATGCTACCCAGCTTGAAAAAACACTTTACAGCCTGTTCCAGCAGAAGCAGGAAAGTGTTTTTGCTCAGATAAAAGAAGAACTGACAAAGGAGTCCCCTGCGGCGTACAAAGATCTTTCGGAAGAAATGCAGGAATACCAGAGCTATATAGTCAATGACTTTTTGATGGAACAGACCGGTATTTTGTCAAAAGACGCCATTGATGCTTCTGATCCGACTTATATTGCCTGGACCAGAGACAGCTCCATCAGTTTAAAAGAATATCTGACTTACGCAGCGAGCAAAAATTGGATCGATATCTCTTCTTTTACAGATGAAGGAGAATACCTGTCCTCCGAAGAAGTTTATAATGCACTGTCAGATTATCTCACCGAGTCACTTGCTGACGATGAAGGTTTTTCAAAAATTCTTTATAAATATATGCTGTTATCTGATACAATTTCCGGCACTCAGCTCTGCATGCTCCTTTATGACCAAGGTGTGCTGGAACAGGATGACGCAACCTATAATGCTTTGAGTACCGGTACTCTGCGGGCTTATGACTTTATGATCAACAAAATCAGCAACCTGGAAATCACCCCCGGACAGCTGGCCCTGGACCCATGCTCCGGCTCTGTTGTGATCACAGATGTCAAGACAGGGGAAACTCTTGCCTGCGTCTCTTATCCGGGGTATGACAATAACCGGCTTGCCAATAATATGGATACAGAATATTACGCACATTTGTATGAAGATATGTCAAGGCCTTTCTACAATAAAGCCACACAGCAGCTCACTGCACCCGGTTCTACTTTCAAGCCCCTTACTGCAATAGCCGGACTGGAAGAAGGAATCGTCAATTCCAATTATGTGGTAAATTGTACCGGAAGATTTGATCTGATCTCCAACGGTCCATACTGCTGGCTGAGAACTGGACACGGACCTTTGGATGTTGTGGGCGGTATCACAAATTCCTGTAACGTCTTTTTCAGTCAGGTTGCCTATGATCTGGGAAAAGATTCTGACGGAAATTTCAATGATTCCCTGGGCGTGGAACAACTTGCCAAGTATGCCAACTTGTTCCGGCTGAATGAAAAATCCGGACTGGAAATTCAGGAAGAGACTCCCCAGGTATCTGACGCAGACGCAATCCGTACAGCTTTTGGTCAGAGTACGCATAATTATACCACTTCACAGCTGGCAAGATATGTCACTACTATTGCAAGCCGGGGTACCAGCTATGAGCTGTCCCTTTTTGATAAAGTAACAGATGAGGCAGGAAATATTGTGGAAGACTATACTCCTGAAATTAAAGGAGAACTGGACGTTTCCAGCAATACCTGGGACCTGGTACAGGCAGGTATGCGGGGTGTTGCCCAGAATAATGCCACTTTAAGCAGCATCAATCTCTCTGTTGCAGGAAAGACAGGTACGGCACAGCAGGAAACTACACGGCCTTCCCATGGTCTGTTCATCGGATTCGCTCCATATGAGGATCCGGAGATTGCCATGGCTGTCCGTATTGCCAATGGATATTCATCCAGCAATGCGGTTTCCGTCGCAAAAGATATTCTCCTTTATAGGTACAATCTTGCAGATGAATCAGAAATTGTGACAGGTACTGCAGAGACAGAGGTTACCAATACACAGCAGACAGATTAATCCCTAACCGGATGAAAAAGTACGAAGAAGATTCATGAGCCAGAAAAGTAGGAGGATTTAGGTATGAGTGAGATTATTGTAGTAACATCTGGAAAGGGCGGTGTGGGAAAGACCACAGTGACTGCCAACATCGGTCTTGGACTTGCCAGACTTAATAAAAAGGTGGTTGTTGTAGACACGGATATTGGTCTTCGAAACCTGGATGTGGTCCTGGGACTTGAAAACCGCATTGTCTATAACCTGATCGATGTCATTGAGGGGAGCTGCCGTATGAAGCAGGCGCTGATCCGTGATAAACAGTGTGACAATCTGTTTCTCCTCCCTTCAGCGCAGACAAAGGATAAAACAGCGATTACGCCGGAGCAGATGATCAAACTGACAGAAGACTTATCGGAAGAATTTGATTATATCCTGCTGGACTGTCCTGCCGGGATCGAACAGGGATTTAAAAATGCCATTGCAGGCGCTAACCGCGCCATTGTAGTCACAACTCCCGAAGTCTCTGCAATCCGCGATGCTGACCGTATCATAGGGCTGCTTCAGGCAAATGAAATGCCGGAAATCCGTCTGGTCATCAACCGTCTGAGAATGGATATGATCAAAAGAGGAGAAATGATGTCTGTAGAAGACGTAACAGAAATTTTAGCGGTTGACCTTCTTGGAGCAATCCCGGATGATGAAGCCGTGGTCATTGCCACCAATCAAGGTGAACCTCTGTGCGGAAAGGATTCCCTTTCCGGAAAGGCATTTGAAAATATCTGCCGCAGGATCCTGGGAGAAGAAGTCCCTCTCCTGGATTTTACGGCAAAAAAAGGTGTGTTCAAACGCCTTTCGGGTATTTTTCGGAAATGAGAAGGTAAAGGAGGCTGGATATTATGCGATTTCCAGGCAGACGTTCAAGTATGGTAGCAAAAGACCGCTTAAAGCTGCTTCTGACTTCTGAGCGGCTAAGCTGTACCCCGCAAATGATGACCATGCTTCAGAATGATGTGGTGCATGCTGTAAACAAATATTTTGCAGTAAAAGAAAAGAATGTGGAGATCCGGTATTTAAAGGACAGTGCCACATTCCTTGCCAGAATTCCTTTACAGTCAGATATAGAAGACTCATCTCCGGGGATTTCCTGGTGGAGATAAAAAACGGATGATGAGCGTGTAAAAACTGCAAAAGCAGAAAAGATAGGTGTTTTCATGATTAGACAGTATAGATTACGTGATTATAATTTCAGATTAGTGATAGCCCTGATTGCTTTAAGCTCTCTGGGTGTCCTGCTGGTGGGAAGTGCAGATCCCAGCCTGCAGAACAGACAGCTGCTGGGTGTTTTGCTGGGAATTGCAGTGATGGTGGTAGTATCTTTGATGGATTTCAGCTGGGTGCTGAATTTCTACTGGATCATGTACTTTTTTAATCTTGTTCTTCTGGCCGCAGTATGGCTCGCAGGAACAGAGTCCAAAGGTGCAGAAAGATGGCTGAACATCGCAGGTTTTCAGTTTCAGCCCACAGAGCTGGCAAAAATTATTCTGATCCTGTTTTTTGCCAGATTTTTCATGGACCATGAAGATGATTTGAATACGCTGAAAACCCTGATGAAATCGGCAGTACTGATCGCAATTCCCCTGTTCCTGATTTTTACACAGCCAGACTTGAAAAATACCATTACAATTGCTATACTTTTTTGTGTGATTATTTATGTGGCAGGACTCAGTTACAAGATTATCGGAGGCGCTTTCCTGATAGCCATTCCTCTGGCGGTTGTTTTTTTGTTTATTGTAATGCAGCCTGACCAGAAACTGATCGATGATTATCAGAGAAATCGTATCATGGCTTTTTTCAACTCTGAGGATGATGCATACTCAGACGATGTTCTCCAGCAGGAAAATTCTGTTATGGCTATCGGATCCGGTCAGCTGACCGGGAAGGGACTGAACAACAGTGAGGTTTCCTCTGCAAACAGGGCAAATTTTGTATCTGAGAACCACACAGACTTTATCTTGTCTGTAGCGGGAGAGGAACTGGGATTTCTGGGGTGTATGGCAATCCTCTTGCTGCTCCTGCTGATCATCTTTGAATGTGTCCGGACCGGACTTCGGGCCAAGGATCTTTCCGGAAAGCTGATCTGCTGCGGCGTAGGCGGCCTAGTTGCGATACAGAGCTTTATTAATGTGGCGGTCGTCACTAATATCATGCCCAACACAGGTACGCCTCTTCCTTTTGTCAGCTATGGTCTGACCTCTTTGGTCAGCTTATATATCGGTATGGGATTTGTCCTGAACGTAGGGCTTCAGAGAAACAGAACTTACAGGGAGGTAGAAAAATCATGAACATCGGTTTGATAGCACACAATTCCAAGAAGAAATTAATGCAGAATTTCTGTATTGCGTACAGAAATATTCTTTCCAGACATACGTTATATGCAACAGGAACTACAGGAAGGCTGATTGAAGAAGCCACCAACCTGAATATCCACAAATTCCTTGCCGGACATCTTGGCGGTGAACAGCAGCTGGGAGCACTGATCGAGCAAAATGAGATGGATTTAGTGATTTATTTAAGAGAGCCTTTAGCTCCGCAGAAACATGATCCGGATGTGAAACGTATTTTTCATTTATGTGATACGCATAATATTCCGTTGGCAACCAATCTGGCGACTGCCGAAATGATGATTTGTTCTTTGGACAGAGGAGAGCTGGACTGGCGTGAAATGTATAAATAGAAAAAAACGAAAACCCATGACATCAAAACAAAAGGCTGCCTATCAAAAGAAAATGAAACGGACAGGAATTCTTGCGGGAATCCTGATCCTTGTTGTCCTTACGGGCGTTCTGGTCCTCTTTCTTTTTTCCAGATGGAGAACCCTCAGTGAACCTGTGCCCTATGACCGGAGCACACGGACTTTCGGCACATTTGCAGAGGAGGATCTTCTGGTTGAATCCGGAATTGCGGACAATCTTTGCGTAGGCGCGGATAATACTTCCTTGGAAGGCATAGTCCCTGGGGAAGGTGAGCTTGGCGCACTTTTTGATATCAGTCAAAAAGAAATTCCTTATGCGCAGGGGCTGCATGAAAAAACAGCTCCCGGAGAGCTTACTAAATTGATGACTGCCCTGGTTGCCAGTGAACAGCTGGAGGAAGAGGCAGTTGTGACTGTGGAGGAATCTGATGTGATCTGGGGCGGCGGAAACCTTGCCTGCGGTCTTTCCACCGGGGATAATATAAGTGTAAGACAGCTTTTGAACGCTGTTCTTGTTGCTTCTTCTGAGGACGCCTGTCTGGCACTGGCAAGAGCGGCAGGCGGCAGTCAGGAAGGTTTTTCCGGTCTGATGAATCAGAAAGCACAGGAACTTGGTATGACAAATACTATGTACACCAATGCCACCGGTGCAGAAGATGAAAATCAGGTTACTACTGTTTATGATACTTATCTGCTTTTAAATGCTCTCTTGAGGAATTCGAATCTGGTCAACAGCATGGGACTTTCCAGCTGCACTTTAAGTTATACGGCAGCGGACGGAAGCAGCCGGCAGAAATGGCTGGACACCAGGGATTTCTATGTATCAGGTATTGTATCTGTGCCCAAGGGTGTAACTGTCCTGGGCGGAAAGTATTCGGCGTCTCAAACCTCCAATTACGGAGCAATGCTGGTGCAGAATCAGTATGGGGATGTGTATGCTGCTGTGGTTTTCAATGCAGAAAATCAGAGTTCTCTGTATGAAAGAATTTCCCAAATGCTTCAAAAAATTAATTCTTAAAAATCAACAGAAAATTTTAAATAAGGATTGTATTTTTGAACGAAATGCACTATAATTAATTCAACGATAACCACGTTTTTAGTAAATATACATATTACGTGCGGCTAAGGAGGAAATTGCGATGGTTCAGTTAATTGTAG
>CALWHD010000089.1 GCA_944380235.1 uncultured Blautia sp.
ATCCTGTATACTGATGAAGTTTTGGGAAAATTGAAAAAGGGTGAACTTCTCACTTTGGCAGGAAGCCGTTATGTGCTGATAGAATTTATGCCGGATATACCGTATTCCAGTATCCAGCGGATTGTAAGAAATATGGTCATGGAACAATATATGCCTGTACTGGCTCACATCGAAAGGTATGGCGTATTAAGGGAAGACAGCAGGGTAGAAGAATTGACAGATCTGGGCGCGTATATGCAGATGAACTACCGACGTATCGGAGGCAGATGGTATGACGAGACTACCAGATGGTGTAGGAAAATGCTGAAAGAAGGCAGAATCCATTTTCTTGCCACTGACAGCCATGACCTGAAAACACGATATCCTGCCACTACAGATGCGGAATTTTGGATTTACAAGCATCTGGATAAAGATTATATCAGAAATCTTTTTTATAGAAATGCAGAAAAGATTTTACTTAACCAAAAAATATAGAAAAGGAAGAAACCAATGGGAAATTCATACGAAGAAGAAATAGAAATTGACTTGAGGGAGATTTTCTATGCCATAAAGAAAAAAATTCTTGTTATAATTGCAGTCGGTTTGTTGTGTGCATGTGTAAGTTGTGTGTATACAAAGCTGTTTGTATCGCCGATATATACCTCATCCTCAACCATGCTTGTTCTTACCAAGGAGACGACGCTTGCGTCTGTGGCAGATCTCCAGCTGGGTTCCCAGCTGACTAAGGATTATTCAGTACTCATTACCAGCCGTCCTGTGCTGGAAGAAGTAATCGTTAATCTTGGGCTTGATACGGATTATAAGGAATTGAGAGAGTCTGTAGTTGTTACAAACCCGGATGATACCCGTATCCTTCAATTGTCTGTGGAAGATTCCGATGCGGCAATGGCAAAGAAGATCGTAGATGAGCTCGCTTCTGTGTCTTCTGCCTATATCGGTGATAAGATGGAAGTGGTACCTCCCAAGATCATAGAAGAGGGAGAAATACCTACCACTAGGACAAGCCCGAATATGAAGAAAATTGCTGTTCTGGGGCTTCTTGCAGGCTTTTTAGTCAGCGGCGGGATTGTAACGGTTATGACCGTAATGAACGATACCATTAAAACCGAGTAAGATATTACAAAATATCTTGGAATTTCAACACTCAGCAGCGTACCGGACAGAAAAGACTATATCAGCAGTAAGAAAAAAGGAAACAGCAGAAAGAAAAAGAAAACCGGGAAAGGCAAAAAATAATGGAACAGAAAATAACAATGACAGACCCGAGAAAATCTGATTATTTTTACGAAGAAGCGATCAAAACGCTGCGTACCAATATTCAGTTCATGGGGAAAGAGATAAAAACTATATTGTTTACAAGCTGCTATCCCAATGAGGGAAAAAGTGACATCCTTTTTCAGTTGGCAAAGGAGATAGGAAAAACTGGAAAAAAAGTTCTGGTTGTGGACGCTGATATCAGAAAATCAGTATATGTGAAAAGATACCGTGTAAATCAGTCAGTAAACGGTCTTTCACAGTATCTCAGCGGGCAGATTGATAAACAGTGGATCGAATATATCACAAACTTTGAAAATGTGAGCATGATTTTCGCAGGTCCTATGGCTCCGAATCCTTCTGAACTTTTAGAGGAGGGGATTTTTGCAGAACTTCTGCAGGAAAAGCGTCGGCAGTATGATTATGTACTGATCGATACGCCTCCTATGATGAATATTATTGATGCGGCGGTTGTAGCAAAAAAATGTGATGGGGCTGTGATGGTCATTGAAAGTGAACTGGTCAGTTATCGTATGGCGCAGAAAGTACAGAGCCAGCTGCAGAAAAGCGGCTGCAGAATTCTGGGTGCTGTCCTGAATAAGGTGGATACAAAGAGGGAGAAATATTATTCCTACTATAGTAAATATTCCAAGTAGTCAGGAAACGGGAATATAAAGGCGGGTAGAAAAATGGATAACAGGAGAAAAAATCCTATTCTGCTGAATGTTCTTCTGGTTATTATCTGTATATTGCTTTTTACGGCATTGGCAGGAATCCTCATATGGAACCACAGAACAGAAGCAGAAGAGGCGGAACGTCTGCAAGCACTTTCTCAGACAGAAGTACAAAGCGGTGAAGAAGAAACAAAGCAGAGTCAGGACGCTGAAACAGAACCAGTGGACCAGGAACCAGTATCGGAAACAGCAGAGGATGACCAGGAGGCGGCAGAACAGGAAGAAATAGCTGCGGCAGAAGGAATTTCCTTCTGGGGAGATGAATTCTATACTGGAGATGAGGCTGCAGTGTATTCTTATAAAGCAGTGACCCAGAGACTATTAAGTGAAAATGGATATGATCTGCAGGTAGCAGACAAAACACTGACTGGTGCTAGTACACTTTCCATGATGAAAATGGCGGGAGTAGAGCAGGCGGAGATTGACAGTTACATAATCGCTCATCAGGAGGCTGCAAATGGAGCAGAGATTCCTATTACAGAGACAGGTATCCGCGATCTGACAGAGGATCAGACAAATCGATATGATGTCGATTATATACCAATCTTGTTTATGGGCTATTATGGAGGATGGAATCATGATCCTCAGGAACTGATTGACCAGCAGAAGAAGATTCTGGAAACATTTGGGTCGCACAAAGAGAATTTTGTGATCATCGGACTGGTTCCGCTGGACGGAAGTGTTGACCTGGATACCTATGACGGAGCCATGAAGGAAGCATGGGGAGAGCATTACATTAGTTCTGCTGAGGTGACACAGCATTCCCAGTCCACACACGAAGGGCAGGAAGAAATCGCGAATGCTCTTTACGCTAAACTGGTAGAGCTGAATTATGTCAGCAAGGAATAGGTGTTACAGATCGCATAGTTTAGGATGTATAGAAGGAACTGAAATGGCATACGGGAAAAAGAAGAAAAAATGGATTGTCTCTCTTGCAGCAGGAATGATTCTTGCAGCAGCAGGCGCTGGAGTTATATATTATGGTATTGCCGTAAAACAAACACAAGACAAACAAATGAAAAAATCTGAGAATGCAGTTGCTGCGAGCCAGTCACAGGAAGCAAAAACAGGAAGTGTGAGCTGGCAGGGAAAGATGTATGAATACAATGACCATCTGAGTAATTTCCTGTTTATG
>CALWHD010000090.1 GCA_944380235.1 uncultured Blautia sp.
CTCTGAAAATTCCTGTTTTCCACGAAGAACTTCTTGCAGTAGAATATGACGGTGACTATACTCTGCATACTACAGAACATACTTATCATACCAAATCTCTGATTCTGGCAACCGGAACCAAAAGAAACACCTTGGCACTAAAAGAATTAAAAAAATATGAAAACAGCGGAATCAGCTACTGTGCCATATGTGACGGGTTCTTCTACCGCGGTAAAGAAGTTGCTGTTCTTGGAAACGGCGCTTATGCCCTCCATGAAGCAAAAGTGCTGGAGCCTCTGGCTTCTAAAGTCACGATTCTCACCAACGGCAAAAAACCTTCCTTTTCACAGGACAGTCTTGGAAATATTCAAATAGAAAGCCGCCGTATCATCAGTGCTGGGGGAGATTCTTCGCTTTCTTATGTAGAGCTTGAAGATCACGAAAAATTCCCTCTGTCCGGTCTCTTCGTGGCTCTGGGCACTGCAGACAGCACAGATATCGCCAGGAAGCTGGGCCTGGTAATGGAAAACAATCATATTGTGATTGAAGCTGATACCAGCACTGCATTTCCCGGATTATTTGCCGCCGGAGACTGCACCGGAGGTCTTCTGCAGGTCGCCAAAGCGGTCTATGAAGGTGCCCTTGCAGGAACAAAAGCTGTAAATTATTTAAAAAATACAGGGAAAATGTAACTTTGTTACAGACATTTCTCTTTTTCTGGACTATACTGTATTTAACAAACGACCTATTTATAAATAAAGGAGAGATTCATCTATGGCAATGGAAATTACATCTGCAAATTTTGAAAAAGAAGTATTAAATTCCCCTGTACCTGTATTGGTAGATTTTTGGGCAACCTGGTGCATGCCCTGCAAAATGCTGGCGCCTGTCATCGAAGAACTTTCTCAGGAGGCAAACGGAACCTATAAGGTTGGAAAGATCGATGTGGATGCTGCTCCAAATCTTGCGGCACAGTTCGGTGTAATGAATATCCCCACCGTCATGGTTTTCCGAAACGGCCAGGTAGTAAACAAATCCGTGGGAGTTGTACCGAAAAAGCAGCTGGCAGATATGCTGAAGTAAAAGATAAGGTCAAAAGCCGAAAAAGATTCCATTGTCCTCTTGACAGGAAAGCACACCCTCGTGCATCTGAAATCTTTTCCGGCTTTTCCTTTCTCCTCTGCCAAGCACAAGCATCCGTATATACATTTTTACAGGCTGTCAGGAGAAGTATCTCTTTTTTTCCATTCTTTGATCGTTTCCAGCCTCTGTTTGACCTGTTTTTCCTCTCCCTGATCCGTAGGAAAATAGTAGGTCCGGTCTTTCAGGCTGTCAGGCATACACTGCATATGTGTCAGCTTTTCCTTTGTATCATGAGCGTATTCATATCCTTTTCCATAATCCAGTTCCTTCATGAGCTTTGTAGATGCGTTGCGCAGAATCAGCGGAACAGGCTCTGCTTTTTTGTTTTTCATATCTTCTTTGCAGGCTTCTCTTGCTCTATAGACGGCATTTGATTTAGGTGCCATGGACAAATAGATCACCGCCTGCGTCAAATTCACATCGCACTCCGGCATCCCCAGGAAATGACACGCCTGATAAGCAGACACAGCAACCTGCAGAGCATTGCTGTCTGCCAGACCTACGTCTTCGCTGGCAAACCGAATCAGCCGCCTTGCAATATACAGAGGATTTTCTCCTCCTTCCAGCATTCTGCTCATCCAGTAGACTGCAGCATCCGGATCGCTGTTTCGCATGGATTTATGAAGAGCAGAAATCAGATTATAATGTTCTTCTCCGTTTTTATCATACAGAAGAGATTTTCTGCTGATACACTGTTCCAGTCCCTGATCAGTCACTGTAATGCCTTCTCTGCTGATTTCTCCATTCAGCACTGCCATTTCCAGCGTATTCAGCGCTGTTCTGGCATCTCCGTTAGAAAAAGCGGCAATAGCTGTCAATTGTCTTTCCGCAATATGCACCCTCTGTCCTCCGAATCCCGAAGGACTCTTTATGGCATATTTTAAAAGCTTTACCAAATCTTTCTCTTCCAGTTCTTTTAACACGAATACTTTGCATCTGGAAAGTAAAGCTGAATTTACCTCAAAAGAAGGATTTTCTGTAGTTGCTCCGATCAAGGTAATACTCCCCTTTTCTACAAAAGGAAGGAAAGCATCTTGCTGGGCTTTATTAAATCTGTGGATTTCATCAATAAAAAGCACCGTTCTCTGCCCCATCCGTCTTCTCGATTCCGCTGTATTCATCACATCTTTGATTTCTTTTATCCCGCTGGTGACCGCACTGAAATTAATAAATTCCGCCTTCGTCTGCCCTGCAATGATGCTGGCAAGTGTTGTCTTCCCCACTCCCGGCGGTCCCCAGAAAATCATAGAAGAGATCTGATCCTTTTCAATCAGCTGGCGAAGTATTTTCCCTTTTCCCAGCAAATGTTCCTGACCAAAAAAATCCTTCAGATCTGTGGGCCTTACCCGTGCCGCCAGGGGTTCCGTGCGTTCCCTGTCGTCAAACAGCGTTAATTGTTCCATAGTAATTCCTCCTCTAACGCAAAAAGATGGGATGCTAAATCCAGCCATGTACACCGAAAATTATTCCTCTTTTTTGAACCGCTGCATTTTCAGTTGGTCTCTTTCAAAAATAATCTGTACACCGTACATATAAGAATATCTTTCAGAATAAATAAATTCTTTTATTTTTTCTCTATCCATTTTCCGCTTTTTCTCACTTGTCCACCAGCCTTTACATTCAACAATCAGCAGATTACTGTCATTAGTGCCTCGTTTATGCAGGATTAAATCCGGATAGCATCCGTTCTCCCATCTGGGAAGTCTTTTATATTCATCTAGGTCCCTGTTATATTCTGCATCGAGATTATACTTTTTCAGCATTTTATTTTTCTCTATATATCGATTCAAATATATTCCGTATCGGAAGCAGATACTTCTTTCATAGGCATGGAAGTCTTGGATGTCTTCTTTCAAGATTAAATCCTGATCATATAAATATAAATCTTCTCTTGCTTTCTGCAGGCATTTAAATAGTTCTTGTTTTATACGCTTATTGCGATTCATGTCGCATGTTTCCGGGGATTTAGAAATATTCATAATGTGTACCTGCTTTCTTGCTTGGCGGTAAAAAATATAGGCAGTGTTTTTAATGTTCTAAACTTAGGGTTAGAGTTTTTAGGCGTTACTCCAAAAACTTTAAATCCAGAAAAAGGGAGAGAACTCATGGACATT
>CALWHD010000091.1 GCA_944380235.1 uncultured Blautia sp.
CCGACCGTGATACCGAGAGAGGGATTGGCCTTTTTCCACACCTTCGGATCAGTCCAATCTTCATCAGGTTCCGCACCGTAAATGACCGGATAGAAAGTTGGATCGACCTTCCTGCCGTCGAGGATATGATCTATTATAATGTACTTCTTACGGTTATATTTTTGATCTTTATGGCGGTCAGTATGCTGATCACAAGGACGGTGGCAGGGAAAAACCTGAAGTATGCCGCCCTGCGCCAGGAGTCTTTAGGTGAACTGACAGGTATTGTGGAAGAGTATTATACCGGAAGAAATATTATCAAGGCCTATAACCACGAGGAAGAAAGTATGTGCAGAGTAAGTGAAAGTACAGACAGGAACCGTCTTGCTTCACAGAAAGCGGATTTTATAACAAACAGTGTCAATCCTCTGATCCGTCTGGTTACCAGGCTTGGGCAGGCGGGAATCGCAGTGGTTGCGGGAGCCGCCATGCTGAAAGGAACTATGAGTATTGGGGTAGTGCAGGCTTTTTTCCAGTATGTGAATCAGGCAGCAGAGCCGCTGACGCAGGCCTCTTTTATGATCAACACCTTACAGTCAGCGCTGGCATCTGCGGAGCGTACTTTTGAACTTCTGGACGATGCGGAGGAGGTGTCGGATACGGATATGCCGGCTGTTCTGGAACGGGCAGAGGGAACAATCTCTTTTGAACACGTAAGTTTTGGCTATGATCCTTCAAAGATTCTCATGAAGGACATCAGCTTTACGGTGAAGCCGGGACAGAAGATCGCTGTAGTCGGAAGCACTGGAGCAGGAAAAACAACACTGATCAACCTGCTGATGAGGTTCTACGAGGTGAACGGTGGACGGATTCTGGTGGACGGTATTCCGTCCGTCAAACTGACAAGGCAGGGGCTGAGGCAGAATTTTGGTATGGTTCTTCAGGATACCTGGCTGTTTGGCGGTACGATCGCAGAAAACATTGCTTACGGAAAGCCGGAGGCAGCCCGTGAGGAGATCGTTGCAGCGGCAAAGGCTGCCAAAGTAGATTATTTTATCCGTACCATGCCCCAGGGGTATGACACTATGCTGGACAATGAAGGATCGAATCTGTCTGTGGGACAGAGACAGCTCTTAACCATTGCCCGGGTATTCCTGTGCAACCCGCCTATTCTGATTCTGGATGAGGCGACTTCCAGTGTGGATACCCGTACGGAGACGGAGATCAACAAAGCTATGCAGAAACTTATGAAAGGCAGAACAAGTTTTGTGATCGCCCACCGGCTTTCTACGATAAGGGATGCGGATATCATTCTTTTTATGGAGAATGGAAATATCATTGAGCAGGGAAATCACAAGGAGCTTTTAGCAAAGAAAGGTGCTTATGCAGCACTGTATTACAGTCAGTTTGCATAAAATATGAAAGACAGCAAAAGAAACAGAAGAGACGAAATGAACGGATGAAAGGAAGGCAGTATGGAGTCTTACATTCGTATCATGAAACTTTTAAAGTTATATTTTGCGCAGGACGGATGGGAAAAATATTTTTTGTCCGGCGGCTGTTTTTGGCTGGCAGATTATCTGCACCGCCGGATCAGGGATTCGGTCATTATGATCAATCGTGCTGAGGAACACTGCGCACTGTATTTTGAACAGAAGCTTTATGATGTACGGGGAGAAATTTCAAAATACAATTTTCACAGAGCATCCCCAAGGGAAATCATGTTTATGAAAAAGAATTATATTCCCGCATTTGATTCAAAAAAATTAGAGAGTTATCTAAAAATGAGGGAAATAAACGGAGAGGGGAAGAGATACGCATGACAAGAGAAGAACAAATCAGATTATTGGAGAACGGTTGGATTTAAGTTCCTGCTGTAGAGGCGGACAAAGACAGTCGGGCCTGTAAAAGGAGAGCGCGGTATCCGAAAAAATCCTTTTTGGATGCCGCGCTCTTTTTATCAGGATTCTACTTTGGAGTTGATTTCTTCAAACAGGCTGCGGATCACTTCCTGGATTTTTTCTACAGCGTGATCCAGATCTGCCAGTTCAGAAATCTTTTTGTCTCTGGTTGATAATTCGAACTGGTTGTTTTTCAGATTTTTGGGACCGATCACTACCCGTACGGGAACCCCCAGGAGGTCTGCATCAGCGAACATAGCTCCGGCACGGATATCACGGTCATCGTAGATGACTTCCACACCGGCTTTCTGAAGATCTTCATATAATTTATCAGCTGCAGCTGTGCAGGCTTCCTGATCCACACGCATGCAGCACAGATGTACCTGCCACGGTGCGATGGAAATCGGCCAGATGGGACCATTGTCATCATGTCTTGCTTCACAGACAGAAGCTGCCAGACGGCCTACACCGATACCGTAACAGCCCATCACAGGATATTTTATGGAACCGTCAGCGTCAGTATAAGTCATATTCATGGACTGGGTATACTTAGTTCCCAGCTGGAAGATGTTTCCTACTTCAATACCGCGTTTTACCTGAATGGATTTTTTGCCGCAGCAGGGGCAGATGCCGCCGGTTTTGATCTTTGCAAGGTCTGTGTATTCCACTTCACCGATATCTCTGGCGATATTCAGTCCTTTATAATGGTAATTCTCTTCGTTGGCTCCGCAGGTGAGATATTCGATCCCTTTTAAGGAGACATCATAGAGAACCTGGCAGTCTGCAGTTAGATGATACGGTCCGGTAAAGCCTGCGGCAATGCCGCTTTCCGGTGTGACCACTGCCGGATGTACCTTTTCACCCAGATAATTGGTGAGCTTTGTCTCATTGACTTCATAATCTCCCCGAAGGAAAACGATCACATAGCTGTCATCGGAATTTTTCTGGTACATGACAGCCTTGCAGGAATATTCTACAGGAACCCCAAGGAAATCCACCACTTCCTCAATAGTCTTGCAGTGGGGAGTATAAACCTTTTCCAGATCACCCATTTCCAGGCCGCCGCTGTTGTCGGTTTTGTTTTCTGCTGCTTCCATGTTGGAACGGTAGCCGCATTCCGGACAGATGACGATGGAATCTTCCCCGGCGTCAGCCAGAAGCATGTATTCGTGGGAAACACTTCCGCCCATCATGCCGGAATCAGATTTTACAGCGATGACTTCCGGTACCCCGGCACGCTGGAAGATCCTGTTGTAGGCTTTGTAGCAGATTTCATAGTAACGGTCCAGATCTTCCTGAGAAGTATGGAAAGAGTAAGCGTCTTTCATGGTAAACTCCCGGACACGGATCAGACCTGCTCTGGGGCGTGCCTCATCACGGAATTTTGTCTGGATCTGATAGATCATAAAAGGATATTTGGTATAGGTCTGGCCGTATTCTCTGACCAGCTGCACGGAGGCTTCTTCGTGGGTCATGCCCAGGACCATCTGGCTGTCATTTCTGTCCTTGAAGCGAAGGAGTTCTTCTCCCACGCTCTCAAATCTTCCTGATTCCTCCCAGAGGCTTCCTGGAAGGGCTACGGGAAACAGTACTTCCTGTCCGTCGATAGCGTCCATTTCTTCCCGGATGATCTGTTCAATTTTTTTGGTAATGCGCCTCATAGGCGGATAGAGGGAATAAATTCCGTTTGCCACATATTTAATATATCCGCCGCGGACTGTGAAAGCATGGCTGTCGATGACACAGTCAGCCGGACGTTCTTTAAACCGGTCTCCTACAAGATTTTTCAGTTTCATAAGATTTCTCCTTTTTGTAAATTTTCCTGAACAGCTTTCTACGTTTCTGCATTATATCACAGAAAACACGGCGGAACAAGATTCCAGGCGCTTTTGCAGCTGGCTGTCCTGAAAAAATCCTGCTTGCACCGGATAAGAGACAATGATAAGGTTAATCTGTAAGAAGCGTATAGATACCGGGGCAGGCGGCGGGCTGCCGCAAGATCGCTGTCATGACAGGGGAGGGAAAATCTATGAGAAATTTGTATCGGTTTATAAAAATCTTTACACTGGTTTTTTATATTGCTGTATGTTATCAGCTCTGGCATCTCTGCCAGTACGGAGGGCTCAGAGCGCACGCTCCTTGGCTCTTCCTGGCAGGAGCGGGGACTTTTGCCGGGTTTGTGCTTTGTCTGTTTCTGAGAAGGAAAATACCAAAAGACTGCGGAAAGAAAAATTATTTTTTTGCTCCGGAACTTGCTGTAGTTTTCCTTGCAGCAGTGTATTTCGGAGGACGCATTGTTTATTCAGCCCTGGCTTACCATGGGGCACTGTCCTGGAAAGTAGAGGAGTGGAGGAACAGGAAAACCGTTGTGCTGGATCATAATAACTTCTTTGCAGATGGGGCGGAAGGCGTTCTTGGAGATCTGGATGAAGCGCTGGGGTTCCCGGAGAAATTGTATATTGCCAATCAGTTCCAGATAGACTTTGACCACAGCGGAAACATTACATCCCTGTACGCATTTCTTTATGGAAAAGATGAGAAGGGGGAGGACAGGACATGGCTGGTGGATTATGACGGCGGCAGGGACAGGAAGATGCAGGTGTGGATCAATAGAAATGCAGAAGAAACCTATGAAGAAGGAAATCTTCTCTCTCCTATGCTGGAGATTCTGGAACGGGCGGACTGTGAGGCGCAGGTGCAGGCATGGTATCAGACTTACGGAGAGCAGGATTATCAGATCCTGTATTTAGGAAAGCGGTCCTTTCAGTCCGCAGACGGTCTGCAGTACCTGCCCGGAGATGCAGACGGGGACGGACAGGAGAGCGGGAGCGGAGGAATCCGGCAGATTCTTGCAGGCGGTGAGATCAGCGGCTATGAGGTTTCTCTGCATATGACGGACCAGAGCATTACGCCTGTGCGGTATATTATGGAACCAGAATACACAAGCTCCAGTACGCTGGCACAGGAACAGCAGGAGGAGAGTATCGGGCATGCAAAAGAAGCAGAAAGCTGGATTGTGGACGATTCAGACGGCAGCATGTATTTCTTTTTGAATGAATCTGCAGGCTGGAGGCTGGTGGTAGCGGATGCGGCAGCAGGAAGCAGATTTTATCGGATGGAAAAGACCGAAGACGGAGGGAACACATGGAAAGTGAGCAGCAGGGATCCTTTCCAGGGGACGATAGGTGTTGCGGAAGGAATCCGGTTTTTTGACGAGAATTTTGGGATCATCGGGCTTACAGGGGCTTCTCAGACAAGGTCAGATCTGTATCTTACCAGGGATGGAGGGAAAAGCTTTCGAAAACTGGAGTTTCCTGTGGATGATACCTGGGAGATTCCTGACAGGGGAAAAGAATACGGATATACTCCGGAAGACTACCTGTATTTCTGTATCCCGGAAAAGACAGGAGATGTTCTGACCGTAAAAGCAGTGACACAGGCCGGGGAAACAGAAGGGCTGGTATTTCAGTCCCAGGACCGGGGAGAAACCTGGAGCTATGCCGGGATTTTTTCTGATGAACCATAAAGAAACAGAAGAAAAAACGGAAGTGAAGAGAACACACCTGTCAGGTGAAAAAAAGAAAGAACAGCGATATGGAATCAGCTGTTCTTTCTAACTAAAATAAAAAAAGCGCGAGACGGGACTCGAACCCGCGGCCTCGACCTTGGCAAGGTCGCGCTCCACCAACTGAGCCACTCGCGCATAAGCGGGTGATGGGAATCGAACCCACATATCCAGCTTGGAA
>CALWHD010000092.1 GCA_944380235.1 uncultured Blautia sp.
GGC
Source organism: uncultured Blautia sp. (assembly GCA_944380235.1). Lineage (GTDB taxonomy): Bacteria > Bacillota > Clostridia > Lachnospirales > Lachnospiraceae > Blautia. Next base: position 4 of record CALWHD010000092.1, read on the forward strand.
TTTTATTTGTCACGTCATTCTCTTTGTCCGTAAACGTATTTTCTTCTTCCCCTTCGTTTTTCTCTGTTTTTCCGCTGCCGCCTTTATGCTCCTCACTGCCATAAACAGCCTTTTCACCCTGGGCAATAATCTTTTCCGCCTTTTCATAGTCGTCCTGAGCAATGTACACATCCGCAAGACCCAGATACGGATCTTCCTTTTTTGGATCGATCTCAATCGCTTTCATATATGCGGCTTCTGCACTTTCATAATCCATCTCTTCCAGATAATTTTCTGCCTGGGCAATATAATTCTCATAGTCTCTGCGCTCTGCATAGCTTCGGAATGCAAAGACCCCTGCAATCACTACTGCAGCCAGGATTATGCCGCCTGCCGCAGCCGCCCATCTGGCATACCCGGGCTTCTTAGCCGCAGGCGGCTTCCCGCCCCTTGCGGGATCTCCCCCCTGCGGCAGACCCCCTCCGCCCGCCGAAGTGCCGTTCCATCTTTTGAGGGGCGCCCCGCAGTTTTTACAGAATCTCGCTCCCTCTACATTTTCGGTTCCACATTTCTGACAAAACATTTTTACATATCTCCCGGATTAAGATACCATTTTCCATCAAGCTTAATGACTGTGAGCTGCTCATCTTCTCCTGAATCCCGGAGTTCTCCGTCCACATACATTTCATAGGAAAATTCTACTTCTTTTGCATCCTCAATATCGCCCAAATATCCCATATAATCAGACTCCAGGCTCTGAATCTCAGAATCGGTCAGATCTCTGGCGTCTCCTATATCATAATCTACTTTAATATCTCCGGTATATTCGTCAAAACCGCTGATCAGTTCATCTTCCAGCATATCTGCCAGCTCATCCGAATCCATACCGGTAACGCCCTCCATCACCTTCAGGTACCGTTCCGGGATCAGCGCCAGGGCGGCATCTGTATCCTGATCTTCCATGACTTTTACCAGATTTTTGATCGGCGTCTTATAAGTATTCCTGAAAAACAGGAAATATGCCATAAATACGGCCCCTGCGATACACACCAGGATCACTCCGATAATCACAGCCGCCACCGCCGGGGATACGCCTTTTTTCATCACTGCCCCCTGAGGCCCTGGATTCATTTTTTGATATCCTGTGCTAAAGCCTGCTCCCGCTGCCGGGTCAACCGGCGCACCGCACCTTGGGCAGAACTTTCCTCCTTCTTTTAATTCCTGTCCGCAATGACTGCAAAACATATCCGTTCCCTCCTCACTTTACTCTCTCGTTTTCCTATTCTTCATATTCGCAAATATATCCCAGTTTCCCGCTAAATGATGGAACCGCCGCCAGAATATCATCCGGCACGTCGTTCCATACCCATTTCCCTGAATTCTGATGATAGAAGATATCCAGATACTGCTCCTGTGTCGCTCCGTCCTGGTAGCTGGGCTCCCCTGCCATCCATTCAGACGCGCACCAGTAGCTTCCGGAATTGATCACGTCCCCATACATCTGGCCGGATTCATCCACCCAGTAATAATCTCTTGAATCTGTCGCTCTCATACCGCCAATCTTAAACTGGATATTGGAAAGTCCCCGGCTGTTCAGCTGTGAAATGATATAATCATATTCCTCTCTGCTGTTGATCCTGACCAGATATCCACCCCGGTCCAGACATTCCTGGTATGCCTGTGTCCATGTCACGTCGCTGATCATATACTCATATCTGTGGATCCCACCCTCTGTCGGATCCGCAGCCTGCCTTGTATTTTCCGCATCCTCTGTATCTTCTTCTGCCTCATCAGCATCTTCTGCTTTCTCCTGGTCCGCCGTATCCGCCTGATCGCTTTCAGACTCTTTCTTTCCCTCTTCTACTCTTTCCTGAAACTTTGCCAGATTCTCTTCTACCTTTTTCTGTTCCTGATGATGCAGATACCAGAAGATACCGATTACGGCGATCAGCACGACCACCACGATCCCTATGATGATCGGGATCACCGGCTTTTTCTTTTCTTCTACCTTCCATCCACAATTCCCGCAGAACATATCCCCGTCCTGAATTTCACTGCCACATCTTTTGCATCTCATCGTACTAACTTCTCTCTTTTCCCATATTTAGATTCTTATGTATAAAAACGTCGCCTGACTAATTCATTTTTGTCCCGCAGGATGTACAAAAACGCATCTGCGGCGGAAGCACCTTCCCGCAGTTCGGGCAGATCTTCGGTCCTGCCGGGCGCTCCGGCTCCGCCTGATATGCAGCGCCTGCCCCTGCTTTTTCCAATTTTGCCCCACAGATGATGCAAAAGCCCTGATCTTCCTCCACAGGAGCACCGCACCTTGGGCATACATTCTCCTCCGGCCCATCAATCTCTTTGTCCGCAGCTTTTTCTCTTTCTTCTGACTGAATATCATTTAGAATATCGCTGATGATTTCCGTCTGCTCTGCAGCCTCTTCTTCGAGTTTTGTACCACAATTCACACAGAATATCTGATCCGGTTCCACCGGAGCGCCACATTTAGGGCATACACTTCCCTGATACTCAGACTGCACTTCTTCCGCTTCTTCAACCGGGGGCTCCTGTTCTCCTGCCCGGACTGTTTCCGGCTCTATCAAAAGCTTCATCTGTCTGTCCGTCTCATCGATCTTTGCAATGATCCCGGCTGCCTCTCCAGGAACATCTGCGCCATCCGCCTTACAGTTTTTATAATAAACTTCTCCTAATTGTGCCATAAATTCCTTTTTCTGATTTTCCAGATTCTTCATTTCGTCCAAAACAGCCATCTTATGTACCCTCCTGAAAAAAATATAGTCATTTTATTTTAGCATATTTTTGCAGAACAGACGTATAATTTTTCTAATTTTAACAAAGAAACTATTAAGCGTAATGCCAAGCATAATGCAGCCGGAAAAAGCTAAAACCTCTCCTGTATCCCGCCAAGCCGGATCTTCAATCCTTCCAACACCCCGGAAGGCACCGGGTCGGCATATGTGTACTCCCCGCTTTTCTTCGGATCTTCAAAATTAATAACCAGGATCTGTTCCCGGAATGGATCAATGATCCAGTATTCTCTGACCCCTGCTTTCTGATACAGCATGAGCTTACGCACATAGTCATGGGAAGAGTTGCTCTTTGATGTAATCTCGACCACCCAGTCCGGCGGACCAGAGCAGTCCTTTTCTGTCAGGATATCACGATTACATACCACCAGAAGATCTGGCTGCACGACTGCTGAATCATCTTTAAAAAGCCGTACATCAAAAGGAGACAAGTATACTTCGCAGTCCCCCTGATGCTTCCGGATAAAACTTTTAATCTCAAAAAACAGTTCTCCTGTCAAATACTGATGCTGCCGGCTGGGAGAGGACAGCATATACAATTTCCCGTTAATGAGTTCCGCCCGGCTGTACTCTGAAAGATTCTCCATATCTTTACCGTCATATTCGCGTGCGGAATACGCATAAGGAGCGGTCTCTTCCCGCAAGAGGACAGGCTCCTCTTTAAACCGGTCATAGCTGAATGGAATTTTCTCCTTTGAAACAAGTACCTGCTCAACAGCCAGCAGCGTAGCATAACGAGGATTCTTTGTCGCCCCGGAGAAGATTTTATTCACCGTACTTAAAGGAACGCCTGACAGTTCAGCTATTTTGGCATTTGTCATCCCTGATTCCTTTTTCATTCGTTTCAGATCTTGAGTATCCACAAATGGTCTCCTTTACTTTCCATAATTGGATATTTTCTAACATTATACTCAATTAAATATCCGTTTTCAATATATGGATATAATAAAGGAGCTGCCGCGTCCATAATTTGACACAGCAACTCCGTTCTTCTTCTTTTCTAAAATGCTATTTTCCCGTTCGTATCTATATACGATATCTCATTTACTTCCAGAAGACTGCCCACTCTCAACAATCCTTCTTCGTCAAATTCACAGCCATCATAAGGGCTTATATCTTTTAAAACAGTATTTCCCTTCGTATCAATAAACGTAAAATCATAAGCATTTCCTGCCATACCATAACATAAAAGGCCTTCTGAAAACCCTTCATAGCTCCATCTGTTATCGTGAAATGATATGGGTTCAAACATAATATCACCACTGGTATTTATAACCGTAACAAACCACTCACCTTGATCATTCTGCAATGACATTGCGCAGTATCCATTCTGAAATTCAGACTCTGCCACCGCATCCTGGTAATTTGACAGGTCAATCACCAACTGCCTTTCTCTATTATAAAATCCTGTTACGTCTGACGAGAATCCCAAATCTTCTTTGATGTTATATGACCAGTCCGCATCCCCCGAAAAATGATTATATCCGTTATTCGATTTTGAAATAAAAATCAGATCGTCCTCGGAATAGCTTCTCTGCAACAATAGTTCAAGACAATCCGATTCGCTGATATATCTGTTTTCATATAGGTCATACCACTCATACAAATTTGTGGATCCTCCTTTATTCCAAAACCGATATATACCGTGATCCAGACTATCCACCGTTGACAATTCCCTTGGTTCCATCCACCACTCCCCGTCGGGACCTATGATTCCCGTCTTCGTATAGGATTCTTCAAGCGTATTTTTATAAACTTCAACAAATGTATAGCCGTTATCATAATACCCATTTTTAATGGAAGTGTATTTTCCATCATCAGCAGATGAGACAATATTCCCGTCTACATCAATAATAAATTCATCTTCAACAACTGCAACCCCGTTTTCAAAATCTGTAGACGGCTGCTGTTCTTCTTCCAGGGAAAATATTTCCTGGCCGGATGGATCAATGCAAGTCCAGATTCCTCCTTCTTCTTCCTGCACCCAGGCTCTCTGACAGGAGAACGGGCGGGCATCATTGAAGCTTGATTCTGTTTCTGTCTCTGTCTCTTCCTCACTCGCTACCTGCTTCTCCGTATTTTTTTCTATCTCTTCTTCTATCTTTTCTTCTTCCTCTCCAGAAACATTTTTTTCTTCTGTCAGGAAGAATTTTCCTCCCACAATTGTTGCCCCGCCTCCCAGAGCTAACAGCAGCGCCAACAAAGATACAATCATTATTTTCGATTTCTTTTTCCTGTCTGGCCCTTCTATTTTCGTTCCGCAATTCGGACAAAACTTACTGCCTTCTTTTATTTTCGCCCCACATTTCTGACAATGCATATCGCCCCTCCTACTGCACTATGAAAAATAGAGATTTGTATCAAACTCTTCTAATCCAGAATAATCCGACATTTTTCCTGTTCCCTCAATCAGATTATATATTTCTGCTGGATAAATTGTTGCTTCGCCCGGATTTTCAAATGCTCCACTTGCAATCACCGCATAATAGGCTGGATTATTCCCTTCATTTTCATAAATCGGCACCCAATATGCTTCGTTATACCTAAAAACACCCTCCGAATCCGCCGCTTTATACTCCGATGTAATATTCAGTGTCTGAAACTGTTTTCCGTCCAGAAATTGCTGAGTTGCATAAGCGACTCCTTCTTCATCCAACTGATACGTTTTTTCTTCTCCAACTGTTTGATTTTCTGTATTTTGTCCGTCCTCTTTTCCAGCATCATCTATATTCTGAGCCGTTTCTGTAGTATCATATTCCGTTTCACGCATCAATTCTGCCTGCAGACCATCTTCCAGATTTACCGTTTGTATAAATACATCCAGATTACCATCTGTCATCGCCACCGACAAAACCGCTTCTTGTCCCTCACTTACGCCTCCGGGCTCATATATCCCTTTTTCTTCATTCCAGCGAAACTCATAATTACCCGAATGACCGTCCACACAATACCACACAGACAAAGCCGGTACATTTTCTTCACTTAAATAAGAATTGACATACATCGAAACTTCATCTGTATCCTGAATATAACTGCCCTGTGGAACAGGCATATCCTCCCTGGTGGATTCCAGCCCCAAAGCTCTTTTTAATGTATGTTCAATAGCTTCTTCCCGATAAGATAATTCCTGTTCTGTCCTGCTCCTTTCCGCCCATGGGTTTTCTATTAAGATTCCGCTGTCGTATATGTCCCCTTCCAAGGCATATGCTTTCAATTCTCTTTCCCGTGAATCCTGAAATTCAGATTCATTCTGATAAGAATAATAAACCTCTGACTCTCCATTTTTATCGTTTGCTCTTAGATAAACCGATCCATCATCTGTCATAAAATTCTGGACAAACCACTGCATGTTCTCACCTCTTAGAGGTCTGCCTTCAAAATCCCTCTCAGCATCCATGGTATCCCATTTATATCCCCAAACCTCTATCTTAAAATCATTTGTCGGATAGGGAAGCGTCCCCGGCGTGTCCTCATATCTGGTTTCTGTATATGCCAGCATCAGTTCGTCTGTACCATCATTATTAAAATCAAGTAATTCTGCAAAGACTAACCCATAGGACTGAAGTATCCCCGAAGCCAGTTTTATCCCGCTGGCTGACTGGGCATATTCGGCAAATATTTCCTCATATGCCTGATACATCCCATATTCTCCACCCAATTTTTCCAAAATCTCAAAGTGCTCTTTTTCGTCCGTATTTTCTCCTGCCTCCTCTGCAAGATTTACAAATTCCTCAGTTTCTGACAAATTCCAATGCATTTTTAACATTTCATCGTATGGTTCCGATTGATCTGGTTTTACTTCCACCGCTTCTTCATAACATGATTTCGCATTTTCTATATCTCCCTGTTCTTGATAAATTTTCCCCTCGATCATACAGTTTTTATATTTAACATTCTTATATTGCTGAAAGAAAAAGACACTCCCGGGAATGGCTAAAACAAGCAAAACAGGCAGTATGATCAAACTTTTTCTTCTCTTTTCCGGCTTTTTCAATAGTGTCCCGCATTTCGGGCAGTAATTCCCTTCCTTTTTTATCTCCGTTCCGCAATTTTTACAGTACATTCTAAATTAATCCCTCCGGCTATTTTTCTTTTTCATCTATCATTTCTCGATTTCTTCTAATTTTTATTTTATGTACCAATTAAATCCATTTTATATCTATAGTTATTCTTAGTCAACATTTATAGTTGTTTTATCCATTTGATTTTTTTGCTTACTATACTTCTAAACAGGGAAATACTAAAGAAAAAGGATTGATGATATGGATAAAGAACAGATGAAATTTAATAAGGAAGTAGGCATGCGCATCCGGGATCATCGAGAATTTCTACACTATACCCGTGAACAACTAGCTGAAAAAAGCGATATCTCTACCCAGTTTCTTGCAGATATCGAAATCGGGCGGAAAAGCATGACCGCAAAAACGCTTCGTAATATTTCCAGAGCACTTTCTCTTTCTGCAGATTATATTCTGGGTGAAACACTTGGCAAAACTGACGCAGCCTATGAAACCGAACAATTAATCCTTCTCTTAGAGGGCTTTACTCCCTATCAAAAAGAGTGTGCCATCGAACTCCTCAAAGCCTATGCAAAAGCATTATCTCATACCGAAAAGAAATGAGTGTTAGTCAAGCGACAATCTAAATTGTAATATATGATCAGAGGCCCCACGCCGTTCTTCGGCGTGGGGCCTGAATTTCTTTGAATAAATTAGTAGCATTGGTATCAATCATCAATCTTTACATACACTTCTTTATCTGCACCATCATGTATCAGGATATCATCATATTCCGGCAGTTCATTTTCTAACGCCCATCTCTCTAACGATGTTCCTCCATCATCGTATCCTGCGTCCTCTAGAAAAACCCATTCTCCCCAGGAATATCCACCAGTTTCATATAGGTAAATCCGGTCGTCATAAATCTCATAGGTGCCTGTAGTTCCATTTTTCTGAAATGTTCCATCTTCTCCAAATATATAAATATTATGCATTTCCTTTTCAATCCTATATTCCCCTGTATTATAATCTCGCACCGCAGGAGCCCAGGATCCAACAATCCGGTTCTCAATTTTCCCTCCCAGATATATTTTTACCATAATACCTATCATGACTGCTGCTATGACTACCAAACCAAATCCGATTATAATAAGCATTTTTCTATTCTTTGTCCCCTGATTACTAACTGCCGCCGGAGCCACCGCCACCCGGCTTCCACAGTATGGGCAAAATTTTGCCGTATCTTTGATTTCTCTTCCGCATCTTCCGCAATACATCTTTTCTCCTCCACATTTCTTATTCATAAAATTCTATCCCGTTAACACCGTCTTTTGTGATTTCGGCGCCTTCTCGAACTTCTGCTCCGTCTTCTGATACAAAGATTTTTGTCAGCGTCGAGACTGGCGCTCCTGGTTCGTCTACACTTCCTTTTACCAATATCACATAATACTTTATTCCCTGGTATTCCAGCATCTTACTGTAAACATATCCAAAGCCGTCTCCCATTTTTTGTCTGGCAAGTTCAATAGCCTGCTCCTGGGTAATTTTAGATTCGCTAAAATTATCTGCATTTCCCTTTAACTGATATTCATAATCACTCCAAACCTCGTTATCATCCTGATTTAACACTTTAATCTCTATGGTGTCTTGATCTTTGGGCGTAATCGTAATGCTACAATTTTGTCCTCCGTTTGTTGCTTTTGTCTGATAAGACCATTTTCCATCTACCCATAGGAAAGAAAAGAATTGCAAATTATTTCCATTATTACTCCAAAATCCTAACTCTGCCACTTCATTTCCGTCATATACTTCTATTGAAAATTGTGCCATCTCCGTTTTACTGTCATACTCATATATCATTCCTTTTTGAATCGTACTATTTTTCTCTATTTGATCAACATCTTCCTTCCCTTCCCGCAAAATATCCGCCGATACTTTTTCCCTCACCATTCCCGGTTCGTCACTATACATTCTTTCCCAATCCCCCACTACAATCAACCGGTCATATTCCTCTGTAGAAATCAGAGCTGCACGCATAGCCTGTACTTTTGCAATTTCCTTTTTCATCTCTTTTGCCTGGTCTGAATTCTCCCAGTCCGGTGCTTCATTATTGATGGAATTCAGATAGTAAATATAGGACTTATCCCGCAAATTTAAATTCAGATAAAGAAGGGCTGCACTTCTAATCTTTTCCGCATTTTCTGCCGTGTACTGATACCCCAGGTTATTCATCTCCTGTACATATCTTTCCATCTCCCGAAGTGCGATAAACTCCAGATTCACTGACTGTCCCAGCATATAAGAGATAGTTGCCGCTTCCATAGAATTTGCATAATCATCAGAAAGTACGGAAAGCGCCATGTCTGCTGTCTGAACGGCTGCTACAAGTTTTCCGGCGAAAGTCATCCCCACTGCATTTCCGCCAACAATATTTAAAGTTTCTTCCAATGCCTGTTCCGAAACTGCCGCCACTTTATCTTCCTTTATACGGATCATATCAGCCGCCGCGTTTTTGATATGAGAAACGGCAGAGCCCTCGTAACGGCTCCCGTCAAAATTTTTTAAAATCTCCAACTGCTGAAGAAAACTTTCGTTCATGGAATCTGCGGTTCTCAAAACATCCACCACATTGCATACACTGGTAAAATAGCTGATCGCATCTCCCATTTCTCCGACCTGGTCTGAAATTTTCTTTAGCTGATCCCGGTCAAGTATTTCATCCAAGGCAACATTTCCTGCTATCTTCCTGGCTATGCCACTGCTTTTTCCGTATGTTTCTATAGCTGTATCCAGATCGTCTACCTTAAGCGGCAAATCGACGACAAACTTAAGCCTTCCATTTTCTTCCGATATCTCCGACAATAAAGTCCCTTCTAATTCAGCCTCAACCATATCTGTAGAGAGTTCTCCAATATAGGATTCTTTTGTTTCTGTCAGATTCAAAAGAATCTTTTCATAATCCTCTTCTATCATCTCGTTTGCACCCCATACCGGGATATAATAACGGATATCGAAATCCCGCACCATGCTTGCCAGAGAGCTTCGCACGCTGCGGAGAAGATTATTTTCTCCATTCATTAAAATATCCCCATCGGTTGTCAGATTCTGGCGAAAATCCCCATAAAAATCAGCGAAAAAATCAGGGAGCGCATAAGGCAGCGGATTCACGTATAAGATGTTGTCTTCCACACACCAATTTGCGTGCATCAGATACAAGATTTTCTCCAGAGGCAGGAAATATTTCCCTGCTATTTTCTCCACCTGTACCTTAAACTCATGACCTCGCATATGTACATTGCCGTTAAAATCAACATCAAACTGGTAAAAGGAACTACCCTGTTCTTTTGCAAATCCAATATGCTCCCCATTATCACATACATAACCGGCTATAGCTGCGATATCTTCTGCCGCCAGATATATTTCTCCATCCCGGTTTATTGCCGTATATTTTTCCTCATTTCCATTTCCTGTATTTACGATAATATACGGCTTGTCCACAAACTCAGATGCCAGGGAAATCACTGCCATCTGTATGACAAATATGATACACAACACACTACTGACCCATTTCTTCATATCACCTATTTCCCTTTCGCAACAGACGCAATATATTCCGGGACTCCTCCAAGCAGCGCATTTGAAAGACTAACTGTCATTTCAATCTTCCTTCCGTCTGAAGTACGATACACATTTGCTGTACATTCATATTCTTTGGTCGGGCTGTCTGCATTTGGAATCTTTTCCATCACCAGATTCTCAAACTCTTCCTCTGATATTTCATCCGTTCCTCTCATAATCTCTTCCATTAATGCCTGAAAATCCGTGTTTTTGATCCGAATATTCACAATGCCATAACCTTCCTCAAGAGATGCCCCTGTAATTTCATAAGACAACTTCTGCGCCAGACTCTTTTGCAATTCTGAAAATGCTAATTCTTCAGATAGAATATCCGAATCCGTCTGATAAAGATACTCTGAGCTTGTTTCCTCTTCCAATGCAATATATGCTTCCAGAAAATCTGAAACAATTTTCTGATTTTCTCTTTTTTCCTGAAAACGCAGAACAGCAAAGCATGTGGCCATTCCTCCTGCCGCAAGCAGGATAACTGTCACAAGTATAATCCACACTCTCTTTCTTTTCTGTTTCCTGTGCTGCTGTTTTCCGCATTTGGGGCAAAAGCATGCATTTGATTTCATCTGCGCTCCACAATGTCTGCAATACATCTTTTCTTCCTCTTTTTACTGATCCAACTGGTAGCCTCTGGAATCAATCGAATACTCCATCTCACTCAAAAATTCAGCATTTCGCTTTTCATAATCATTTAAAAGCCGAGCGCTATAATTGGCATCAAAGTCTCCTGGATCATAGATTCCTTCATACCAATCTTTGCTGTTAAAGTAATTTTGAAGTTCTGGTGAAGTAAATCTTCTTCCATGTCTTGCATAAATCTCATTTTTTGCATAATTTATTTCCCGCAAGGACAACGAAGCGACATCTGCTTCTGTCAGATATCTGCTATCGCTGTCTCCCAGAATGTACTCCAACTTTTCTTCTCCTGCAAAATCCTGTACATTTCCCACTGGATCTTCTGTCGTAATGTCTTCCGGGTCCGAATTTTCATCCTGTACTTCATTTTCCTCAGATGTTTCATATTGCCCAAATATTTCTTCTGTACTTTCCGCAGTCTTTTCTTTTGCTTTCTCATCCTGCATCTCATCCGATGTTCTGAAAAGCAGCGCAAAAATACAGATCATCCCAACTACCAGGAAAATCAACGGTGCCAATATTACCACTTTACTTCCTGCCTTTTTCTGCGGAATCTGATATCCGCACACCTGGCAAAAAACATCTCCCTTTTCAATCTTCCCACCACAATTCGGACATTTCATGCTCTATATCTTCCTTTCGCTTTTTGAGTAAAGTAAGATCCCCGCACCAATGGAAAGTACCACAGTGGAAAGACCTATTTCTCCATAAGTAACAAAAAGTGTCCGTAAAATCAATTTATAATCTGCATATGTAAAACTCGTTAAAATAAAAATATCTGCTATTTTCATAAATAATCCAAGTATTCCGATCAATATGGCCATGCTGATATGGTATGCCCTATGCATAACCCCATAAATACCGATACCTGCCATCGCCAGCACAAAAATGTATGGAATCGCCAGAAGCAAGATTCCTAAAAATTTTGCATCTGCGCTCATACTTGAAAAAGAAATCCAGCTTTGCTTAAGTCCCGGAAAAAATGTAAAAGTCCACCACAAAATGAGAATTCCAAAAATAGCGCAGATTACAACATCCAAGACTGTCATATCTCCCAGAATTCCCCGATTCATCCTGTCAGTTGTTCTATCTATTGGCACATTCCTGTATTCCATTCCGTCTCGATACAGACCGGGCTGTTCTTCTTGCCATTTTTCTGCCTGCACAGCTCCGCAATATGGGCAAAATTTGTTCCCCCTCTCAATCTGTTTGCCGCATTTGTTACAAAACATATCTATCTTCTCCTATCCTCTTTTTAATTTATAAACTATATAAAAATCCAAAAATAGACGCCCCGAAAAGTACAACAATTAAAGCACCGATCAACCAGAATACTATGATTGCACGGCAATAATTACTCTTATTTTTATTGGAGCTGTCAATCGCAAATACAATAATCAGAATTGTCCCCAATATCGGGATTGCACTCAGAAGAAGAAGGATCACATAACTGAATACGCTCATCACCGGAGCCATTTCTACATTTTCTGCGACTCTTTTATTTGCCACCTGCTCTTCCGTCACACCCGCAGCCAGGTGCTCTACTCTTTCCTCTTTCACGTGTTTCGCTTCGCAACACTTCACTGTTTTTTCTGTCAACTTTACCGGCCCCTTAATCTCCTGCCCACACTGCGGACAAAATCTGGCATACTCCTTTACTTCTCTTCCACAATTTTTACAATACATATGTTTTCTCCACTCCTATAAACTTTTGCCACAATAAATACAAAAACTTTGCTCTTCCTCTACTTCTGCCCCACAATATGGACAAATTTGGCTCTGTGTTTCTATTTCTTTAGTCGTATCTGTTTTTTCCATATTCTCTGACTGGGCACCTGTCTGTTCATTTACATTTACCGGATTTACTCTATTTCCACAATTGGAACAAAACTGCTGCCCTTCTTCCATAGGGCTTCCACAAACAGCGCAACTATTTCCCAATATTGCGCTCGCTCTGTTTATCTCTGTTTGTACTTTTGTGCCACAGTGATTACAAAACAAAGAATTCCTGGATATTTCAGCATGGCAATTCGGGCAAGATATCGTCCCTTTTAGCCTGCTTATTTGCTCCTGTAACGATAAAATCTGTTCATTAGCAGCATCTATTTTCCCCATTATTCTACAAGCTTCCTCATCTGCCACTTCACGGTGCTTACCACAAAAAATCAGTCCCAAATTTACCAGATAATCCTTTTTTTGATTTTCCAGATTTCTGATAGATGCGGATATTCTCGCCGTATCAGATACTTCCCTTGTCTTTTGTATCGCTCCCTGTCCAAGCATAGTAAGTTTTTTATCAATATCATCCAAAAAAGCCATCTTTTTCTCCTCCTCGCATTTTACAAAATATACTCTCATTTTCAATTTTATATCTATAGTTATTTTTAGTCAATATCTATAAATATTCAAACATGTGTTTCCCACTATAAAAAGAATACCCCATGACATTTCCTGTCATGGGGCGTAGCCTCTGTTCAAATCTTTTCTTTCTTGCTATTCTCCAAAAATTCCTGCAGCAGTTTGTCTCTGTACTCTGGATCCTTCACAGCCTGAAGAACGTCATTTATGCGTCCTTCTTTTGCCAGAAAACTGTACAAATCATCCAACAGCTTCATGCCTTCTTCTCTTCCCACTTCTCTTCCCTCTTCTTTCCCCACCTCTCTGCCTTTTTCCCAGGATGCTTCTCGCTCCTGCCTTAAATGCTTTTCCTGGTCATATTCGTAAATGCTCATTCTCTTCGCCTCCGCCCGGTTTTTTCTCAGGAATTCCTTCAGAATCCCTTCCCGGATACATTCCGTGATCGCTCGTTCCACCGCTTCTGCAATCGGCAATTCCTTCGCA
>CALWHD010000093.1 GCA_944380235.1 uncultured Blautia sp.
GGGATAAGACCAATGGCAGAGAAAAGAGATTATTATGAGGTCCTTGGGGTTGACCGGGGAGCGGATGACGCCGCCATCAAAAGTGCATACCGTAAGCTGGCAAAAAAATATCACCCTGATGTAAATCCGGGAGACAAGGAAGCTGAGAAAAAATTTAAAGAGGCTACAGAAGCTTATGGTGTATTGAGTGATCCCCAGAAAAGACAGCAGTACGACCAGTTCGGCCATGCGGCCTTTGAACAGGGCGGCGGTGCCGGCGGCTATGGCGGCTTCGGCGGCTTTGGCGGTTTCGGCGGCGCGGATATGGGTGATATTTTCGGCGATATCTTCGGTGATCTGTTCGGCGGCGGAAGCACCAGAAGAAGGGCGAACAACAGCCCAATGAAAGGGGCGAATGTCCATGCGTCTGTCCGCATTACATTTGAAGAAGCTGTTTTTGGATGTGAAAAAGAGCTGGATCTGACTTTGAAAGATACCTGTGAGAAATGCCATGGAACAGGGGCGAAACCAGGCACTTCACCGGAAACCTGCCCCAAATGCCACGGCTCAGGACAGGTGGTTTATACCCAGCAGTCCATGTTCGGCACTATCCAGAATGTGCAGACCTGTCCGGATTGTCACGGAACAGGAAAGATCATTAAAGAGAAATGTCCGGACTGCCGGGGAACAGGATTTATTTCCATCCGAAAGAAGATCCAGGTATCCATACCGGCGGGAATCGACAACGGACAGAGCATCCGCATCAGAGAAAAAGGCGAACCGGGAACCAATGGAGGCCCCAGAGGCGATCTGATGGTGGAAGTGGTCGTAGCACGCCATCCTATTTTCCAGAGGCAGGATATGAATATTTTCTCCACAGCGCCTATTACTTTTGCCCAGGCCGCTTTAGGCGGGGAAGTGCGCATCAGTACAGTAGACGGTGATGTGATGTATGAAGTCAAACCCGGAACCCAGACAGACACCAAAGTGCGTCTGAAAGGAAAAGGCGTTCCATCCTTAAGAAATAAGAGCGTCCGTGGAGATCACTATGTGACTCTGGTTGTGCAGGTACCTACAAAACTTAACGAAGAGGCAAAAGAGGCACTGCGCAAATTTGATGAAGCCTGCGGAAACCGTCCTTCAAGCGGTGAGAAGAAGAAAAAATTCGGTGAAAAGTTAAAAGATATTTTTGAAGGTTAAGAAACTTTCAGGGAACGGTATGCTGTTTTGGCGCTTTGGCGGACAGAAGGCATGCCGTTTTCTATTTTCCTGTATTGCAATTCTTTTTTCTTTCCCCTATAATAAATATCATGTGTGTATTTTAGAATTACCGGGAGAGGAAAACAGAATGAGCGGAGAAATTGTACTAAAGCAGATGATCATGATTTTTATTCTGATTCTTACAGGATTTATCATGTACCGGAAGAAGATGATCTCCGGATATGCGGCGAAGGATCTGTCTGCACTGGTAGTCAATGTCTGTTCCCCGGGACTGATCATTGTCAGTATGTTCAATGACCTGTCTGCCGTATCCCGTACCAGTGTGGAACTGGTAGGCGTGATTGCTGTAGTATTTTTCTTTCTGCTGATCGCCATGGGGTATTTTCTGGTAAAAGTCATGCATATTTCCCACAAAGAAAAAGATTCTTATGTACTGATGACAGTGTTCGGCAACCTGGGATTTATCGGGATTCCGGTTGCTACAGCGATTATCGGACCAGAGTCTGTGGTGTATGTGATCGTATTTAACTTCTTTTTTAACGTGTTTATTTTCACATTCGGAGTCATGGTACTGAAAAAGGACGGGCAGGGGAGCAGGACTACATGGAAAGATGTTTTAAGCCCGGGGCTGATTTCCTGTATTATTGCGTTTTTGATCTACTGGTTTGATCTGCATCCCCCTAAAAGTGTAGAGACGCTTGCCGGATATTACGGAAATGCCTGTACCTTTCTGTCTATGATCGTGATAGGGATTTCTCTGGCGGATATGAAAGTAAAGAAAGTGCTGGGGAATAAAAAACTGATGCTGTTTACAGTGATCCGTTTTGTACTGTTTCCCATTGCGCTGGCACTTTTGCTGAAGCCGTTTCTGGCAGACTTTACTATGCGTGCCACTATCGTTCTTATGGCGGCTCTGCCAGTGGGAAATTTTCCGGCAATGCTTTCAGAACAATACGGCAGGGATTCCAGGACTATTGCGGAAGGCATCATCGTTACCACTCTGCTTTCTGTCGTGACGATTACCCTTACTTTTTTCTTTGTGTGACGGGCTGGAGAGAAACAAATAGATTGGATATATTTGCGCGGCATGAACCGCAGATAGCAAGGGGTATACCTTACCCCGTATTGAAAAAGAAAAACAGGAGCTGTGTATTATGAAGTGGAAAAAATTCAGAATAAAGACAACTACAGAGGCAGAGGATATCATCATCAGTACCCTGTATGATATCGGACTGGAAGGCGCTCAGATCGAGGATAATGTGCCGCTGACGGCTATGGAAAAAGAGCAGATGTTTGTGGATATCCTGCCTCAGATGCAGGAAGATGACGGTACTGCATATCTAAGTTTCTTTGTGGAAGAGACCGAAGACGGTGAATTGTTAAAGGGCGGAGAAAAGACAGATGAAGCTGCCATCCTTTCTCAGGTACAGGCGGAGCTTGACGGACTTCGTGATTTTCTGGATATCGGGGAAGGCAGCATTACTGTGGATGAGACAGAAGATATTGACTGGATCAATAACTGGAAGCAGTATTTTAAACAGTTTTATGTAGATGATATTCTTATTATTCCTTCCTGGGAAAAAGTAAAAGAAGAGGATAAAGGGAGGATGATCATCCATATCGATCCGGGCACAGCTTTTGGAACCGGTATGCATGAGACCACCCAGCTTTGTATACGCCAGCTGAAAAAGTATGTAAAAGAAGATACAGAACTTCTGGATGTAGGAACAGGAAGCGGGATTCTCTCCATTGTAGCGCTGAAACTTGGAGCAAAGCATGCGGTGGGAACTGATCTGGATCCCTGCGCGGTTCCGGCAGTGGAGGAGAATAAAGAGGCAAATGAGATCCCAAAAGAAAAATTTGATATGATGATCGGAAATATCATTGATGATAAAGAAGTGCAGGATACAGTGGGATACGAGAAATATGATATTGTTGCCGCAAATATTCTTGCCGATGTGCTGGTTCCCCTGACTCCGGTGATCGTAAATCACATGAAAAAAGGCGGTATCTATATTACTTCCGGAATTATTGATGTGAAAGAGGAAACTGTAGTAAGCGCAGTAAAGGAAGCAGGACTTGAGGTGCTTGAAGTGACTCACCAGGGAGAGTGGGTTTCTGTAACTGCCAGAAAGAACTGAGGAAACTGCTATGTATCGTTTTTTTGTAGAACCTTCCCAGGTAGGGGAAAAAGAGATCAGGATCTGCGGCAGTGATGTGAATCATATTAAGAATGTACTGCGCATGAAACAGGGAGAAGAGATTCTGATCAGCAGCGGAGAAAATCTGGAGTATACCTGTTATATCAGGGAAATGAAAGAAGACCAGATCACTGCCCACATTATGTATGTCCAGGAGGCAGGCTATGAGCTTTCCTCCAAAATCTATCTTTTCCAGGGACTGCCCAAGGGAGATAAGATGGAGCTGATCATACAGAAAGCCGTAGAACTGGGAGTTCACCAGATCATCCCGGTTGCCTCCCGGCGGGCGGTGGTAAAATTAGACAAGAAAAAAGAAGAAAAGAAAAATGCCAGATGGCAGGCCATTGCCGAGAGTGCAGCAAAGCAGTCTAAAAGAATGTATGTGCCAGAGGTGTCCCATGTCATGACCTTTCCGGAAGCGGTAGATTTTGCAAAGGAACTGGATGTGGTGCTGATGCCTTATGAGCTGGCAAAGGGAATGCAGGAGACAAAAGAGAGGATCAGGGAAATTAAAAAAGGACAGTCAGTGGGGGTATTCATCGGTCCGGAAGGCGGATTCGAGGAAGCGGAAGTTGAACTGGCAGCACAGGCAGGAGCCCGTGCTATCACACTGGGAAAGAGGATACTTCGCACCGAAACAGCAGGGCTTACCATACTGTCCATCCTGATGTTTGAACTGGAGGAATAAAAATGGAAGCATATCTGGATAATTCTGCTACTACCAGATGTTATGAAGAGGTCCGTGACATTGTGGTGAAGACTATGATGGAAGACTACGGAAATCCTTCCGCCATGCATCTGAAAGGTGTAGAGGCAGAGAAGTATGTCAAAGATGCGGCAAAGAAAATCGCCGCCACATTAAAAGTACAGGAAAAAGAGATTTATTTTACTTCCGGAGGAACGGAAGGGGATAACTGGGCGCTGATGGGAACTGCCCTGGCGAAACAGCGGCAGGGAAAGCACATCATTACTACCGTGTTTGAACACGCGGCTGTGTCTGCGCCCATGGCCTGGCTGGAAGAACAGGGATTTGAGATCACCAGGATTCCGGTGGATGAAGAGGGAAATCTTTCCCTGGAAACGCTGAAGGAAGCTCTGAGGGAAGATACAATCTTGGTATCTGCCATGTTTGTAAATAACGAGGTAGGAGCAGTACTGCCCGTAGAAGAGATAGGAAAGATCATTAAAGAAAAAAATCCCGGAACCCTTTATCATGTAGACGCCATTCAGGCATACGGCAAGTACAGGATCTATCCGAAAAGGATGGGGATCGACCTTCTGTCTGTCAGCGGACATAAGATTCACGGACCAAAAGGAACAGGCTTTTTATACATCAGCGACAAGGCAAAGATCCGCCCTTTGATCCTGGGAGGAAGACAGCAGAACGGTATGCGCTCCGGCACAGACAACGTACCGGGGATTGCAGGGCTTGGAACAGCTGCAGAAAAGATTTACAAAAATCTGGACAGCAATACAGAACATATGAAGACCTTGAAGCTGTATTTTGCAGAAGAACTGGGAAAAATAGAAAATGTAAAGATCAACGGACCAAAACCAGAAAATGGAGCGCCTCATATTTTAAACGTGAGCTTTTTGGGAGTGCGCAGTGAAGTCTTGCTTCATGCGCTGGAAGATATGGGGATTTATGTATCCGCGGGAAGCGCCTGCTCCAGCCATAAAAGATCAGGCAGCCCATCTTTGACTGCTCTGGGGCTTTCAGTTGAAAGGAAGGAATCAGCAGTGAGATTCAGTTTCAGTGAGTTTACTGTCAGAGAGGAACTGGATTATACCCTGGAAGCACTGAAAAAAGTGCTGCCTATGCTTCGCAGATATGCAAGGAAATAGAAGGAAAGAAAGGAAATTGTATGTATAAAGCATTTTTGATCAAATATGCAGAGATTGCCATTAAAGGGAAAAACCGCTATATCTTTGAGGATGCCCTGGTAGACCAGATCAAATACCAGCTGCGCAATGTAGAAGGAAGTTTTAAGATTGTAAAGGAAATGGGGCGTATTTTTATTTATGCCCAGAGTGAATTTGATTATGAAGAGACCGTTGAGGCATTAAAGAGGGTATTCGGCATTTATGGTATCTGTCCGGCTATCGTCCTGGAAGATGAAGGATTTGAGGCTCTGTCCAAAGAAGTGGCAGAGTATGTAAAAAAAGTATATGGAGACAGAAATCTCACCTTTAAGGTAAATACCAGGAGAAACAAGAAAAGTTATCCTATGCAGTCCATGGAGGTCAGCAGCGCCCTGGGAGGCGTGATCCTGGACGCATGCCCTAATATGAAGGTGGATGTACATCATCCTGACGTGTTTATCAATGTGGAGATCCGCAATAAGATCTATCTGTATTCTGAGAATATCCCGGGACCGGGAGGAATGCCTCTTGGAACGAACGGAAGCGCCATGCTGCTGCTTTCCGGCGGTATCGACAGTCCGGTGGCAGGTTACATGATCGCCAAGAGAGGTGTGAAGATTGACGCAGTTTATTTCCATGCACCACCGTACACCAGTGAAAGAGCAAAACAGAAAGTGGTGGATCTGGCAAAACTTGTGGCACGCTACAGCGGTCCTATCCGTCTCCATGTAGTAAACTTTACCGATATCCAGCTTTACATCTATGATAAGTGCCCTCATGAAGAGCTGACGATCATCATGCGGCGTTATATGATGAAGATCGCAGAGCAGTTCGCCAGGGCGGACGGCTGCATGGCATTGGTTACGGGAGAGAGCATCGGACAGGTAGCAAGCCAGACCATACACAGCCTGGCGGCTACCAATGAAGTCTGCACCATGCCGGTATTCCGTCCGGTCATCGGCTTCGATAAGCAGGAGATCGTGGATGTGGCGACGAAGATCAATACTTATGAGACTTCCATCCTGCCTTATGAGGACTGCTGCACGATTTTTGTGGCAAAACATCCGGTGACCAAGCCGAATATTGAGATCATCAAGCGTTCAGAGGAAAAGCTGCAGGACAAGATCGACGAAATGGTAAAAGAAGCTGTGGAGACAGCGGAAACGATTATCTGTGAATAGAGAGCAGGAGGATTCGCCGTCTGCGTTTCCTCCTGAAAAAAAGGACCGCCGCAAAGCGGCAGCCCTTTAAGGTATAAGATACATGATTATGCTAAATATGGTTTTAATACTTCCAGAATTTCGTCTAAAGCAGCATCTGTTGCATGAATATTTAAGTCAATAGGTTTAGATAAATCTAAGGAAAAGATACCCATAATAGATTTTGCGTCGATTACGTATCTACCTGATACCAGATCAAAATCATAATCAAATTTAGTAATCTCATTTACAAAAGATTTAACTTTGTCAATGGAATTCAGTGAAATTTTTACTGTTTTCATTGGAAAAATCCTCCCTTACTTGTTTTAAGTTATTTGCTTTTTACAAGGATAATGTTACCTTTATTGGCACAAAAAGTCAATATGAAAAAAGAAAAATAAAATACAAAGAAACAGGTGACTATTCGTCAAAACGCTTAACATAAAAAATCAAAGGAAGAAAATTATATGAAAAAAAAAGTAGCATTGCATAATTTAGGCTGTAAAGTAAATGCTTATGAATTGGAGGCCATGCAGGAAATGCTGGCAGAAGCAGGCTATGAGATCGTTCCTTTTGCCCCCGGAGCAGATGTTTATATTATTAATACCTGTACAGTGACAAACATCGCGGACAGGAAATCCAGACAGATGCTCCACAAGGCAAGAAAGATGAATCCGGAAGCTGTTGTCATTGCCGCGGGTTGTTATGTACAGGCACAAAAGGATATGGGAAAGATCGACGATGCCATTGATATTGTACTGGGAAATAACAGGAAACAGGATCTTCTGTTTATTCTGGAAAATTATAAAAAAGGCGGTGGACAGGAAAAAGAAGTGCTGGATCTTGAGAAGCCTGTGGAGTATGAAAGTCTGAAACTGTCAGCTACGGGAGAACATACCAGGGCTTATCTGAAAGTGCAGGACGGATGCAATCAGTTCTGCAGTTACTGTATTATTCCCTATGTAAGAGGAAGGGTGCGCAGCAGAAAAAAAGAAGAGGTGCTGGAAGAGGTAAGGCGTCTTACGCAAAATGGATACCAGGAATTTGTTCTTACCGGAATCCATTTAAGTTCCTATGGGATCGACTGCGGAGAATCTCTCATGTCCCTTATTGAGGCAGTGCATGAAGAAGAAGGAGTCAGAAGGATCCGCCTGGGTTCTCTGGAACCCCGCATTATTACGGAAGAGTTCGCGGAAAAATTAAGCAGAATGCCGAAAATCTGTCCCCATTTCCATTTATCGCTGCAGAGTGGGTGTGACGCAACCTTAAAGAGAATGAACCGGAGATATACAGCACAGGAGTATCTGGAAGGCTGCAGGATTCTGAGGCACTATTTTGAAAATCCCGCGCTGACAACCGATGTGATCGTGGGATTCCCCCAGGAGACAGAGGAAGAGTTTGAAGAGTCCAGAAAAATGATCGATACAGCTGACTTTTATGAGACGCATATTTTTAAGTATTCCAGAAGAAAAGGAACCCGGGCGGACCAGATGGAGGGACAGGTTTCCGAGCAGGAGAAGACCAGGAGAAGTCATGTGCTGATCCAAATGGGAAAAGAGCATAAACAGCAGTATATGGAGAAATTCCTTGGGAAACAGGTGGAAATCCTTTTTGAGGAAACAGCCGAGATACAGGGAGAAACCTGGTGGATCGGACATACCAGGGAATATCTCAAAGCGGCTGTAAAGTCCGATGAAAATCTGGAAAATTGCATAAAATCGGGAACTGTAGGAGGTTTTGCCGAAGAGGGTGTTTTTATTTGCGCAATATAACGGTTGAATTTCCAAACGAGATATATTAGAATAGTATCATAGTTGCAGAGGTATGCTCGTTAGAAAATCCCCGGCAGATGCCGGTGCAGCATAAAGAACAATTAAGAAAGAAATTATAGATAAGGGCGTGAAACAGCATGGCAAATTTAGAAAATACACAGTATTTTAAAGTGAAAACGGACCCGGAAGTACGCGTAAAAGAGGTTCTGGATCTGGTATATAATGCAATGACAGAAAAGGGATATAATCCGGTGAATCAGATCGTGGGATATATTATGTCAGGAGATCCTACTTATATCACCAGCCATAAAGGTGCAAGAAGCACCATTATGAAAGTGGAGAGAGACGAGCTGGTGGAGGAACTTCTGAAAGAATATATTAAGCACAAATCCTGGAAACGTGATTAGCCTATGAGGATTATGGGGCTTGATTACGGTTCGAAGACCATAGGGGTTGCCGTCAGCGACCCTCTGGGCATTACTGCCCAGGGGATTGAGATCATCCGCAGAGAGGAAGAAAACAAACTGCGGAAATCTCTCCGCAGGTTGGAAGAACTGGTAAAAGAATACGAAGTAGGGGAAATTGTGCTGGGATTTCCTAAGAATATGAATAATACGGTCGGAGAACGGGCTGAAAAATCTCTGCAGCTGAAAGAGATGCTGGAACGCAGGCTGGGGCTGCCCGTTGTGATGTGGGATGAAAGGCTTACCACTGTGGAAGCAAACCGTACACTGATGGAATCCGGTGTACGAAGAGAAAACAGAAGTAAATATGTGGATATGATAGCCGCAGTTTTTATTCTGCAGGGCTATTTAGATGCAAAAGCAAACCCGGGCACAGTTTGATTTCTGCCTGAACCGGACGGCAGTTCGGGAGAAAGCAGGCGTGTGTCCGGGTTCTGTGTATGCCTGAAAAATGAAAAAGAAAGGACGAAACTATGGAAACAGTAATTTTTGACGGAGAAGACGGAACAGAATTAGAATTTGGGATTCTGGAACAGACAAGAGTGGGAGGAGTCAATTATCTTTTGGTGATCGACCCGGAAGAAAATGACGAAGAGAACGGAAGTGCGGCATATATTTTAAAAGACATTTCTGAGGACGGCGACGAAGAAGGCTGCTATGTATTCGTGGAAGATGACACAGAATATGATGCGGTTTATAAGGTCTTTGCTGCCATGTTGGACGATATTGATTTTGAATAGGAACGTGTATGAATAATTGGAGGAAAAAAATTGAAAAAAAATAATAGTGGAAAATTGAAGATCATTCCATTGGGCGGACTGGAACAGATTGGAATGAATATTACTGCCTTTGAGTATGAAGACAGTATTGTCGTAGTGGACTGCGGACTTTCTTTCCCGGAGGACGATATGCTGGGAATAGATCTGGTAATCCCTGATGTAAGTTATTTAAAGGACAATATTGATAAAGTCAAGGGCTTTGTGATCACCCACGGACATGAGGATCATATCGGCGCCCTGCCTTATGTATTAAA
>CALWHD010000094.1 GCA_944380235.1 uncultured Blautia sp.
GAGGAGCTGTACAGTGACTTGTAGTAGATTTAACTAAAAAATATAAGTTGTCTATGTTTAAAATGCAGATACATGTTGAAATGAATGGAAAATTAGCATGATTTCTGGTATAATCTATCGAAAGAGAAAAAATAATAAATATATGATTGATTGTCAAAATTACACTCGATAAAATGAATTAGAGAAGGTGGGGGAAGTAATGAAACTGAAGTCAATTCTTAATAGTAGCAAGGATTTAAAAAAGAACGGGTATCGAATGCTTCGTAAACTTCATAAAATGGAAAATAGGAAAGGGGCAAATAGGGCATACTCAGTGTGCTTTGAAGATACATATGGCTTCGTTCTTTATTGTCGAACTTTAGCTGATATTATAAAATCAGAGTATGATGAAACAGATGAATATATTTTAAAATTTGAAAGAAGATGTAATAACTTTCTTGCATATCTAGATTCTGTTGCACAAACTCGAAGCAAAATAAAGAAATCACGCCTTGCAAGTTTTTTGAAGTCGTATACCAAATTTTTTAATAAAATAATAGATAAAAGATATAACTTTATTTTTGATAGAACCATTAGAGAGAAATGGAATACAAAATGCTTAATGGCATATATTGCTACCTGGGGAAAGTAAAACGACTTATTTGGAGGCGATGAACATGCAATATACAATGACAGAAGCATTACCAATAATGAAAAGAATATTGTCAGAAGGAAGGCTTTCAATATTTGCGGGATCAGGAATTTCTGTGGATTCAGGCTTGCCAGCTTGGGATGGATTTATAGACAAATATATAGAAATCTGCGAGAAGCTAAATAACAGTATTGATCCGAGTTTGCGATTTACAGATATTATATCGGATGCAAAAGTAAGCAAGAGTAAAAACCTTATTTCAACAATATCTGCACTCAAAGGTAAAGTCAAGGAAATAAAAAAGCGAGGTGTAAACACGGATTTCTGTGAGGATGAATTAAATGGTTTATTTTATGCAGCAAAGCCGTGTGAATATCATAAGTATATTGTTTCAACCAATTATAGACATATTATTACAACAAACTATGATTCATTACTGGAAAAGGCCGCTGACGCGGAAGGGTATATGGGCCTTATAACAAGATCCTATAGTTATAGCGATCAGCAAAATTTGTCAATTGCAATATACTCAGGGAAAACTGCCATTATCCACGCACATGGTAAAATATCAGATATTAAGCTAGATCAGTTTGTTCTAACTGAAGATGATTATCGCTCTATTATGAAACATAATCCTGGATTTAGATTGATTATTAATTCGATTTTTCTGACGAATTCTGTTTTATTTGCTGGTTATGGAGGAAGTGATCCACACTTTGAAGATATTATAAGTGATTTGAATATGACATTAAACTGGGATAACGCAGGAGATGATCTGCCGCGTTGTTACATTATGTTACGCAAAGATAAGGTTACACCAATTAGAGAATTTTTAAATGATAAGCATCGAGTTGATATTATTACATTTGATGAATATTCTCAAATGAAGGATTTTCTAAAAGATTTAGCTGATGAATACCCTAGGAGTAAAACAATATGATGTGTTCTTGCGGGATTGGAATGGCAGTCTGATCCCGCTTTTATATGTATCTGATAAAGTAGATTAACATGGAAAATATAGGAGTAAAGTAGATAGACATGAAAAATGATAATTCCAACATGTCACTAAAACGAGGACGACCTCCCAAGAAAGATTATGACCCGGATGCCCTAATGCGAGAATTGATCGATACAGCGGCAGCGATTTATCGGGAGAAGGGAGAAATCAAAGCCACAGCCTTGGAGCTGGACCTTCCGCCGGGTAAAGTCAAGAAGCTGCTGATTACAGGAAAGGTTCTGACCTATCCGGAGACGAAGCAGATCCAGGCACTCATGCGGCAGGGGAAAACCATGGCGGAGATCCAGCATATGATGGGGCTCAGCTACTCCGCCTTGCACACGTATCTTCCTTATACAAAAGTGATCTATAAGATGTCCGAGATCAGCCAGAATGCGGAACGGGTTCGAAACTACAAGATACGGAAAGCAGCTGTGGACACATTAATGGCAGCGCCTACGGAGGGGCATCTCTGGGAATGCATTGTTGCCTTTCAGAATTATCCATTCCATACTGTCTCTGGCCTGCCTTTTTCTTATACGTTGAAGGAGGGAAGGAATGGGGAATACACAAAGGAACTGTTCATTGACCGCCGGGAAAATAGCAAATCTCTGGCATGGAGTTCTGTGCGGATGGTCTTTGAGAGAGCTTTGGAGCAGCAGGGCGCTGTATTTACCCGGCCCAAAGAGCTGGCCGATGTCCAGGGTGTGAGCTACACGTTCAGCCTGTTATGGCGTTTCGGAATGATCTCAGTTCCAGAGGAAACGGAGAAAAAGTTGAAGGAAAACGGAAGTAAGCGAATTCATCTATCCGGGGGAAGCATATAATCTCAAAAAGATTATCTGTGGCTATGTGCCAGACAGTGTGATAAGATGTTTCCTGCATACAAATTTAGGAGGTAATTGCCCTTGGCGTTTTATATATTTCTTGTCCTAACAATCCTTTGGTTCCTGTTTATGACGTATCTCTCCCACCAGGACGGAGAACACACCGGAAGGACCAGCCGGGAGCTGGCGGAGAAACTGTCGGCTTTGGATTTCCTGGATTCTGATATTAATATTCTGAACGGCAGGCTGCGCCGTCTGGCCCATGTGGTGGTGTATGCAGTGTTGACTGTCCTGCTCGCTATTACATTGAAACTTGGAAGTTATTCCCTGTGGCTGACAGCCGGCACCATTGTCTGGGCCTGGGCCGATGAAGCGACAAAGCCTCTGGTGCAAGGCCGTCATTTCTCCTGGTTTGATGTGGGATTAAACGTGCTGGGGATTGCAATTGGAATGGTTATTGTGATATTTATTTTTTGAGTTTACGGTATTTTTCGCTGTCTCCACTTCAATTTATTTGTAGCGTCAAAATACATGTTTTGCTTGCTATGTGCAAAATACAGAGGTACTATCGCCATAGCCTACAAGAGAAAGGTAATAAATATAGGAAGGACAGTGGTGACTATGGCACATATGGAACGTATCTGGGGAGCGAGAAGTGGACATTCA
>CALWHD010000095.1 GCA_944380235.1 uncultured Blautia sp.
GAAATAAAGTTTCTGCCAAAGGCAGCAGGAATGATCGAGAAGGATTATCAGAAGCTCCTGGCAGCAGAGAAACAGCGGACAGCAGACATAGAGGACAGCATGAACAGAAAATATACCGATATGCTGGATTATTATTCTATGTGGGTGCATCAGATCAAAACACCTATCGCGTCTATGCGGTTGGCTTTGCAGGAAGATGACAGTGACTCCACAGATTATGTGTTTCGTGAGTATTCCCTGGACAGTATGATCCGTCAGGCAGTGAGGAAGTTTTCTTCGTCTTTTATTCAGAAGAAAATCAGACTTCATTACGAAGGTACACAGGCAGCAGTTGTGACAGATGAGAAATGGCTGCTGTTTGTCATAGAACAGGTGCTATCCAACGGGCTGAAATATACAAGGCAGCAGGGATGCATCACCATAGAAGTAAAAGAACCCCAGCTTTTATGTATCCGAGATACTGGCATAGGGATTGCGCCGGAGGATCTTCCCAGGATTTTTGATAAGGGATATACCGGATATAATGGAAGAACGGATAAGAAAGCAAGCGGAATCGGTCTGTATCTGTGCAGGAGAATCTGCGGAAATCTTGGACATAAGATCTGGGCTTCTTCCAGTGTGGGAGAAGGAACTGTGGTTTATATTGACCTGAGAAGAACGGAATTACATGTGGAATAGGGAAAAAGAGGAGGCTCCGCCAATACAGCGTGTGAGTCTCCTTTCTTTTTGCAGGAAGGCATCTTTCAAAAATGTAAGATGGTTTACCTGTTTTGTAAGGGGAATCGATGGCGGAAGTCTGTGCTGTTTTGTTACAATAAGTCCAACATCAAAGAAAAACAGACAGGAGGAAATCATATGCCCATTTTGGAAGTTATGAATTTAAAGAAAACTTATACTACCCGCTTTGGGGGAAATCAGGTGCAGGCATTGAAAAATGTAAATTTCAGCGTGGAAAACGGTGAATATACGGCTATTATGGGAGAGTCGGGAAGCGGGAAAACGACACTGCTGAATATCCTTGCAGCCCTGGACCGTCCCACAGGAGGCACAGTTCTGCTGGATGGAAGGGATATAGCCAAAATTAAGGACAGGGAACTGTCGGCTTTCAGAAGAGATAACCTGGGATTTGTATTTCAGGAGTTTAATCTTCTGGATACCTTTTCTATCCGGGACAACATCTATCTTCCTCTGGTGTTAAGCGGAAAAAGTCACACAGAAATGGCAAGAAGCCTGCTTCCCATTGCTGAAAAACTGGGAATTAGATCTATTCTGGATAAATATCCTTATGAAGTATCCGGAGGACAGAAACAAAGAGCGGCAGTGGCAAGGGCTCTGATCACCAGACCACGGCTGATCCTTGCTGATGAGCCTACGGGGGCGCTGGACTCGAGATCTACGGATGAACTGCTGCGGCTCTTTTCTTCTATCCATGACGACGGACAGACCATTCTTATGGTCACCCACTCTGTCAAGGCGGCAAGCAGTGCCCACAGAGTGCTATTTATCAAGGATGGGGAAGTGTTTCACCAGATTTACAGAGGAAACAGCACCAGCAGTCAGATGTATGAGAAGATTTCCCAGAGCCTGACCGCCCTTGCATCAGGGGGTGAAAAATAAAATGAAAACAGGTTTTTATCCCAGGCTTGCCTGGACAGGAATCCGGAAGAACAAGAAAATTTATCTTCCTTACATTGCTGCATGTATTGTGATGGTCATGATTTTTTATATGATTTGTTTTCTGTCTGGCAACAAAATGGTAAAAAATCTAAACGGCGGTGCGACCATGCAGATGATGCTGTCTTTGGGAACTGGCGTTATGGGCTTTTTTGCCTTGATTTTTCTGTTTTATACCAATTCTTTTCTGATGAAAAGAAGGAAGAAAGAGTTCGGGCTGTATCACATTCTGGGTATGGGAAAAAAGAATGTGGCGGCAGTGCTGGTATGGGAGAGTATCCTCACTGCGGGCATTACCATTTTGGCAGGGCTTGGAATCGGGATCCTATTTTCCAAGCTTGGTGAGCTGATCATGGTCTATATGCTGGAAGGAACCGGGGATTTTTCTTATTATGTAGAGACAAAGGCTGTGACAATTACCCTGGGAGTCTTTTTCAGTATTTTTCTTCTGATTCTGTTAAACAGTGTTCGTCAGATATACCTTTCCGATCCGATAGAACTTCTCCGCAGCGAAGCAGAAGGAGAAAAGCCGCCGAAAGCCAACTGGCTTGCCGCACTTTTCGGCGCTGTGCTGCTGGGCGGCGCGTACTGGCTTGCTGTTACCATTGAGGAGCCGGTATCTGCCATGCTCTGGTTTTTTGTTGCAGTTGCTATGGTGATCGCAGCCACTTATCTGCTGTTCTGTTCAGGATCTGTGGTTTTGTGCCGCATTTTGAAGGCAAACAAGAACTATTACTATAAAACAAGCCATTTTATTTCAGTGTCTTCTATGATGTACCGTATGAAAAGAAACGGCGCAGGCCTGGCATCCATCTGTATCTTATCTACTATGGTTCTGGTAATGCTGTCCGGAACAGCCTGCCTTTATCTTGGCTGTGAGGAAAGCATGAGGGTCAGATACCCCAGAAATGTGGTCATGGATACCTATTCAGCGGATGTGCAGTATGTCAGTCAGGTGCATGAGACAGCAGAGAAGGTACTGGAAAGTTATGGAGAGGATGGGGAAAATCTTCTTCATTACAGGATCCTGGATATGACAGGGCTTTTTGCCAAAGAACAGGTCCATTTAAATCCGGATAGATTTCAGAAATTTACTTATTCCGGATATGATGATGTACGGCAGATCATGGTGATTCCTGTGGAAGATTATAATCAGATCATGGGAGAAAATGAGGTCCTGCAGTCAGATGAGATACTGGTGTATAATACCAAATCGGATTTTCGCTGGGATTACGACCAGATTACACTGGAAGGATGCGGTACGTGGAGAATCAAAAAACAGGTAGATCAGTTTGTCAGTAATGGAGTAGACGCCATGCAGGTGATTCCCACTACATACCTTTTTGTATCAGATATGAGCGTACTCCGGGAAATCTACGATAATTTTCCGTACAAAAGTGAAGATTTTCAGCCAGTATTTCACGACTATTATGGTTTTGATCTGGACTGTGAGGAGGAAAAACAGGCAGAGATTTCTCAGGCAGTTTCAGATGGAATCCGAGAACTTCAGATCCATGACAGCAGCTTTCCTACTGTGACAGTGGAAGGAGCGGCTCAGGAGTATATGGAATTTTACGCCCTTTATGCAGGAATGTTCCTTCTGGGAGTTATCCTGGGAGCAGTGTTTGTTATGGGAACGGTACTGATCATGTATTATAAACAGGTGACAGAAGGATATGAAGACCAGGGCAGATTTGAAATCCTGCAGAAAGTAGGAATGACAAAAGAACAGATCAAAAAGAGTATTCAGTCTCAGGTGCTGACCGTGTTTTTTGTGCCGCTTCTGGCAGCGGGAGTCCATACGGGATTTGCCTTTCCTATCATGCATAAAATCATGCTGTTATTCGGACTGACCAATTTGAAGCTGCTCCTGGAGATCATGGCGGGCTGTTTTCTGGTTTTTACAGTTTTTTACGTAGTGATGTATCTGATAACCTCCAGGGCGTATTACAGGATAGTAAGCGGTGAATTTTTGAAATTGTAATTTTTGTACTGTAACATTATAATAGTTCTGTAAAGAAATTTTTTTGGGTAAGTATTTGAATATACTGTAGTTACTAAAAAGAAACTTTTATGATGTAAGGAGAGAGCCAAATGCAGACAGGAAAAGATTTGCCGGCCTGTCCGGTGGAAACCACACTCATGCTGATCGGTGATAAATGGAAAGTTCTGATACTCCGTGATCTGCTGCCGGGAACAAAGCGGTTTGGAGAGCTGAAAAGGTCTATCGGCAGCGTATCCCAGAAAGTATTGACCGCGCAGCTGCGTGATATGGAGGAAAAAGGGCTTGTCAGCAGGAAAGTTTATGCAGAAGTACCGCCACGGGTTGAGTACAGTCTGACAGAGTTAGGCCGTAGTTTAAAACCGATTCTGGACGCTATGCGGAATTGGGGAGAGGAATATAAAAATCAAAACAGTTAAAAAGAGAAAAGCAGATTAAAAAACATCCTTGTTGGAAAATCAGAGATGTAAAAACGGATTCCAACAAGGATGTTTTTATGTAAGGATTCATGATACAAGATGCTTTTGTGCTTCCGCATATCTGTAAATCTGCCTGCGACAGTGCACAACTATAATTCCACAACCGCATCCAGACAGATCTGAAGTGCAGGAGCAAAGGAATCTTTGCCCCAGTTTCGGTCGTCCTGAATATCTGCCAGAGTGTCTGCAGTAAAGAGAAACTGCCCGAAGGTTGCATTTCGGAACTGAGCGCAGGCAAACAGTGAGGCACATTCCATTTCTACTACGGAGAAACCTTCTTCACGCCGATAGCTGACCAGATCTTTTGTTTCCCGGAAAAAACCGTCCGTTGTCCAGGTCCTGCATTTGGTATAAGAAATACCATTTTTCTTCATGGCTTTTTCGATTGCAGTGACAGCAGTCCTGTCTGCTTTTATTGTTCTGCAAGGCGGAAGATAATGATAAGAAGTTCCCTCATCCCGCAGAGCTTCCGTAGGAATCAGAAACTGATTTTCCTCTATGGGGACCAGGGCGCCGCAGGAACCTGCGGAGATGATTTTTCTGGCGCCGTAGCCAATGAGAAAATCCAGAAACTGGGCTGCTGCCGCACCGCCTAAAGGAGCCTGGCAAAGGCAGATGTCCTTTTGACAGTAAGACAGCTGATAAATAGGAAAAACTTTTGTAATCGTTTCAAATTCACCGATCTTCAGACAATTCCGGCTTTTTGCGAAAGCTTCAATCTCATCTCCGAGAAAAGGAAAAACCGCGTATTCCGGAAATTGATACAGGTGATCCCGGTCAGGCATAAGAACTGCAGAAGGATTGTCATCGTATTCGAGAATCGGAATCTTGTTTTTAATCAGTGCCATAAGTAAATCCTCCCTTCCGTTACTGCAGCCGTGTCTTTTTGATAAAACCGGAAGCAGTATTGTGTCTTTATGGGCTTTTGGGTAAAAATTAGAAATAGTGTAGCATAGAAAGAGAAAGGATACAAGATAGAGGATTAAAAACTTGACAAATATTTTATAATATTATATTATTCTAATAAAATAGAATAATATAATATTATAAAAAGGAGAACTGAGATGAAAAAAACAGAATTATTGATGAACCCTGTGAGAATCAGGATTTTACAGTATTTATCCATTCATGAACAGGCGACTGCAGGTGAGATGATCGAATTTTTAAAGGGGATATCGAAAGCTTCTGTATACAATCATATCAAAGTGCTGGAAGAGAATGGAATTCTGAAGGTAGTAAAGGAAAACAGGATCCGCGGAACTGTTGAAAAAACTTACAGTATGACAGGAGCGGAAAAAGGAGATGATTTTCAGTCGATTTCAGGATTTCTTCTTTTACTTTTGCTGGATTTTCAAAGATTTTATGAAAAAAATGATGGGCTGGGAAAGGAAATGTTTTTTGCCGGAAGAGATTATCTCTATCTGAACGATGAAGATTTTCAGAGATTTTTGGAGGAATATACGGCTCTTTGCAGGAAATACTATGAGAATGAGTCAAAAGATGGTAAAATGCGCAGCATTTCTATTATTTCATCACCAGTGGGGGAGGAACCGCAGTGAAAAAATATTGTCGGATTACGACCAGTCGTTATGCCGGATATCTTGGCATTAATCTGATTGCAGCAATCTGTCAGGTGGCGATCGCCCTGATCATTCAGGTGACAATCGATACTGCAGGAGCGGGAGACAGGAGCAGGTTTAGGCAAATCATTATTTTTACCTGCGTTTTTCTGCTCTGTTATTTTTTTACTTATTATATCAGGAATGTTTATACTCAGAAGCTGGCAGACGACTTTATTGCTGTTCTGAGGGAAAAGCTTTATGGGAAGATCATGGAGCGCTCCTACGAGAAATTCCGTCAGCGTCCGGTATCTGACTATCTCTCCCTGCTGACGAATGATATTCATATCTATCAAGAAGGTGCGGTAAAAAGCAGGCTGCTGGTGGTACAGAATCTGATCTCTCTTTTGGTGGTAACGATTTCCCTGACAGCGGCGAGCCCGGGAATCACTTTGGTGGTGGCAGTCTGTACCGCAGGTATTTATTTAACCCCTCAAATTATAAACAGAAAAATAAAAAAGACGCAGGGAGAGGTCTCTCAAAAGCTGGCATCGATGACGGAGTACAGTGAGAACCATCTGGAAGGCTTTTATACGATCCTTACTTTCTTTCATCAGACAAAAAGCAGGGAGCAGTTTCAGAAAAGGAATCGAGAATATAATCACAGGAAAATATTGCTGGATAAGCTTATGGGAAAAAGCGAAACCTTATCCATGGGAATGTCTGTGGGAACAGAGCTGCTGGTCCTTTTTCTTTCTGCAGGTATGGTCATGGCAGGTACTATGACCGTTGGAACTTTGGTGGCAGTCATGCAGCTGACAGGTGCTTTTGTGCAGCCTCTGACTCTGATCATGCAGAATATTCCCAGGATTACAGCAGGGAAAGCACTGGAGGAACGGTTCCGCGCAGTCCTGGAGGAAGAGAACAACAGGGAAGCCCAGAAAACCCCGGTTACTTTTAAAAAAGAGATCAGGATTTCGGGACTGAAGTTTTCTTATGGAAATGGAAAAGAAGTCCTCTCAGGTGTTGATTTTATCTTTGAGAAAGGGAAAAAGTACGCGCTTACAGGCGAAAGTGGTTCCGGAAAGACAACTTTGATCAATCTGCTGAACGGAATTTATCCTTATTCTGCAGGGCTGATCTCTGTGGACGGCAGGAAAATCGGACAGCAGGAAGCCTTGGGATATCGAAGTCTTTTTGCTACGGCAGGACAGAATGTCTTTTTGTTTAATACTACAATCCTGGAAAATATTACCCTTATGGAGGAACCGGAACAGGAGCAGCTGAAGGAAGCGTGCCGTATCAGTGGGTTGGAGGAAATTCTGTCCGCTTTTCCCCAAGGGTTTGACACAAAGATCATGGATAATGGAGCAGGTCTTTCCGGCGGACAAAAACAAAAGATTGCTCTGGCGCGGGCACTCTATCACAAAAAGCCGGTCCTTATCCTGGATGAAGGTACTTCTGCGATTGATAAGAAAAGTGCTGCGCAGATGGAAGCAGAATTGCTGAAGACGGAAGGTCTGACCCTTCTGGCGATCACCCATGATATCAGGTCTCCGCTGCTGGCAGAATACGATAAGATTTTATATATGAGGCAGGGAAAGATAGAAGAGTCGGGAACATATGAAGAACTTTGCAGGAAAGGAAAAGCCTTTGCGGAATTTGTGAAACTGGTGTAGAGAAAAAGGGCAGAAAGAAACAAGAATTATGTAAAAATTACAGCATAATATGGAAAAATTGTCAAAAAACTATAAAAATAAATGGCAGTTTTTTCTAGCTATTTGAAAATAAAAATGATATACTGTTACTATTATCAGAGACTGAGATTGCTATACTGCAAAGAGAAAGCCGGGTGTGCCTATGAAGAAGATAAAGAAAGAAGAGCTATGGTCCATCCCAAATTGTATGGGATATTTCAGGATTCTGCTGATACCTGTATTTTGTGTGATCTATCTGGGGGCAGATTCCTTAAAGGATTATTATGCAGCAGCCGGAATCGTACTGATTTCTACTTTGACAGATTTTTTGGATGGAAAAGTGGCAAGAAAATTTCATATGATAACAGAATTCGGAAAATTTCTGGATCCTGTTGCAGATAAGCTGACGCACGGTGCTATTGCTGTTTGCCTTGCTTTCCGGTATGAGAATATGCGCTGGCTGGTGGCTCTGATGATCTTGAAAGAAGGGTTTATGGCTGTAATGGGGCTGATCAATCTGCGGCACAAGAGAAAACTGGACGGCGCCAGATGGTTCGGAAAAGTCTGTACCGGAAGCCTGTTTGCTGTACTTTGCGTTCTGGTATTGTTTCCTGGAATGAAAGCAGAGACAGCAGATGTCCTTATCTGTGTGGAAATCTTGATCATGACGGCTACTTTGATTCTGTATATTCCGGAATTTTATAAAATGAAGAAAACATGGGAGGATTTATGATAACAGAATATCTTTTTTTTATTCTGGCGGGATATTGCTCAGGAAGTATTCTTTTTGGCGAATGGATACCCCGCAGGATGAAAGGAATCGATATCAGAAAAATCAGCAGGGACGGTAATCCCGGGACAGCCAATGCATTTTTATGCGGAGGATTTTGGTGTGGGATGCTGGTCCTGCTGTGTGACATTTTGAAAGGTTTTCTGCCGGTTTATCTGGCAGCACAGAAACTGGGAATCGTACATCCTGCTTTTGCCCTGGTGCTTGCAGCGCCTGTGGCAGGTCATGCGTTTCCTGTGGGAAACATGGGAAAAGGCGGGAAGGCGATTGCAGTTTCTTTTGGCGTATTGCTGGGAATGTTCCCCCACATTTCCGGTGCGCTGCTTCTGGCTGGATGGTATCTGTTTTTTTCCATCATAGTGATCGTGGAGCCGCACAGCTTCAGGACGGCAGCGGCATATATCTGCTGGTGCATCAGCGCGATCATATGCAAGATCAGCCCGGTGCCTGCGGCAGGAGCGGCACTGATCTCTCTGATCATCCTGGATAAACATGCAGAAGAATTACATAACAGGGAAGAAAGACAGGTTCATTTTCTGTTCAGGAAGGAGTAGGGTATGAAAGTATTAATATTGTCCTGTAAAACCGGAGGAGGGCATGACGCGGCAGGTATGGCAGTGAAAGAAGAACTGGAAGCAGAAGGCCACGAAGCAGTTCTGTTTGATTATCTGGTACTTGCAGGGCAGAAGGTTTCCCAGACAGTGGGAGATGTGTATGTCAATACGGTAAAGAAAGCACCTCTTGTATTTGGGCTGGTATATAAGCTGGGAATGGCGGTCAGCAGGATTACAAGAAAATCTCCGGTGTATTATGTAAATGCAAAAATGGGAAAGTATCTCCAGGCATATCTGGGGGAGGAAAAGTTTGATGCTATAGTCATGCCCCACCTGTATCCGGCGGAGACACTGACCTATATGAAACGGCAGGGAGTGGATCTGCCGCCGCTGGTAGCAGTGATGACAGACTACACCTGTATTCCCTTCTGGGAGGAGACCAGATGCGATTACTATATTACACCCCATAAAGATCTGGTTTCTCCGTGTGTGAAAAGAGGGATTCCGGAGGAAAAGCTGATGCCTTATGGCATACCCGTGAGCAGAAGATTTGGAAAAAAGGCGGAAAAAGACAAGGTGAGAAGCTATCTGGGTCTTCCGAAAGACAGGAAGATCTTCCTTCTGGCAGGAGGAAGTATGGGAGCAGGTGATCTGGAAAAACTTTGTCGGCAGATGTGGGAAAAAGTTCAGGAATATGCATCTATTGTGGTGATCTGCGGAGGAAATAAAAAGATTTTTCTTAAAATGAAAAAGGAATTTGCAGGAGAAGATCAGATCTTTATCATAGGACAGACAAAGCAGATGGATCTTTACATGAAGGCCTGCGATATCCTGTATACAAAGCCAGGGGGACTGACTTCCACGGAGGCAGCAGTATCAGGAATTCCCATTGTCCATACGGAACCCATACCGGGATGCGAAACCGCAAACAGGAAATTTTTTGCCAGGCGGGGGATGTCCCTTGCGCCCAGGACACTGGATCAGCAGATACGGCAGGGAATAGAACTTCTGGAATCCCCGGAGAAACAAAGAGAGATGGCAGAGGCCCAGCGCAGAAATATTCCGGCCGACAGTGCAGTACAGATAGTAAAGCTGTTGGAACAGATCTGTTTTCAGACAAAATAGAAGAAAGAAAAAAGAGCAGGAGCCTATCATTTACAGGTTCCTGCTTCTCTTTTTCAATTAAATCATTTTACACCAAATTCTGCCAGTGCCTGCAGTGCATTTTTTCTGCCGGTGAAATGCACTGCGTGGAGTCCCTGGGTACGGGCTTCCGCTACATTTTCCAGAAGATCATCGACGAACACGGCCCGTGTCGGATCAATGTTAAAATCATGGATCAGTTTCTGGAAAAATTCCGGTTCCGGTTTCAGGCAGTGAACCTGCCAGGACATATAGCCTCCATCTATAAGTTCCAGGAATTTCATTTCATTTGCCGCCCGTTTATAGAGCGGTTCAGAGAAGTTAGAGAGTATGTACAGCTTGTACCCTCTGCGTTTCAGATATTTCAGCCAGCTCCGGGTGTAGGAGCATTCTTTGATGGATTTTCCCATATTTTCAAAGGTTTCACGGATTTCCTTTTCGTAGGCGGGATTGTTGCTGATAAAGGACTGAAGGATCTCCTCCTCCGTGCCTGTTCCCCGGTCCGCCTCCTGCCATTGCTGGCTTAAAAAGATCGCAGAGGCTACTGCGGATGCAGTCTTTTCATCATACTTTAAATCCTGCAGAGGCTTTTGCCAGTTATAATGTACCAATACCTTGCCGATGTCGAAAATCACGGTGTCGATTCCGGAATCTTCTTCTGAGATCTGGGGAATCATATCATCCTTGCGGCGGGTCCATTTCCAGACCAGAGTAATGGCATACAGCAGGATAGGGACAAATACCGTCGCAAAGAGAGATGCCATCAGCATATTGCCTGAATTGGAATTATCGGTCAGTGCAAAAATAAGAGTCAGGACATACATGCCTGCAAGAAGGACAACTCCTATTATGGCAAGCAGTCGTTTTAAGTTCTTCACTTCTTAATCTCCCTTGTTTAGAATATCTATTATTATAATGATTTTTAAAGGAGTAGTCAATGTATAATACAGGCTTTGGAAAATTTTCAGGCTATACCTATGAAAATATGAAAAATGATCTGGAACTTTTTGAAAAGATTTTTCCGGAGAATTTAGAGGTGGACAGTCTGGGCAAGACGGCAGATGAGCGAGAGATTTTTCATCTGGTTGCAGGCAGAAAAGAAGCAGAGGACAAGGTTCTCATATTCGGTGGGATCCACGGCAGGGAATACATGACCTCCCAGCTGATCATGGAGCAGACAGCGGAATTTTTAAGTGCAGTGTCAAAGGGAAGGAAGAGTAGCAGAGGGGAGAGTTATGAAACATTGCTGGAGGGAAAGGCAATCCACATTGTTCCCATGGCAAATCCTGA
The DNA here is from genome assembly GCA_944380235.1 of uncultured Blautia sp. GTDB lineage: Bacteria > Bacillota > Clostridia > Lachnospirales > Lachnospiraceae > Blautia. The sequence continues at coordinate 11,189 of CALWHD010000095.1, forward strand.
CGGTGTAACCATCAGCCAGCTGGGACCGGGAGGAATCCGGAACAAAAAGATCAGAGAGTTGGTCTGGCAGATTGCCAAAGAAGAAGGAGGACGCCTGCCTTGCGGACCCTATTTTACCAGATGGAAGGCAAATGCCAGAGGGGTGGATTTAAACAGAAATTTTGACGCGCAGTGGGAGATATATGAAGATATGAAAGGAAAACCCTCTTCTCGACAGTATAAAGGCAGGGCACCGGAATGTGAGGCAGAGTCAGCGGCCCTTGCAGAACTGACCAGGAGAGAACGGTTTAAGAGAACGGTCAGCTATCATTCCTCCGGGGCAGTGATCTACTGGAATTTTGGACAGGTAGGAGAATTATACCGGCAGAGCAGGAGGTTTGCGGGGCGGATTGCCGCTGCCACAGGGTATGATCTGGAGGAAAGTTATGACAGTCTGGATCCGGCAGGGTATAAAGACTGGGCGTTGCAGAAACTGCAGATTCCCAGTATTACCATTGAGATCGGAAGAGCAGGCTCCCCTCTTCCGGCGTGTTGTTTCAGAGAAATCCTGCGGGAAAACAGAACTGTGTGGGAGGAAACTTTGTACAGCATTACAGAGGAAAAAGAATCCAGGAAAAAAGGCAGAAACAGAGAAAAGGAGCTGCCAGGTCATAGAGCAGCTCCTAAAAAAGGGGAGGATTAAGTATTTCTACTTTTCTTTTGTTGCCTGCAGAAAGCGCCGCGCCTTTGCGTCATCTCTCTGTGGGCTGTTTATA